>JAVVDT010000009.1:0-36869 GCA_032250875.1 Desulfuromonadales bacterium | reverse complement strand
AAATCAGCACGCTTCTCTCCCGGATGAATTATCAAATCCCACAGATCAAGGAAAGTCGGCGACTGATTTTTTCCATTATCTTTATGGCACTTCCAGGACTGCCATATACCATCAAGAATTTTTCCCTGGCCATTCTCAATATTCCGTTTTCTATCTACTTTACGGTTGGACTGGTGTGTAATTTTCTATTAGCCTTGCCGTTTATCGGTTTGGGATACGCTTTGCTGAAAGATAAATCGTTTGTACTGCTGTTTATAGCGATACTCGCCGTTGGCTATGTTCTGGCTTTCCAGCTGAAACGCAAATTCACTGATGAAGCATAATTCCTGGCCATCCGGAAACTTCAGATAACAAAAATAAAGTTTCCGGACGAAACCAATTATTATTTTAAATCCTGGGAAACTGGCAAGATGTCTAATTTCTGGTATCAATTTAACTGGTCTGCTTTTCCTCAGGCGAAACTTGATCCTTTTTATGTTTCACAGACAAGGAGATGACCATTATGAAAATCATGGATTATCAACTGCAAAGGGCAGAGACAACGCAAGCGGTCAGGTCTCTCTTCTGATCGACGCAGAGATTTCAGGCAGGTTGGGACACTACAATAGAATTAAATCATCAAAGAGGAGAACTCCGATGGGCACACATTACATAACCGACGAATGCATTCTCTGCGGCACCTGCGTACCGGTCTGTCCGGTAAATGCTATCAGCGAAGGCGACCCGTTATACATCATCGACAAGGAGACATGCACGGATTGTGGTGCCTGCGACGATGTCTGTCCGGTCGATGCCATCAAATGGGAGAACACGGCCGGTTAGGAGATTGTCGCAAAAGACATGAGATCTGATTGAAATCAGCCGTTTTTTTCAGGCTTCAGATTCAGCACTCAATCGATTGAGAAAACCGATTCTCATGGATTCAGATGGTTTCTGATAACTGCGTTAATGGCGAACCAGTTGACCCAAACGGCCAACGCCACCAGCAGAATGCCGCTCAAACCCAGTCCGGTTTCCAATCCGGCCGAAACGGCAAGAATATAGATGATGAGATAACAGACGGAGCTCACCTGGCTTATGGTGACACACCAGAGGGCACGGTATTTGTGTGCACAACCCAGAACCGCGAGAGAGATCATTCCATATAAGACAGATACATAGCCGAAGACTTCAAGCCAACGGGATACCTCACTCGCTGAAGAAATCGACACACCATAAGCAATGAAAAGCAGGGAGACGATTGCACTGAGGATGCTGAATGGCAAGGCTCCGCGTCCCGGATTACGCTCTTTCGCAGGCGGATTAGGCCGTTGCCTGCTCATTTTAAAGTTTTTTTCTCATAATGCTTGTGCAACGCTGACCGGTAATCGGAACTGACGCCCTTTGCAGCATCGTATTCCGGGGCCGATCTTATCAGATCAGCAGCGACATTGACGCTGACTTGTTTTTTTGCCCAGTCGACTTTCTGAATCCAGGATGGTGAAAGGAGCACCTTCTTGCCAGCAAACCAGGTGCCGGTATCAATCTCCAGATACGCTATTGCCCAGGTTTCTTCCTCCAGGAGGAAGTCCTCGACTCGACCGATCTCGTCATCCTGGGCATGAATATGATATCCACTCACCTCTTTACTGCTGCGCAGGTTGGGGTGCTCGGGTTTTTCGGGGTTTTTAACAGAAAACGGTTTGGAGATTGTCGGCAAAGGTCCAATACTCCAATAGGGTTGCCATCCGTAATATGCATAATATTTTTCTTCATAGTGACGCGAAACAGGCAGTTCAGTATTGACCGGAGGACTGTTTTTAATCTGTTCGCGGCTGAGGTCTACGATCAGACGTTGGTTTTCTACATCGATTCCAGTCACACTTGAAGGCACGATCAAGACCGCTTGACCAAGCAGCCAATTGCCGGTGCGAACAACAAAATAACGGGTAACCCATTGCTGGTCATCAAAGTAGACCTGCAATATCTTGCCGATTTCACCATCGTCAGCCTGCAGGTGGTAACCGATTAGCTCATTCAGTTTACGCAGCTGTCGCATTGCGGCCTCCATTGATGATTACTCATGGCATTTTCTGGTTAATTATCAGAAGATTTACCTGAAGTTCCAGGCTGAATTTCAGGAATCCCCTTTGCCTTCCATGATGTCGACATCGCGACCGAAATTGCGGAACTCATCAAGGTTGCTGAATTCGCCCCAAGCCAGATACTGATTCGGCGCATTGACGAAATGATAGACATTCTCAAGGATGTTGAAGTGCTCGTGCTCCTCCTCGGCGATACGCAGCAAGACCCGACGTACGGATTCATCATTCTCCTTCGCGGCGGCAGCCTCATACAGGCGAAAGCTTTCTGCTTCGACTTGCATAGCGTAACGGTAAGCTTCGAGATCATCGGAGACTTTCTCCGGGGTTTGACCGGTCTCGCTCAGTTGCTGAAAAACGTTTTTGCTGTCTTCGAGTCCGGTCGACGTTGCCATCTCCAGAGGACCCGAGCGGTTTTTCAGCTTCTTGATCGTGTCATAGTGCTTCTGTTCGTCTTCAGCCAGGCGTGAGAATATCGTCCGCAAGCCGGGAACGTGGGATTCAGAGGCCTGCTTGGCATAAAAAGACTTGCCATCAATTTCCATCTTCATGGCGTAATCATAAATATTGATATCTTTCTCTGCATTGCTCATAAATTTCTCCCCATAACTTCGGCATTAATACTTTCCCCGATAATAACTGTTGATCTTTTCCTGTCTGCTTCCGTTCACCCGGCAGATCGGTATTGCAGACTCCGCACTCGTTACCCACGTCTTTTTATCATTAAACGGGTTAATCTCCCCTTCTCTGCAACCTGATGATGAAGCCTATCGCGAAATGACCGTCAAGCAATGGGCAAACAACGACTCTTCAGGCAGACTCACCAATCCGATTGCATGCCTGAGTTGAATCCGGTCAGGAATTCGGCCAGGCAGAACAGAGCTGTTCATATAACCGCTCGACATCCTCTTTCAAACACAATTCCGTACCGGGAGTCAGCAGGGCTGCAGCACCTGCCGCGTTGCCGTAACAGAAAGCCTCCCGAAGCGACAGCTTGCGGACCAGGCCGAGAACCATTCCAGCAACAAAACTGTCACCGGCGCCGACCGAACTTTTCGCTTCCAGCGCAGGAGTTTCGACCCTGCGGCTTTCCTCGGCAGTGATCAATAGCGCACCGTCTTTGCCGAGGGTCAGGGCGATGACTTCGCACCGGCCATCTTCGATCATCTTCCGACACACTTGCTCCTCGTCCTCTGCACTCTCAATCGGCCGTCCGGACAAATCCTGCAGCTCGCGCCTGTTCGGCTTGATCAGGTAGACTTTTTCATCAAGCGCAGCCTGCAGCGCTGTCCCTGAGGTATCGAGCACCAGCCGGACCCCTGCTGACCGTGCCCATCGAGCAACCCGGGCATAGAAATCGTCCGGGACTCCGGGCGGCAGGCTGCCGCTGGCGACCAGATATTGCGGCAACGGTTCGAGCGCGGCAAGCATGTCCAGGCAGGCCTGCCATTCCCGTTTTGTCAATTCCGGTCCAGGCAGGACGAAGCGATATTCTTGGTCTGTCTCCTCCTCGAAAACGGTAAAATTTTCTCTGCTGATGCCATCAATCTCTTGCACCCGGCATGGCACATCCTCTGCCGCAAGCAGGTCCTGCAGAAATATTCCCGATGGACCCCCCGCTGGCAAGAGGGCAAGCGCTTGCCCACCCAGAGAGCTGATCGCTCTTGAGACATTGATGCCGCCGCCTCCCGGATCGCGGCGTGCTATACGTCCACGCAGTTTGTCAGCCGGCTTCAGCCGCCGGACATTGATGTAGAGGTCAATGGACGGGTTCATGGTCAGAGTGACAATTTGCCTGGTATGATCAGTCATGGATCAGTCTTTGCGGCCGGGTTTACCGGCTATGGCCTCATTGCCGGGATGAAGATCGGTCTGTTCGCGATGATCCTCGGAACGGTCAACCCGCTTGGGCCGACCGACTTCTCCCAGAACAGAAAAAGGTTCGTCTTCGGGACGTTTGTCAGTATCGACCTCGACGGTTTGTTCTGCCTGCAATGTCCAGACTTGTGCGGTTTCACTGAAATCCAGCCGATAAGTTCGACCGCACCGTCTGCAGATCACCTGATTCTGCTCTTGTGGATCGGTGATCTCGATTTCGGCATCGCATCTCTGACAATTAAAAATTTTACGTGATTTCATCAATCACCTCCGCCTACTGTTCTTCAACGCTGACTGCATCCTTGACACCGTCAGCGAACGCAGTCGGTTTAATCTCGAATGTCTCTGCCCAGGGTTGCTGGTTGCACTCGTTGCCTTGAATCAACATGTCTAACTGCTCGGTTGTCATGGGGAACTTCTCATAGCCCTGCAGTATTTTGACAAACGGTTTGGTCAAAGCTACCGGTTGATGGATCTTGGTGACGTCATCCTTGCCAGCAGCCTTGCCGATCAGATCGAGGATTGTATTGAAGTCATAACTGTCTGATCCTCCGAGATGATAAGCTTGACCAACGGTTTCCGCCATGGCAAGGGCCTTGCAATAGGTTTCGGCAACCTGTTCGACTGCAACCGGCTGCAATCGATACTCTCCGTCTCCGACCACCGGCACGATCGGCAAATCTCGAACTAACTTGACCAGTGTTTCGATAAACTCGCCGCCTTTGCCGAATATCAGCGTTGGCCGGAATATCGTCCAATCGAGATCTGTCGTACGGAGGATTTCTTCGGCCTGCCATTTTGTCTTGAAATAATCACTATCACAATCTTTTCGGGCTCCGTTGGCGCTCATGTGCAGGAATCGTTTAACCCCATGAGCTGTAGCGGCATCGATCATATGCCGGGTTGCTTCAACATGCAGTCGCTCAAAAGTAATCTCCTTACCCGGGAATTCCCGAATAATGCCAACCAGGTGAATGACAGCATCACAACCCTGCATGCTGCCTTTCAGACTGTCCGGGTCCGTTACATCACCGACATGCAAGGTGATGTTATCGGTTTTGACCAGCTTGTCTTCCGACCCCGGACGCACCAGAGCTATAATTTGATGTCCCGATGCTGCAAGTTTTTTCAACACATAACTGCCGACAAATCCCGTACCACCTGTTACAAACACCAACATTTATACCTCCCTTCGCGAGATGGCCTGATTGTTCAGGCAATCAGCCAACCTGCTGCAGGCAACATCTCCCGGCTCTGTCTTCCTCACGGTTACATCTCTATTTAAAACTATCAACCAACCCGGAATATACAAGGAGTACTTTTCTACTTTTCAGGCAGAAAGTTGCTATGCGAACTGACAAAAGCAGAAGTGAAGCAGTTATTCTCTGCAAAGCGGTGACGCCGCAAAAGCCCTTAGCGTTGCAAGTGGATGGTTGGCTGGTGGTCATTCTCCTGTCGGTCGAAAGTCGTCATCACCAGTTTAGCCGCTTGTCCTACCAGCAACGGCAAGACTCCGACCACCAGAATGATTCCCCAGCCGGCTGCTCCCGGTGCTGTCAAGGAAAGTATTTCCCGCAAGCCGGGCAGATAAAGCGCGATTGCCAGCAACCCGAGACAGAAGACCAGAGCGCCCCAGATGAAAGGATTGCGGGTAATTTCGTTGCAGAACAGGCCGGACTCGCGGTCGCGCATGTTGAACACATGGCAGAGTCGAGCCAGAGATAATGACAGGAATGAAACTGTCACGGCCTGATCGCGCGCCATGCCGAAATAGATGATTGCCATTGCGAAGCCACAGAGAACCACAGTCGCAATGACCACAGCATAACCGATGATCGCCAGCCAGTAGCCGCGTGGCAGGACCGGTTCGTCCGGATCGCGCGGCGGTTGCTGCATGACCGATCGGTCACCTTCTCCTACGCCGAGGGCCAGGGCCGGAAAGACATCGCCGATCAGGTTGAGATAAAGGATTTGCAGCGGCAACAGTGGCAGCGGCGCATTAACCAGTGCCGCCAGGGTAATGATGAGGATCTCGCTGACGTTGCCTGAGAGCAGAAAGAAGATGAACTTGCGGATATTGCTGAAAATCACCCGACCATGGTAGATAGCGGTGATAATGGTGGCAAACCTGTCGTCCTGCAACACCATGTCGGCAGCCTCTCGGGCGACCTGCGTGCCACGCTTGCCCATGGCCACGCCGATATCGGCTTGCTGCAAAGCCGGTGCATCGTTCACCCCGTCACCGGTCATGGCGACAATGGCGCCGGTACCCTGGTGGAGATTGATCAGATGCAGCTTCTGTTCTGGACTGACCCGGGCAAAGATTGATGCCTTCAGTAATTTTCGGCGCTGTTCTTCTGTGAGATCTTCGGGCTTTTTCAGATCGTCTCCTGTCATGACTGTCGACGAATCCCCGTTCAAACCGACGGCGTGAGCAACAGCCAGGGCGGTGGCAGGGTGATCACCAGTGACCATAATCACCCGGATGCCCGCCTGCCGGCATTGCTCCAGCGTATCGCTGATCTCTTTACGTGGCGGATCCCACAATCCAGCCAGGCCGAGCAGGGTGAGGCCCTGGTACGGGTCGTCCTCGGCAGAATTGCCGGCCTTGTCAGCCAGCGCCAGAACCCGAAAACCATTCTTGGCGAGTTGCTGGTTGCGTTCCTGCCAGTCTTGACGCAAAGCATCGCTCAATTCGACGTCACCTTCCTTTTCAGCAATGGCCGAGCAAGAGTCAAGAACCGCTTCCGGCGCTCCTTTCACCGCAATGCGGTAGCTTTCTTCGCTCTGGTGGAATGTGGCCATCATAAGCGTATCCGGGTCGAAGGCTTCTTCCCGGACTTCAGGCAATTGACCGAGCAACTGGTCGCGATGCAGATCGTGTGCTGCGGCTGCTTTGAGGAGCGCCACCTCCAGGGGATCACCCACAGCATCTCCACCCTCTTGATCGAGACTGGAGTTGTTACACAGAACACCGGTCTCAAGCACTCTTCGCAACAGATCGTGTTTCTGAAGGTCAAAGTCCTCCTCGTCCAGCGCAAAAGTCCCCGAAGCCAGCTCCAGGCGTTGCAGGTGCATCCGGTTCTCGGTCAAGGTGCCGGTTTTGTCAGTGCAGATAATATTGGTCGCCCCCAGCGTCTCCACGGCCGAGAGCCGGTTGATGAGGGCATTGCGATGGGCCATGCGCCACATCCCGCGGGCCAGGGCGATGGTTGCGACGATCGGCAGTCCCTCCGGGACAGCTGCCACCGCCATGGCGATGGCGGTCTCCAGTACCAGCAACCAGTGCTTGCCGCCGATCAGGCCGGCGACCGTCACCAATATGCCGACAGCCAGTGTGGCCCAGACCAGGCGACGTCCCAAACGCTCAAGACGCCGCTCCAGAGGAGTGAATTTCTCGCCGACATCCTCGGCGAGCGTGGCAATCCGACCCAGCTCGGTCTGCATGCCGGTTGCCACCGCTACTCCGGCTCCAGAACCACTGGTCACAGCGGTTCCCTTGTAGAGCATGCTGGTCCGTTCGGCCAGAGAGGCTTCTGTTGAAACGGCTTCAACCTGCTTGGTGATTGGCAGTGATTCTCCGGTCAGAGCGGCTTCGTCGACTTGCAGATTATTGGCCTCGCTGACCCGCAGATCGGCGGGAACCAGATCGCCAGCCTCCAGAGACACCAAGTCGCCCGGCACGATTTTCGGAGCAGGTAGAACTTTGATTTGCCCTTGTCGATAAACCTTGGCCTCGGTCGAGCCGAGGCGATGCAAGGCTTCCATCGAACGGGTCGCTTTCAATTCGGTAAAAAATCCGATCACCGCGTTGATTACGAGCGCGATGGCAATTGCAACACCTTCGACCCAACGACCGAAGACCACCGCCGTGATCGCGGCCACGCCCAGCAGCCCGACGATCAGGCTGGCAAACTGGTCGATGAGGATCTGCCACATGCTTCTGGGCTTGGATTCCTTGAGTCGATTAGGTCCGCAGGACTTCAGGCGACGGCTGGCCTGTTCCTCACTCAAGCCCGCCTCGATGTCGACCTGCAGAGCCTTCCGCACCTCATTGATATCCACGGACCAGGGCTTTTCGGGCTGGTCAAAGGAAGAATGCGATGACGGATTTCTGGTGGATGCATTGCTAGCCTGAGTCATGTCTGCAAATCTACAATCTCCGAGTCCGTTGTCAAATTCGCCTCATATCAATGTTAAGCACAGCCTTGCGTCATCTTTGATCGATGCTATGGTAAAGACAGAAAGCATCTGAATTTGAGGTAAGCGTGGAAACTCAAGATATCGTCTATCCGGCCATAATTCTCATCACTGGCCTGCTGATCTGCTGCTCAATGGTCTTTGAACGTGCTTATGGCGTTTTTTCAGGACCTCGACATACCATATGTATACCTTCGCCCCTGAAAAAACACCAAACCTTGTAGGATGAATTTTTGCTTAGCCATCCCGTGAGTTTTTGCGAGTGCATCAACCTTGAACAGAACAAAATAAATCCACAGGAGAAAGGTCCCCGATGACAGCAAAAATCATGAATGTCCTCTCTCATTTCGAGGACTTAATCTATCTTGTCACGGCCATGATTCTGATCGGTGCGGCCTTGCTGCTCATCGGCTTTTCCACCTTCGAGTTTCTGCAGAATCTTGGCGAAAATCCGACGCAGGAGATTTCGCGTCTGCTCGACAATCTGCTCCTGGTCCTGATGCTGGTAGAGATCCTTCATACCGTCGGCATCTTTATCAAACGACGAAAACTCGTCATCGAGCCCTTCCTGGCGGTGGGCATCATCGCCGCCATCCGCAGGGTGCTGATCATTACCGCCGAACAGGTACACCCGACACCTGAGCATGCGGAGGCTTTTCGCATGACCATGATCGAACTCGGCCTGCTGGCGGGAATGGTCCTGTTTTTCGTCTTCTGCATCTTTCTGTTGCGGCGCCACGGACGGGACGCGCCGATGGCGATGGAGGAATGAGGAGGGAGGCGTGATCAGGCGCAGACCCAGATGATGCCGGACAGAACATAATTCATCGTATCCCCATTGAAGAGTTCGCGATAAACCTGGGCCACAGACCCGTTTCAGCTGTTTTCCATCGCCGCGACGCGCCGGATCACGCCGATAACGCTGTCCGGATTGAGCGATATCGTATCAATCCCCTGTTCCACCAAAAAGGCTGCGAAATCAGGGTAATCGCTCGGCGCCTGGCCACAGATGCCGATCTTGGTACCGGTCTTGTTGGCGGATCGGATCACTTGGGCAATGGTGGTCATCACCGCCTCATCGCGCTCATCGAAGAGTTCCTTGAGGATCGCCGAATCCCGGTCGACGCCTAGAGTCAGCTGAGTCAGGTCGTTTGAGCCGATAGAAAACCCGTCGAAACGCTCGGCGAACTTTTCAGCGAGGACCACGTTGGCGGGAATCTCCACCATCATGTAAACCTCCAGCCCCTTCATGCCGCGTACCAGATTTTCTTCGGCCATGACTTCAAGGACCCGGTCCGCCTCCTTGAGAGTACGACAGAACGGGATCATGATGACCACGTTGTCGAGACCGATCTGTTCACGCACCCGCTTGATCGCCGCGCACTCCAGGGCGAATCCATCCCGGTAGCGTTCGTTGTAGTAACGCGAGGCGCCGCGGAAGCCCAGCATCGGATTTTCTTCAGCAAATTCGAATTGACTGCCGCCGATCAATTCAGCGTACTCGTTGGTCTTGAAATCGCTCATGCGCACGATGACCTGATCAGGATACTGGCTGGCGGCGATGGTGGCGATGCCTTGAGCGAGTTGATCGATGAAATATTCACGTTTGTCGTCATAGTTTCGCGTCAGCTCCCGAATCCGACGCTTGGCTTCTTTATCTTTCAGTTCATCATATCGGAGCAGAGCCATGGGGTGGATCTGAATGATGTTGTTGATGATAAACTCCATACGCGCCAGTCCGATTCCGTGACACGGCAACCGCCACCAGCGAAAGGCCGCGGCGGGGCTGGCGATGTTCATCATGATGCGGGTTTTGATGTCGGGCAGCGTATCGAGGTTGACCTCGGATTCATCATATTCGAGAATGCCTTCGTAGATTTTACCCTGCTCACCTTCTGCGCAGGAGAGAGTCACCTCCTGGCCATCCTTAAGTTCGCTGGTGCCGTTGCCGGTACCGATCACGGCACCGATACCCAGTTCGCGACTGACAATTGCAGCATGCGAGGTCCGACCGCCGTGGTCGGTGATGATGCCGGCGGCCTTTTTCATGATCGGCACCCAGTCGGGATCGGTCATACCGGTAACCAGAATGCTGTCTTTTTCAAATTTATCGATTTCAGTGGCGCTTTTGATTACCTGGACCTTGCCGGCGGCAATCGCTTCGCCGATTGCGAGTCCGGTGAGCAACACCTCGCTCTGCTCTTTGAGGGTATAGGTTTTGAGCACTCCCGCCTGTTTTCGCGACTGCACTGTTTCCGGTCGGGCCTGTACGATGAACAGTTCACCATCCTCGCCATTCTTTGCCCACTCCATATCCATCGGCTGGCCGTAATGCTCCTCGATCACCGTCGCCCAGCGTGCCAACTGCAGAATTTCATCGTTGTTCAGCACGAAGGAATGCCGTTCTTTTGACGAGGTCTCGACATTGCGGGTGGGATGTCCGGCGCCACGGGAGTAAATCATCTTCTTCTCCTTGGTGCCGAGCTTTTTGCTGAGGATGGGAATCAAGCCGCGGTTCTCGAGCAGCGGCTTGAATACCGTATAACTGTCCGGAGTCACCGTACCCTGCACCACGTTTTCACCCAGGCCCCAGGCAGCATCGATCATCACCACGTCGGGAAAGCCGGTATCCGTGTCGATGGAGAACATCACCCCGGCTCCTGCCTGGTCAGATCGCACCATATTCTGCACACCGACCGAAAGCGCCACCTGCATGTGGTCGAAACCTTTATTTTCGCGGTAGCTGATCGCTCGATCGGTAAACAGCGAGGCATAGCATTTGCGGCAGGCGTCGAGCAGATCTTCCTCACCGCTGATATTGAGAAAGGTTTCTTGCTGTCCGGCGAAGCTGGCGTCCGGCAAATCTTCGGCAGTAGCGCTGCTGCGCACGGCAACAGAGACCTCTTGTTCACCGCCGCGCCGGCAAAGTTCACGATAGGCGTCGCGAATACCCAGAGCAATGTCGTCCGGCCATTTACCGCTCCGGATCATGCGGCGAATAGCGTCGCCGGTCTTGCTCAATGATTTGTCACCCTTGCGGTATTCTTCAAGCCGTTCACGGATTTTCTCTTCCAGGTGATTCTCGGCAAGATAGCGCCGGTAGGCTTTCGAAGTGGTGGCGAAGCCGTCGGGGACCCGTATGCCTTCAGACTTGAGGGTGCCGATCATCTCGCCCAGCGAAGCATTCTTGCCACCGACCAACGCAACGTCATCGTTGTTCAGATCGGCAAACCAGCGGATTGAATCGTTGTCCGATGTCATAATCATTCTCCTTGTTGCAGCCAGTCAGAAAAGCGTCTGGAATTTCTGAACGAGCACCCTCTCCAGGCGCTGTCGAGAATCAACGGTTCTATAACCCAAAAAAAATTTAGTTTTGCCACCAAGACACCAAGGCACCAAGCAGTACATTTTACAGGATAATGATCGATATTTTCTGTCTCGCGACATGACTGTTTGAAGAAATTTCAAAAAACTCCTCCGTGTCTTGGTGCCTTGGTGGCTAACCTTTGTTTTGGTTATAAGTTCGAAAATCAAAGCAGAAAGTGTCTCTTTCAAAACAAATTTCATACTTCTCAAGCTCCGAATTTCTGCAGCCGTCCAGCATGAGCCAGAGCCAATGGAATCAGATCGGTCGCAGCAAAACGGGGTCCAAGACCACCGGCAAGGCAGGTCCGTTCGCCGAAAAGTTTAACGTCGTCCGGTCGGCAGTTGTCAGACCATAAGATAGTCGGTACCGGATGCCAGCTATGCGATTTCATCACCGCCGGTGTCGAGTGATCGCCCGTCACGATCAACACCTCGGGTTGCAGTTCACGAAGCTCCGGAATGCAGCGGTCCAACTCCTCAATGCAGCGCTGTTTTTTCTCTGCGTCGCCATCCTCGCCTGCACTGTCGGTAGGCTTGTAGTGCACATAGAAGAAATCAAACTTTTCCCAATGTGCTTTCAGCATGGCAATTTTACTTTCCAGCGAATCTTCGCAATTCAGGATGCTCATGCCGAGCAATTGCGCAACGCCGCGATACATCGGATAACCGGCAAGAGCCGCCGCCCGCAACCCGAAAATCTCGCTGAAACTCGGCCAGGAAGGGCGACTGGAGAATCCGCGCAGCAAAGCCATGTTGGCCGGATGATGCGGCGTCAGCTTCTGCCGCGCCTGATCGAGGAAGCGCCGCACCAGCTGCGCAGTATTCTCAGCGTCCGGAACCAAAGGATCAGGTTCGCGCGGCTTGCGCCCGGTCTGTTGTGGATCGCTATCAGTTACTTGTGCTGAAAGCTCTGCACCGCGCAGGACAAACAGGAAGCGGTATTCCTTGACAGGCTCGATAAACAGCTCAATTCCAGGCAACTCGATCTCGCGTAGCACAGCGCACAGTTCCCGGTTCGTCTTTGTATCAATCCGTCCCGCACGCCGATCGGTGATTAATCCGGAATCATCCACCGTACAAAAGTTGCCCCGCGCCGCTACGTCGCTGTCTTGCAAATTAAAACCGCTGCCCAATGCCGACAACACGCCACGACCCACCTGGTACCGCCGCGGGTCATAACCGAATAAGGCCAGATGGGACGGGCCGCTTCCGGGAGTGATCCCCGTACCAACCGGCTCATGCAGTCCGCAGAGCCCTTCGGCCGCGAGCATGTCAAGGTTTGGTGTGCTGGCGGCTTCAAGTTCGGTCTGTCCACCGGGCGTTACAGGCAGCCCACCCAAACCGTCGATCACCAGGAGAATAATCCTGGTTTTGGCCGGTACCAGCAGACGACTGATAAAATCAAATTCAGATGCCATCATACGACTATCTCCTATACATAGAACTCAGGCGCGGTATAAGAGCCGAGAATTTCTTTTGCCGCGATTTCAGCTGGATAAAAGGTTCCCTTCCATTGATCGTAATGCCATCCCGAGGTTCCGATATAGATAGGCTCACTCATATACGTCTAATTTCCTGAGGTTTTATCGAAGCAAAACCAATACATCCGGTTCATGGATAGTCCGACAGCCTCCTGAACAAGAACCTGACTTTCAGTAACAAGACCTGTCTTGAAACGTATCAGACCTATATTTCGTTGTACCAGTCATGCCGGCCCTGTCAAACCTTGAGATATAAAAATTATTCTAACAAAGTCGGCATTCTCGTCCACGTGACGAACCTTGACAAGCTGCTGACAAACGATACGTTATGAATGTATGCACCTTCAACGACAGCGAATTTCTATTTTATAATGGATGCTGAAGAAAGCACATATGGGACCATTTCCTCTGTCGTCGGCGGGGTGATAGAAGCCCGTTTCCCTGGCCAACTGCCGGCTATCAACAGCCTGTTGTTCGCCGGCGAGGATGAGCAGGTCCGGGTGGAGGTCGCCCTGCATCTGGACCATGAGACCGTGCGCGGCAACGCCCTTACGACAACCCGCGGTCTGGCGGTGGGCGATGCAGTCCGCAACAGCGGTCAGACCCTGCAGGCACCAGTCGGTCCTGAAATTCTCGGGCGCATGTTCAATGTTTTCGGTGAAACCATTGACCGCAAGGAGCCTCTCGAAAAGATTGAGCGCCGTTCCATTCATCATAAATCACCAGGCCTGAGCGAGCGCACGACCGAATCAGAGATTTTCACGACCGGAATCAAGGCAATCGATGTGCTCGCACCGCTTGAACGCGGCGGCAAAGCGGGCCTGTTCGGCGGAGCCGGGGTTGGCAAAACCGTACTCATCACCGAATTGATTCACAATATGGTGGGCGAGCACGAAGGCACCTCGATTTTCTGCGGCATTGGTGAACGCTGCCGGGAAGGCGAGGAACTTTATCGGGAGATGCGCGATGCAGGAGTGCTCGACAATACCGTCATGGTATTCGGGCAGATGGACGAACCGCCGGGCTGCCGGTTCCGGGTCGGATTGACCGCGCTGACCATGGCTGAATATTTTCGTGACGACCGCCGCCAGGATGTGCTGCTGCTGATTGACAATATCTTTCGATTCATCCAGGCGGGTATGGAGTTGTCAGGATTGCTCGGCCTGATGCCTTCCCGGCTTGGCTACCAGCCGACCATGGCTTCGGAACTTTCCCAGCTTCAGGAGCGCATCACCAATACCCCGCACGCCGCGATCACTTCGATTCAGGCGGTCTACGTGCCTGCCGATGATCTGACCGACCCGGCGGCGGTCCATACGTTTTCCCACCTGTCGGCTTCGATCGTGCTGTCCCGCAAGAGAGCCAGCGAGGGGCTCTATCCGGCCATCGACCCGCTTGAGTCGAACTCCAAAATGCTGACACCCGGTGTGGTCGGCGAACGACATTATCGCATTGCCCAGGAGATCCGCCGAACACTCGCTTCCTACGAGGATCTCAAGGACATTATCGCCATGCTCGGCATGGAAGAACTGTCCCGTGACGACCGCAAGACGGTGTTTCGCGCTCGTCGCCTCGAACGGTTTCTGACTCAGCCCTTCTTTACCACCGAACAATTCACCGGAACTCCCGGAAAAACCGTATCACTCGAAGATTCTCTCAGCGGATGCGAGCGGATTCTCAATGATGAGTTCAGCGAATACTCCGAGAAAGCTCTCTATATGATCGGCGGCGCGGATGAAGCCAAGGCTAAGCAGCGCGCGGAATCTTCGGAACAGCGGAACCGTTCTCAGGGCGATCAGGATGCGGTTGAGACAGATCAAGCTTCCGGAAATGGAGAGGCGGCATGAAGCTGAAGGTATTTTTGCCCACCGGCATTTTACTCGAGACCGAAGTGGCCAGCGTCACCGCCACTGGTCTGAACGGTTCTTTCGGCCTGCGTCCCAACCATATCGATTTCGTCTCGATTCTGACGCCCGGCCTGCTCGCCTATCGTCTGCAGACGGACAGCGAGGAGGAATTTATCGCCATTGATCGTGGCACTCTGGTCAAGCAGGGCGGCGAGGTGCGGGTTTCGGTGCGCAACGCCGTTGCCGATGCACCCCTGGAGAAGCTGGTAGAAGTAATCGAGGGCCGTTTCGCGTCACTCGATGAGCATGAACGCAAGGTACAGTCAGCAGTCGCCCGGCTCGAAGCCGACTTTTTACGCCGCTTCATGGAGATCTGATGAGGAGGAACCGTATCGGTTTTGACAAAAAAAGCAAACAAACCCGAGCTTAACAAGGAGTTTCGGTCCAAGGTCAAAGAGACTCAGCAGCGCAAGCTGCGCGCCCGCAGCCAGGGTGACCAGGGCGTATGGTTTGGCCTCGGCATGTTCGGCCTGGTGGGCTGGTCAGTGGCGATACCTGCTCTGGCCGCCATCGCTGTAGGCGTCTGGATTGATGCCCGCTTCGAAAGCCGCTATTCCTGGACCTTGATGATGCTGGTGGTCGGTATAGGTATCGGCTGTCTGAACGCATGGTTCTGGATCAGCCGGGAACGTCAAAGTATTGAGGAGGACTTTCCCAGAAACGGCAAGGAAGAGACTGATCATGATAATGAGGGAAAATGATGCAACATGAATTTTGGCAGATGTTGGCTGCCCTGCCGATCGGCGCCGGTCTTGGCCTGATATTTTTCGGTGGACTGTGGCTCACTGTGACACGCATCCCGTCAAGCCGCAGACCGCATCTGCTGCTTGCAGGCAGTTTCCTGCTGCGTTTGGCGGTGGTGCTGGGCGGCTTCTATCTCCTGACTCCCCTGGGCTGGCAGGCGATGACGATTGCCATGGCCGGCCTGTTGATTACGCGTCAAGTCTTACTGAGAATTAAAGGTCGACCGCAGTGCAAACCGGCCACTTGACTGAAATCCGCGGCGTTTTGAATTAGTGAAAAAGGTCGTCTCATGGAAATAACACCTGACGTCTATATTTACTGGCAATACGGTTTTGCCAAACTCAACGCGACCATCCTGGTGACATGGATCAATATTGCACTGCTGGTCGGTGTCTCGGCTCTCATTACCAGGCGTCTGAGCTCGGATGAAAACCTGGGCCGCGGCCAGAACCTGCTGGAAGTCGTGGTGGACAACATCCGCAAGCAGATCGCAGACATGGGCCTCTCACCAGTCGACGAGTTTCTGCCCTTTATCGGCACCATCTTTTTGTTCATCCTGGTGCCCAACGTTCTCTCCGTGGTTCCCGGCTACCGGGCCCCGACCGGCTCTCTTTCGACATCTGCTGCCCTGGCGATCTGTGTGTTCGTTGCGGTGCCCATCTGGGGCATCCTCCGGCGGGGAATATCCGGCTACTTCAAGCTCTACATCAAGCCGACGCCTTTCATGCTGCCTTTCAACATCATGGGAGAAGTTTCACGCACCCTGGCACTGGCAGTACGTCTGTTCGGCAATATCATGAGTGGAGCGATGATTGCCGGAATATTGCTGTCGCTCGCGCCGCTGTTTTTCCCGGTTCTGATGAATATTCTGGGTCTCATTACCGGAGTTATCCAGGCTTATATCTTTGCCGTGCTCGCGGCAGTCTATCTGGCCGCCGCTGTTCGGGTGCAGAAAGATCAGGAAGCTCAAAGCGAACAGAAAAACTCATAACACATGGATTAAAGGAGGATTTTTTATGGATAGTCTCGGATGGGTCGCGGTTGCTTCCATTATCAGCAGCGGACTTTGTATCGGTATCGGTGCCATCGGCCCCGCTCTCGGTGAAGGACGCGCTCTAGCGCAGGCGCTAGCGGCGATTGCGCAGCAGCCCGATGAAACCAACACATTGACACGCACCCTGTTTGTGGGTCTGGCCATGGTCGAATCGACAGCCATCTACGCCTTTGTGGTTTCGATGATCCTGATTTTCGCCAATCCCTTCTGGAACTATTTCCTCAAGCAGGCCGGCGGAGGCTGATATGCTCATCGACTGGTTTACGGTCGCGGCACAGCTCGTCAATTTTTTCATCCTGGTTTATCTGCTCAAGCGGTTTCTCTACAACCCGATCGTCCAGCATATGAACGAAAGGGAAGAAAAAATTAAAAATCGCCTGCAGGAAGCTTCGGACAAGAGCGAACAGGCAGAGCAGAAAATCGAAGAGTACCGTAGCAAGCAAAGAGAACTTGAGGAACAGAGCGAGGAGAAGTTGTCACAGGCTGATCGCGCGGCACAAAAGCGTAAAAAAGAAATGCTCGATCACGCCAGGGAAGAGGTGGAAAACAAGCGTCAGGAGTGGTTCAAATCATTGCAGAATGATCAGGATAATTTCAGCCGCGAGCTGAAAAAACGCACCGGTCGGGAGGTCATCGAGGTTGCCCGGCGAGCCATGCAGGATCTGGCCGATGCAGGTCTGGAGGATCAACTGGCAGACACACTTCTCGAACGTCTTAAGAACCTTGATGAAAAAGCCACCCAAAAACTTGCCAAAGCCTGCAATGGGGAGGTGACCGTACTCTCTACATTTGAACTGAATGCAACCTGCAAACGCAAAATCACTGCAGCCCTGCACGAGACCTGCAACAAGCAGACCGAGGTTGTCTATCAGGCCGACCCTGATTTTCCCCTGGGGATCGAGATTTCCGCCGGCAGCGTCAAGCTCTCCTGGGGGATCTCAGGCTATCTGGACGAGCTGCAAACGCGGGTGATGAACCTGATCGAAGAGCAAACCCGCCATCGGGCGGATAAAGCCGAAACAACGGCAGGCAACGCAGACAACGTCAATCCGGCGAAAGAATCCGAGCAGGAGGAGCAGAATGGCTGACTCCTTGTTTTCTTTGTCCAACTCGGTCGACGAGGCACTGCAACACCTCGAACAGGGTCTTGCAGACTACATCCCCGAACTGTCGCTGCAGATCGTCGGCCGGCTCAGCTATCTCGGCAAGGGGATTGCCCGGGTAACCGGAATGACCGAGGTCCAGTCAGAAGAATTACTGGCTTTCCCCGGTAATACCCTCGGTATGGCTTTCAACATCAATACCCGGGAAATCGGGGTCATCATGCTTGGTGATTACACTCATCTTGGTTCCGAAGACGAGGTACGCCGAACCGGCCGGGTGCTCGATGTACCGGTCGGTGAAGAGCTGATCGGCCGGGTTGTCGACCCCGCAGGCCGGGTCCTCGATACCAAGGGACCGCTGCGTTTTCGCGAGCGCCGACCGGTTGAGCGTGCGGCTCCCGCAATCATGGACCGGGCTCCGGTGACCGTCCCCCTGATGACCGGGCTCAAGGCGATCGATGCCCTGATCCCTATCGGGCGAGGCCAACGTGAACTGATTCTCGGTGATCGACAGACCGGGAAAACGGCTATTACCATCGACACCATCATCAATCAGAAGGGCAAGGGCGTAGTCTGTTTCTACTGCGCCATCGGCCAGCGCGCCTCGAGCGTGGCCCGGGTGGTGGCCGATCTGGAAGCGCACGGAGCCATGGAATACACCACCGTGGTGGCGGTCAAAGGAGACGACGTACCAGGTCTCAAGTACATTGCTCCCTATGCCGCAACCAGCATGGCTGAATATTTCATGGAGCAGGGTGAAGATGTACTGGTGATCTACGACGACCTCACACAGCATGCAAGAGCTTACCGTGAGCTTTCACTGCTATTGCGGCGACCGCCTGGGCGTGAGGCCTTTCCCGGCGATATCTTCTACATTCATTCACGTCTGCTGGAACGTTCAACCCATCTGAGCGATGAACTCGGTGGCGGTTCGTTGACTGCTCTGCCCATCATTGAAACCGAAGCACAGAACATTTCGGCTTACATTCCGACCAACCTGATTTCCATTACCGACGGGCAGATCTATTTATCCCCTGATCTGTTTCGCAAGGGCATCCTGCCGCCGATCGATATCGGCAAATCCGTCTCGCGCGTCGGCGGCAAAACCCAACTCTCAGCGTATCGTGCAGTGGCCGGCGACCTGCGCCTGACCTACTCCCAATTCGAGGAACTCGAAGCCTTCTCGCGTTTCGGTACCCGCCTCGACGAAGAGACCCGCAAGACCCTGGAAAGAGGCCGTCGGGTACGGTCGGTACTGAAGCAGCCGCAGTATTCGCCTTTGTCCGCTACACAACAGATTATGGTGTTGATGGCCGTCAACGAAGGTGTTTTCGATCCGGTGCCGGAAGATAAGCTCATTCAGGCGGAAACCCGGGTGCGCGAAGCGGTGCGTCATATCGGTGATATCAGCGAAAAGATCGCAGCCGGCGAAAAACTGTCAGAGGATGACCGCGACAGTCTGTTGAAAACGGCACAGGAGGCTGTTGCCGGGCTTGTCGATCAGCAGCAGACAGGATCATCGCATCCGAAAAGCCGTCAGGACAAAGACCAGGCAGAAGAAGCATAAGATGCACTCACAAAGGCTCACGTCGAACTTTTTTTCAGGATGACGAAACGAAATGCAGACACTGCAGGAGATGGAACGCAAACTCAAGAGCGCCGATGATCTGCACACCGTGGTGCGAACCATGAAGTCGCTGGCCGCCGTGAATATCCGTCAGTATGAAAGCGCGGCCCGATCACTTGAAGAATATTTCCGGTCAGTTGAAATGGGCTTGCGAGCGGCTCTGTCTACCCGTCCGCTCATCGGCCACCGCCGGAGTCCACTGAAAACCCTGATCATCGTGTTCGGTTCCGATCAGGGTATGGCCGGCCGTTTTAACGAAAGCATTATTGAATACCTTCAGGATTCTCTGGACGAAACCGTAGAGAGAAAAAATCAGCTGTATTGGGTTGCCGGCGCCAAAGCTTTCGGTCTGATGGAGGATGCCGTCGGAAAGATCAATCAACAATTTGAGCTGCCCACCTCGGCCGAGGCGATCTCGTCGCGGGTACAGGAGATGCTGCTGAGTCTCGCCGCTCTTCGTGAAGAGCAAGGTGAACTTCGTCTGATCTTGTTTCACAATCGCCCTTCCAGCCGTTCTTCCTATCGCCAGACGCAGGTGAACCTGCTGCCTCCGGACCGCACCTGGCTCGAAGATCTTGGCGGTCGGCGTTGGCCCAGCCGCCAGGTGCCATTCTACACTCTGCCCTGGGAGGAGCTGTTCCGATCCCTGATCAGTGAATATCTTTTCGCTGCCCTGTTTCGGGCTTTTGCTACGACCATGGCCGCAGAGAATGCCGCACGCCTGGCTTCGATGCAGCGGGCCGAAAAAAACATAGAAGAAACCATGGACGAATTAACGCGCAGATATCACAGCATGCGGCAAAACACCATCTCCGAGGAATTATTCGATGTTATCTCCGGCTTCGAGGCACTTTCATGACAGGTGAGCAGACAGTAATTCCCGCTGTCATCAAACCGACACAGCTCCTGATCAGAAAATAATGTAAGAAAAGTTCCAAACCTTCGCCTGGCTTGACGGATTGGTTGAGGTTGTTATCCTCAAGGTAGTTTCGTGTTCACCTGAAAACTGAGTACAGAATATCCTCATGATGGAGAGCACGCATGTTGGACGATCGCATCACCCTCTTTACCCTGTTCGGGTTCAAGGTTCAGCTTGATGCCAGCTGGGTCGTGATCGCCCTGCTGGTCACCTGGTCCCTCGCCACCGGCTATTTCCCCAGCAACTACGAGAATCTCTCTGCGGGCAGTTACTGGCTTATGGGCGTGGTTGGAGCGACGGGCTTGTTCCTCTCGATTATTTTTCACGAATTCTGGCACTCTGTCATTGCCCGGTATTATGGGTTGCCGATGAAGGGGATCACCCTCTTCATCTTTGGCGGCATCGCCGAAATGAACCAGGAGCCGGACCGGCCGAAAACCGAATTCCTGATGGCCGCAGCCGGCCCTTTGTCAAGCGTCATCCTCGGTTTCGGTTTCCATGGCCTCAAGCTGGTAGTCGAAACCCAGAACAACCCGACTGCCCTGGGTGTGATCTTCGGTTATCTGGCATTCATCAACTGGTTGCTCGCCGGCTTCAACATGCTGCCGGCATTTCCGCTGGACGGCGGACGCATTCTACGCTCGGCGCTTTGGACGGTTAAAAACGATCTGGCCTGGGCGACCCGCATAGTCTGCCGGATCGGCGCCGGCTTCGGTGTCGGCCTGATTGCCCTCGGAGTCATTACTTTTCTGCAAGGCTATGCCATAAGCGGTGTCTGGTATGTGATTATCGGCATGTTTCTGCGCGGCGCAGCCCAAGCCTCTGCCGAGCGGCTCAAAGGACGTCTGCCGGACTCAGATCCTGAAACTGACTTATAATCTGATATTATTAAAAATAGTCAGTAACGATTCAGTTCCCCTACTCACTCGCTTATGTTTTGAATAGTTTCAATGATTATCACCTTGAACTCAGAAAGGACACCATGACCGCCGATCGCCACACTATTTCCCGGGAACAGTTCGATGCCGTTATTTTCGACATGGACGGCGTTGTCACCAAAACCGCCCATGTGCACGCCGCCGCCTGGAAAAAGATGTTCGACGATTACCTTGCAAAACGAGCGCAGAACAAAGGGGATGATTACCTGCCCTTCAGTGTCGAAAACGACTACACCCGCTATGTCGATGGCAAGCCGCGTTACGATGGGGTGCGTGATTTTCTGCGGTCCCGCGGCATCGAACTGCCGGAAGGCTCCTCTGAAGACAGTCCCGACCGGGAGACGATCCGCGGCCTGGGCAATCGCAAAAACAGCTATTTTCAACAGGTTCTCGAGGAGAAAGGAGCGCAACGTTACGAAACGACCGCTGATCTGATCGCTCAGTTGCGCAAAGCCGGTATTAAGACAGCCATTATTTCGGCGAGCAAAAACGCACGAGCGGTACTTGCATCAGCAGATGCGACTGATTTGTTCGATGCCCGGGTCGATGGACTGGATGCCGAAGAGATGGGAATTCCCGGCAAACCGGCTGCCGACGTGTTTCTGGCCGCGGCCAAAAAACTCGGCGCAACGCCCCGACGCTCGGTAGTCGTGGAGGATGCCCAATCGGGAGTACAGGCCGGCAGGGCAGGCAACTTCGGCCTGGTGATCGGCGTTGATCGTGCTGACCAAACAGAGGAGTTGGCGAAATATGCCGACATCGTTGTCAAGGATCTCGCTGAAATCAGGGTCGAGGTGAGCGGCAGAAAGAAAAGCACAGACAGCTTGCCTTCGGCACTGGATCGCTTCAACGATGTGACCTGTCAGCTCAAACACAAGCGGCCCGCCGTGTTTCTCGATTATGACGGCACCCTGACTCCCATCGTCGAGCGTCCGGAGGACGCGATCATCTCCGAGGAGATGCGCCAGACCGTGCGGGACCTGGCCAAATACTGCACCGTTGCCATCGTCAGCGGCCGCGACCGCAAGGATGTCGAGAAGCTGGCCGGTATCGAGGGAATCTACTATGCCGGCAGTCATGGCTTCGATATCGCCGGCCCGGCAGGAAAGAAGATCGAGTTTCAACAGGGCAATGATTTTCTGCCTGCTCTCGATCGGGCCGAACAGGCTCTGCATGAGCGGCTCGATCAGATAGAAAGAACCCAGGTGGAACGCAAGAAATTCGCCATTGCCATACATTTTCGACGAGTTGCCGAAGAACAGCACGCCGAGGTGGAAACAGCTGTCGATAAGGTTCTGGCCGATAACGATACACTGAAAAAAACCGGCGGCAAGATGATCTTCGAGTTGCGTCCCGATATCGACTGGGACAAGGGCAAGGCACTGTCCTGGCTGTTGCAAAAACTCGAGCTGAACCGAAACGATATCCTGCCGCTTTATATCGGCGACGATCTCACCGATGAAGATGCTCTACGGGAAATCGAAGATCGCGGCATCGGTATTCTGGTGCGCGACGAAGAGCGTGAGACTCATGGCCGGTATGTTCTTGAAGATACCTGTGAAGTACGGCTGTTTTTGCAGACGCTGTGCAATTATCTGGAGGAATTGAGCGAATCATGAACAACCGGACCCTGACCTATGAAAACTTTGAACCCGAGCAGCAAAATCTGCGCGAGGCGTTGTGCACCCTGGGCAATGGTTATTTCTGCACTCGCGGCGCCGCACCGGAGGCGACCGCCGATGAGATCCACTATCCCGGAACTTATCTGGCGGGGGGATATAACCGTCTTAAAACCACCATTGCCGGTCGCACTATTGAAAATGAGGACCTGGTTAATTTCCCCAACTGGCTGCCGCTGAGTTTTCGCATCGAAGGTGGAGCATGGTTTGATCTCACCGGGGTGGACATTCTTGAATACCATCAGGAACTTGATCTCAAATGCGGGCTGCTGCGGCGGAGAGTACGCTTTAAAGACTCCGAACAACGGATCAGCACACTGCAGCAGCGCTGTCTGGTGCACATGTCCCAGCGTCACCTTGGCGCACTCGAAACTACCCTGACTGCTGAAAGCTGGGGCGGACTGGTGGAATTTCGGACCGCTCTCGACGGACGGGTCAAGAATGACAACGTCGAGCGCTATCGTGATCTGGCCAGCGAACATCTTGTGCCGCTGGTTACCGATCAGCCAGACCCGGAGACCCTCGTTCTCAAGGTTCGTACCAGCCAGTCACGACTCGAGATGGCCCAGGCAGCCCGCAACCGCATCTTTATCAATGGCAAGCCGCAAAACCCTGAGCGTAAATTTTTCGAGCAGGACGGCTATGTGGTCCAGAACTTCGTGCTGCACCTGGAGAAATCCGCCGAGGTACGTATCGAAAAGGTGGTCGCCATATTCACAAATCGCGACGAGGCGATTTCCGAATGCGGCCTCGAAGCTTGCAAAGAGCTGAAACGCAGCCCGGACTTCGAACGCTTACTGGAGACTCACAGCCTGGCGTGGAGCCATCTCTGGAAGCATTTCAATCTTGAGTTGCAAGGAGATGACGGTATGCAGCAGGTACAGATGATTATTCGCCTGCATATCTTTCACCTGCTGCAGACCGCCTCATTGCATACCATTGAACTCGATGTCGGTATCCCTTCCCGTGGCTGGCACGGCGAAGCCTATCGCGGCCATGTATTCTGGGACGAACTGTTCATTTTCCCTTTGCTGAACCTGCGTCTTCCTGAAATTACACGCTCTCTGCTCAAATATCGCTATCGGCGTCTTCCCGAGGCGCGGGCCGCCGCCCAGGACGCAGGATATCATGGCGCCATGTTCCCCTGGCAGAGCGGCAGCAATGGCCGCGAAGAAAGCCAACGGGTTCACCTTAACCCCCAATCGGGCAACTGGATTGCAGACAACTCGCGGCTGCAGCGTCATGTTAATGCGGCCATTGTCTGGAATGTCTGGCAATATTACCAGGTGACCCGAGACATGGAATTTCTGTCCTTTTATGGTGCCGAGATGATTCTGGAGATCGCCCGCTTCTGGGCCAGCCTGGCCAGCTGGAACGAGGAATGCGACCGCTACGAGATTCTCGGTGTGATGGGTCCGGATGAATACCATGACGCTTATCCCGATGCGGACCGGCACGGTCTCGATAACAACGCCTACACCAACATTATGGCGGTCTGGACCCTGATCTGTGCGATCAGGGTACTCGAGATCATTTCCGATGAACGCCGCGAGGAACTCTATGCAAGCCTTGAGATCGATGACACGGAAATCGACCGCTGGGAAGATATCAGTCGCAAAATGCGCCTGGTGTTCCATGCCGACGGCATAATCAGCCAGTTTGAAGGATACGAGAAACTCAAGGAACTGGATTGGGATGCCTATCATGCCAAACACGGTAAGGTCATGCGCCTCGACCGCATTCTCGAGGCGGAAGGCGACACGCCCAACCGCTACAAATGTTCCAAACAGGCTGATGTCTTGATGCTGTTCTACCTGTTTACGTCGGAGGAATTGTCGGAGATTTTCGAACGACTCGACTATCCTTTCGCATATAAGACCATCCCTGAAAATATCGAATACTATATCGCGCGCACGTCCCATGGTTCGACTCTCAGCCAGGTCGTGCATTCCTGGGTGCTTACCCGCTCCGACCGTGAGGGCTCCTGGCAGTTGTTCAATCAGGCTTTGCTCGCGGATTTAAATGACATTCAAGGGGGTACAACACCCGAAGGCATTCACCTCGGCGCCATGGCGGGTACCGTCGATCTGTTACAGCGCAACTATACCGGCTTAGAGGCTCGCGGTGACATGCTGCACTTTAATCCCTGCTTGCCACGCGAGCTTGATTGCCTGAAACTGTGGCTACGCTACCGCGGCCAGTCTCTGGAAGTGCAGGTGACGTCCAGTCAATTGACGGTCAAGTGCCTTCAGTGCGGGGTCGCACCAGTTAGAATCTGCTGTTGCGAACAAGAATCAGACATCGAGGGTGGTCAAACATTGAGTTGGGATCTGGAGCAGTGCGCGAACTGAATGCGAGAGGGAAAACCATGCACCCATGGCATGACATCGAGGTTGATTCGGATCAGATATACGACCGGTTTCCGGCAGTGATCGAGATTCCCACCGGGCCGAAAAACAAGTATGAACTCGACAAGCCAAGCGGCATGCTGAAGCTTGACCGACTATACCGGAGAGAGATTGAGCCGGAACGCTGTTAATCTCCGGATCCCTTTATCAGATCCGGAAAGAGAGGAGAATCAGGATGGAAAAACAGCGCTTTGATTATGTTTGTGTTCAGAGTGAACAGGGCCGTGATGTGTTTGTCAGGCATCCGGCCAGCGGCGAGGAAGGCCAGGTCGTGGACTGCTCCGAAGAAAAGGTGATTGTCAAAAACACCAGTGGAGAAGAGCGCACCTGGGATTATCAGGAGGTTGAGGAAATCACCAGAAGCAAAGACGAATGGCCGCGTCGTGATTAAACCCGCCATTCCATGGGCGATAGAACCGTATTAAAGTAATCACATTCCCAGGATTTCTGCGCCTGCCTTGCGCATTTTCTCAATGGCCGCGCGGCCATCCTCTGCATTGACCGGACGGGTTGCTGCTTCGATAAGATACATCTCGAATCCTGCTTTCCTGCCATCGAGCACCGAGGCAAGAACACAGACATCCAGGGCCAGACCACCAATGAAAACCCGTTTGACCTTCTGTCGATGCAGCCAGTCAGCGAGACCGGTCTGGTCGAATACGGAATTCTGATCCTGGTCGAAGCGGGTTCCCTTGGTCACGATCACCGCATCGTGCGGCACCTCGAGCTCCGGATGAAACCGTGCACCGTCCGTATCCTGAAGACAATGCGGCGGCCATTGACCGCCACTCTCCACAAAGCTGATGTGATGCTTTGGGTGCCAGTCCCGAGAGAGATAAACAGGCATGCCGGCATCCCGCGCAGTTTTTATCAACGAATTGATCACTGGAACAACCTCGTCGCCGCCCTCGATAGCAAGTTTTCCTCCCGGACAAAAATCTTTCTGGACATCGACGACCAGTAGCAGATCATCCGGCTTGAATTCTGCTTTAAATACAGTCATAGTCACCTCCAGCTATGCAGAGATCCTGCCTGTCGAAGGGTGCACGTCATTATCCGCATTCATTTGATTCATTTCGATCAGTTGAACAAGCATACGTCGTGCCTCCCAGAGCATTGCATCCCGGTTGAAATTACTGCGAAATTGACACGTTTCTTCCAGTTGATGCCCGCGATATTTCACCACCAGGCGGAGCTTGCCGACATCTTTAATGAAAGTCCGGGTGCCGGTTATCGTTTTGCCCTTTAATATGACTTGTATTTTTTCCTCTTGCATCATCATGTTTTTCCTTCTTTCTGATGTACAATCCGTGTTCTCTCTGCAACAGCGAATAGACTTCAAATCTCCTCAGCTCGGACTAAAGAGTGTCCAACCGGAAAATCAGAATGGCTCCAGAAGTTTTATGCCATTTTGCGAATCACTGCAGAACAGGCAATTGATTCGGCTAACGTCTCGCTCGAGAATTTCTCCTTTCCGCGACGGTTATATGTTATTAAATTTATCATCTAAACAGCGCTTGGCTATGAGCAGTTTGATACTAAACAGGTAGCAATTTTCAACGTGACAAAGGAAGCAGAACCGGATTTTCAGCATGACCAGAGAGACCGAAACCCTCCGTTCCAAGGTTACAGCGGCACTGCAAATCCTAGGTATCCGCAACTTCCTTCTCGGTATTCACGATGCGGCTTTTCCCGGCCTGCAGGGAGAAGACATCGGTCATGGCTCGCCCTATTCCGATGGCGCCGCAGACTTTCTCCTGTTCCTCAGCGAATTGGGATTTAATGGCATTCAACTCGGTCCGCAAGGCATAACCACTCTCGCCAACCCTTCTCCGTACGATGGAACCTTTTTTTCAAAAAACCCTCTTTTGCTGGCGCCGCTGTCGCTGAGCGACTCCCGCTGGAGGCTGCTCGATCCGCTAAAACTGGCCGACCTCAGTAGTCAATCTCCGCCTGACAGATCACGAGTCCATATGGCTTTTGCCACAAACGCCTTGCAATCTATCACTGCCGACGTCTGCGAACACTACCGCCGCGGACTTCTGGAGAAAAAGCATGTCGGCATCGCGCGTTCCTACTCCAACTTCTGGAAGCGCAACAGTGCTTGGCTTGAAAGGGATGCTCTCTACGAGATACTTTTGCAAATTCATGGGAAACAGACCTGGACGCAGTGGCAGGGGAATGAAGAGGCTCGACTCGACAAGCAGCTTTATGCTCCACAGCCCGGAAACGCTGAGTCGGCGCGCAAACGAATCGAATTCCTGTTTCAAAAACACAAAGATGCGATTGAAGACTATTGTTTCACCCAGTACCTGATCGCCGAACAACATAAGGTCTTGCAAAAGCGCTGTCGGCAGCTCAATCTAAACCTTTTTGGCGACTGTCAGATCGGAATGTCAGACCGGGATGCCTGGTCTGCGCAATCCTTCCTGCTGGCGGATTATAAGCTGGGTGCGCCGCCGAGCAGAACCAACCCGACAGGCCAGGCATGGAACTATCCGGTTCTGGATCCGTGCCAGTATTACCAGGCTGTCGTGGAAGGTCCCCGGCAGCCTGGAGCGGTCATCAGGTTCCTCCGGGCACGTATCGACAAGCTGTTCACAGAGTTTGACGGTCTGCGCATTGATCATCCGCACGGCTTGATCTGTCCCTGGGTTTATCGTAACGATCAGCAGGATCCGCTTCGCGCCGTTCGGAACGGAGCACGCCTGTTCGCTTCCCCCGCGCTTGCCGACCATCCCGAACTGGCCCGGTTCGCCATCGCCCGTCCCGACCAGCTCAATCCGCAGCGCGCGCGTTTCGATGATGAGTGGGTGGACCGCCTGGACCCTGACCAGATCAGACGATATGCGATTCTTTTCAATCAGATCGTGGAATCAGCAGGGCAACAGAGACACGGCTCTCGCCAGATCGCCTGTGAAATCCTCAGCACTCAGCCCTATCCGATCAAGCACGTCATGCATTATTACCATCAAGGACGGTTCAGGGTGACTCAGAAAGCGGATCTTGGCAACACCGGCGACGTCTACCGCAGTGAAAATGCCCAACCTGAAGACTGGTTGATGATGGGCAACCATGATACGCCTACTATCTGGAGAGTAGCGAAAGGTTGGCTGGCAACAGGAGCGGCACAAAAACAGGCGGATTATCTGGCAACGCGCTTGCGTATCCCCGCAACAGAACGAACAGCATGGGTCGAACGGGTCTCTGCGAATGAAGTTTTGCTCGTCCAGGCGAGCTTCGCCGATCTTCTAATCGGTCCGGCCAAAAACGTCATGATCTATTTCACCGATCTGTTCGGCATGCATCAGACTTACAACGGACCGGGATCGGTCAACGATACAAACTGGTCGCTCCGTGTCGACGCCGATTATCAAAATCTTTACCGGGCAGGATCAAAGCAAAACCGCGCCCTGAATATTCCCAAAGCGATCGCCATGGCATTGCGCGCCCAGGGTGAGGCGTGTGTTGTCAAACATCGGGATCTGATCAGCGACCTGGAATCATCCAACTTGTCATAAGACATCCCAATCCAATCAAAATTTTCATGGCCGCATCGGTCAATCAGGATCGTTCCCTTGTCAATCGGGATGATCAATGTCCCTTTACCGGTAAGCAGCCATGCACAGGTCCATTCCTCTCGCTGACTCTGCCGCCATGCCACTCTCCTGCAGCGCCATCGCTCATGAAAACCGAGACTGAAACCCGGATACTTTTTCAACCGGTTTGAATTTGTTTGTATCCTTGTATACTTAAAGGAGCAGGCTTTGCTGTTACAATCACAATGACCGGGAAGCGATAAGACCGCATCTCCGGGGAAAGAGATCGCAGCATGGTGGATGGAAGACAAAGGGTTATCATCGAAAACCTGTCACCGCAGGTGGAAGGCGGGAAATTCCCGGCCAAGCGGACTCTGGGTGAACTGCTGACTGTCAGCGCGGACATCTTCGTCGACGGTCATGATGCCCTGAGTGCCGTTTTGCAGCACCGCCTCGAAGAGAGCAGCGAATATCTGGAGACCTATATGGTCCACCAGAACAACGACCGCTGGACGGCGACCATCAGAGTTACAGAATCGCGCGACATCTTTTTTACGGTCGCAGCCTGGGTCAATCATTTCGCTAGCTGGCTGGAGCAGGTCAAGAAGAAATACGCTGCAGAACAGGATATTGCCGTCGAACTCATGGATGGCGCAAACCTGATCAGAACCACGGCCAAGCGAGCTGTCGCAAAAGGCCAGCCAGAAGATGCCGATATTCTGAACAAGTTCGCGGCACAGCTGAGCGGGGTTCAGCCCGGCAAGGCCATTATCCTCATCGACGAACCGCTGCTTGCGGCTCTGATGAACAAGCACGCAGCCCGGGAGTTGAGATCCACTTATCCCGAAGAACTCCGCGTCCGTGTGGAGCCGCGGCTCGCCTCTTTCAGTGCCTGGTATGAATTTTTCCCGCGATCAGCGGGTCCCGCCGGTCAGCATGGCAACTTTCATGACGTGATCAAACAACTGCCACGTATCAGCGGCATGGGATTCGACATTCTTTATCTTCCACCGATACACCCGATCGGAGAGACCTACCGAAAAGGCCGCAACAACACGCCTGAAGCGCAACCCGGCGATGTCGGCAGCCCCTGGGCCATTGGTTCCGCCAGCGGCGGGCATACTTCAATCCACCCGGAGCTGGGAACCATGGCAGACTTCGCAGAGCTGGTGGCCGCGGCGGACAAAGCGGGTCTTGCGATTGCCCTCGACATCGCGTTCCAGTGTTCTCCGGATCATCCATGGGTTGCCGCTCACCCTGAATGGTTTCGCATGCGTGCGGACGGCAGTATCCAGTATGCTGAAAATCCGCCGAAGAAATACCAGGACATCTACCCGTTCGATTTTGAATGCGAAGACTGGCAGAACTTGTGGAACGCGCTGCGCGATGTGTTCCTGTTCTGGGTGGAACACGGCGTCAGGATCTTCAGGGTGGATAATCCGCACACCAAGCCATTTTCTTTCTGGTTCTGGTGCCTGGCAGAGGTGCGCAAGGTCTGTCCCGACGCACTGTTCCTGTCAGAGGCCTTCAGCCGCCCCAAGGTGATGTACCGTCTCGCCAAGGCCGGCTTCACCCAATCCTATACCTACTTCACATGGCGTAATTCCAAACAGGAGCTGACCCGGTACGTCACGGAGCTTGTCCGGACCGCGCCGCGAGACTTCTTCCTGCCGAATTTCTGGCCGAATACCCCGGATATCCTACCCGAATACCTGCAATACGGCGGCCGGCCGGCATTCATTGTCCGCCTGGTGCTGGCAGCAACGCTCTCTTCCAACTACGGCGTCTATGGACCGGCCTTCGAACTCTGCGAGCATGCCGCTATCGAAGGAACCGAAGAGTATCTCAATTCCGAAAAGTTCGAGATCAAGGCCTGGGATCTCGAACGAGCGGACAACCTGCGATCGTTTATCAAGCGGGTCAACACCATTCGCAGGGCCCACCCTGCCCTGCAGCAGACCTGGAACATAGAATTTCTGCAGGCTGAAAACGATTTTGTACTCTTCTTTGCCAAGTTCGACGATGACATGCAGGATATCATGCTGGTGGCCGTCAACATTGATCCGCATCACCGTCAGTCAGCCTGGTTGAACCTGCCGCTCAAAGAATTTGGACTGGATGAGAAGCAGCCCTACATGGTGCATGACCTGCTGGGAGACGATAAATTCATCTGGCAGGGCAGTCGCAACCTGATGGAGTTTGATCCGCAGATCCTGCCCGCCCGTATTTTCCATCTGAAAAAGAGACTCAAGCGTGAAACTGATTTTGACTACTTCATGTAAACCCAGATTAAGGAGCGTGACAGACTATGCCGACGATTCAACCTGACCCGCAGACAGAAGATCCGAACTGGTATAAAGATGTCATTATTTACCAGCTGCATGTGAAGAGTTTCTGCGATGGCAATGGTGACGGCATCGGTGATTTTAAAGGTTTGCTCTCGCGACTCGACTATCTTGAGAAACTTGGTGTCACCGCCATCTGGCTGCTGCCATTCTACCCATCGCCCTTGCGTGATGACGGTTACGACATCGCCGACTACACCAAAGTCCATCCGGACTACGGCACCCTTAGCGATTTCCAGCGATTTATGAACGAGGCGCATGCCCGCGGCATGCGGGTCATTACCGAGCTGGTCCTTAATCATACATCGGACCAGCACGACTGGTTCCAGCGTGCCAGAAATGCGCGGCCCGGCACCAACAGTCGCAACTTCTATGTGTGGAGCGATACCTCGGAAGAGTACCCTGAAGCGCGCATCATCTTCCAGGATTTCGAGCTCTCCAACTGGACTTGGGATCCTGTGGCCGGCGCCTACTTCTGGCATCGCTTCTACAGCCACCAGCCTGACCTCAACTTCGACAACCCGAAAGTACACGAGGCGCTGTTCAAGGTCCTCGATTTCTGGTTTGCGAGAGGCGTCGATGGTGTACGCCTCGATGCCATTCCATACCTGTATGAACGAGAGGGAACCAATTGCGAGAACCTGCCGGAAACCTATGAATTTATCAAGAAATTGCGCCGCCACGTAGAAAAACGGTATCCGGATCGCATGCTGCTGGCCGAAGCCAACCAGTGGCCGGAGGATGCCGCCAAATATTTCGGCGATGGCAACGGCTGCCACATGTGTTTCCATTTTCCACTGATGCCGCGCATGTATATGGCTTTGGAGATGGAAAACATCTACCCGATCACCGACATTCTGGAGCAGACACCGGCGATCCCCGATGCATGCCAGTGGGCCCTGTTCCTGCGCAACCACGATGAGCTGACTCTGGAGATGGTCACGGACGAGGAGCGGGACTACATGTACCGCATCTACGTCAAGGATCCCCGGGCCCGGGTCAATCTCGGCATCCGCCGTCGCCTGGCTCCTCTGCTTGACAACGATCGCCGCAAGATAGAACTGATGAATGTGCTGTTGCTGACGATGCCCGGTTCGCCGATCATATATTACGGCGATGAATTCGGCATGGGCGATAACTACTATCTTGGTGATCGAGACGGGGTGCGCACGCCGATGCAGTGGAACACCGACGCCAATGCCGGCTTCTCTCGCGCCAACCCGCAGAAACTTTTTCTTCCTCTGGTGATCGATCCGGAATACAACTACACATCGCTCAACGTCGAGACCCAGGAAGAACGCAAGTCTTCTTTACTCTGGTGGATGCGCAGCATCATCGACTTGCGCAAGAGCCACCGCTGCTTCGGCCGCGGCACCATCCGCTTTCTCAGACCTGACAACACCAAGGTTCTGTGCTACATCCGCAGCGACGGGTCGGAGGATATCTGCGTTGTGGTCAACCTTTCCCACCATGCCCAGATGGTGCAACTCGATCTGTCCGACTATGCCGGCCGGATCCCGGAAGACCTTTTCAGCAGTAATCAGTTCCTGGCGGTGGATAAATCACCCTATTCTCTCGGACTGAACCCTTACGGCTACTACATCCTGAAGTTGACCGAACCGGGAACAGGACTCGGGCTCTCCAAAGCCTCGCTGCCGAGGCTGTATGGTCGGGAATGGCCGGCCGTATTGGACGACAAGAAAATCCGCGCGGCGATCGAGAATCGCATTCTGCCTTCCTACCTGCCGCAGCAGCGCTGGTATGGCGGTAAGGCGCGTAAAATCCGCAAAATCAACATCCGAGACTGGATCCCCTTCAGCCAAACCCCAGATACGCCGATACTGATGTTGGTTGATATTACCTACCATGAAGGCACACCTGAACTTTACATCCTGCCGCTTGCTTACCACGCCGAGGATAAAGAGCAGACCGGCGAAGATATCGTTATGCCGCGGGGTTCGATGGCATGGCTTAGTCTTGCCACCAGCGCGGGGCCTATCTACGAAGCGGTCTACAGCGAAAAATTTGGCGTTGACGTGCTTTCTGTGATCGCCGGCCGAAAACGTCCGTCCGGCAGTCATGGCCGGTTGCACGCTGCAGCCAGTCGTCAGGTTATCCGGCTTTGGAAGAACAAGCATGCGGACTTGACACCGAGACTGCTTACAGCCGAGCAGTCGAACACATCGATCCGCTACGGTGACCAGTTTATCTTTAAACTCTATCGACGCACTGACACCGGCATCCATCCGGACGTCGAAATGGTCCGTTACCTGACTGAAAAATCCGGGTTCACCCATATTCCCGGCTATGCCGGCTCATTGGAATATCGCAATGATCAGAATGAACCGGTCGTGCTCGGCCTGATGCAGCACTACATTGCCAATCAGGGCGATGCCTGGCAGCTGTTTCTTGATCTGGCCAACCGGTATTTCGACAGCGCGCTGACCAGGTTAATGGCTGGAGAGACTCCTCCGGCCAAAAAACCGGCCAGCCTGATCCCGTCGACCCGCGCCAGTTTGCCTGAGCCTTTCGCTGAAATCATGTCGGGAGTAACCCTGGAGATGGCCAGGCTGCTCGGTCAGCGTACAGCAGAGATGCATCTGGCTCTGGCCCGCAGCCGAGAAGAAAGTTTCCGGCCGGAAGCTTTCTCCAGTCTCTATCAGCGGGCGTTATTCCAGGCAATGCAGAATCTGACCAATCAGGAGCTTCGTCAACTGGCCAAGTTCTGTCATCGTCTTCCAGAATCGCTGCAAAATGAAGTTGGCAGGGTGCTCGCTCTGCAAAAAGAAATTCTTGCTCAGATGCGCCGCATTACCGGTAGCCGGCTACCAACCAAGAAAATCCGCATCCACGGTGACTACCATCTCGGCCAGGTCTTGTTTACCGGCAGTGATTTCGCAATTTTCGATTTCGAAGGTGAACCGGTTCGCCCCCTGACCGAGAGGCGCATCAAACGTTCGCCGATGCGCGACGTCGCCGGCATGATCCGCTCTTTTCATTATGCAGCCTACACCGCACTTCTTACAGGCAGTACGGTCCGGCAACAGGACATGGAAGCGCTCTCGGCATGGGCCGACCTCTGGTATCGATATGTTTCGGCCGATTTCCTCCATGGCTATCTCACCACCATGAACGGCAGTGATCTGCTACCGGAAGAACCGGAGTTGCTTGAAAACTTGCTGGTACCTTATTTGCTGGAGAAGGCGGTCTATGAAGTGGGTTACGAATTGAACAATCGACCTGACTGGCTAATGATCCCGCTGCGGGGCATCCAACAACTGTGCGGAGGCTGAATTCATGGCTGACAACAATGTGATTTATGGTAAGGGGCTGCTCACTGAGCATGATATATACCTGTTCAAGCAAGGCCGGCATTATCGTCTTTATGAAAAGCTCGGTTCGCATGTTGGCCGGGTCGATGGACACAGCGGCACGCATTTCTCTGTGTGGGCACCCAATGCCGAAAAAGTTCACGTCATGGGGGATTTCAACGGCTGGAACACCGCGAGTCACCCTTTAGCAATGCGCTCGGATGAATCAGGCATCTTCGAGGGCTTTATCACCGATGTCGACCAAGGAACCCGCTATAAATACCACATCAGCTCGCGCGGCTACGAATACCACGCGGAACGGGGCGACCCGTTCGCTTTTTACTGGGAATTGCCGCCGAATACTGCATCCGTAGTCTGGGATTGCGAACATGAATGGGATGACGGATCCTGGATGACGGCACGTGGCGAGACAGATGCCCTGAGTCAGCCCATGAGCATCTATGAGATGCATCTTGGCTCCTGGCGTCGCCCCGGAGATGACCCCGATCGATTTCTTACCTATGCCGAGTTGGCTGATCTTCTGCCCGATTACCTGGAGCAGACAGGCTTCACCCATGTGGAATTCCTGCCGGTGATGGAACATCCTTTTTATGGCTCCTGGGGTTATCAGTGTCTTGGTTACTTCGCCCCGTCTTCCCGTTTCGGCACGCCCCAGCAGTTCATGATGTTGATGGAAACCCTTCACAAGCGTGGCATTGGCGTGATTCTCGACTGGGTGCCGTCACATTTCCCCAACGACAGCCATGGTCTGAATTTCTTTGATGGCACGCATCTCTATGAACATGCCGATCGACGCCAGGGTTTTCATCCCGACTGGCAAAGTGAAATCTATAATTATGGCCGCAATGAGGTGCGATCGTTCCTCATATCGAGCGCTTTTTTCTGGCTTGACCGGTTCCATGCTGACGGTTTGCGTGTCGATGCCGTAGCCTCGATGCTCTATCTCGACTACTCACGCAAGGCTGGCGAGTGGATTCCGAATCAATACGGAGGCAGGGAAAACCTGGAGGCCATCGAATTCATGCGAGCGATGAACGAAGCGATCTTCCAGGAATTCCCGGGCGCCCAGACCATGGCGGAAGAATCGACCGCCTGGCCGATGGTTTCACGCCCGCTGTATGTCGGCGGTCTCGGCTTCGGCATGAAATGGAATATGGGCTGGATGAATGATACTTTGAGCTACTTTGCCCAGGACCCGATCCATCGCAAGCATCACCACAGCCAGATTACCTTCAGCATCTGGTACGCCTTCAATGAAAATTTCATTTTGCCTCTGTCACATGACGAAGTGGTCCACGGCAAGCGTTCTCTGCTCGAGCGCATGCCGGGAGACACCTGGCAGAAGTTTGCCGGGCTGCGCCTGCTTTTTGGATACATGTATGCCCAGCCGGCCAAAAAACTTGTTTTCATGGGCGGTGAGATCGGCCAGGGCCGGGAATGGAACCATGACAGCAGCCTCGACTGGCATCTTCTCGAGATCGACTGGCATCAACGTCTTCTGCGCTGGGTTGAAGATCTCAACGCCTTCTACCGTCGGACCCCCGCGCTCTATCAACTCGATTTCAGCAAGGATGGTTTTCAGTGGATCGATTTCCACGACGAACAAAACAGCGTGCTTTCCTGGCTGCGGCGAGACCTTGATGGCCGCCAGTTGCTGATCGTGATCAATGCGACCCCGATACCCAGGAGCAACTACCGGATCGGTGTGCCTGTGCCCGGTTTTTGGCGAGAAGAGCTTAATAGTGATGCCGTAGAATACGGCGGTTCCGGTTGGGGCAATCTGGGCGGAGTCGATTCAGTGCCAGTGCCGGATCACGGTTTCTACGATTCTGTCTCCCTGAACCTGCCACCGCTGGCAGTAGTATTCATGGCTGCGGAAAACAACTGATATCAAGCGTTATAGAACTGAACCTTTTTGAAGAGTTTCAGCCTGTTGTCTCGCCAATCTTCGATGCGACAGCGATCAGTTGTCGTGTTGCTTGTCCTTGAAATAGAGCTCTTCAAATGTAGCGACTTGCTTCCTGAGCTTTGTGACATGGAGAAGATCGATGGTCTGTTTGCATTTCATGCTGGAAATCAACATTTCGTGAAGTGTCGTCAGCATTTCCTGGTAGTTCTTGGTTCCGGGTGCAATCCGCTGGGTCATGAAATACTGGCTGACGATCTCCTGCAATTGATTTGCATGGTCGTCCTTGTTCATCACCCAACGCACCAGCTGATTTGAATTGACCGGTTTGGCTTGTTCAAGTGAGTTGATCTGATGCATCG
>JAVVDT010000099.1:0-8209 GCA_032250875.1 Desulfuromonadales bacterium | reverse complement strand
GGGCCTGTGTCAGGGAGAATCTCCTGTTGAATAATCCCTGCGTCAGTTGGTTCAAAGTACCAACCAATCCCTGGGAAACATCAGGCGCCTTGTAGGAGGCTGTCCGACAATAAATGCCCGGCTGCAGCCCACATGCTTACGATTCGACAAGAAAGCGGCCGATGTTCAGGTCATGATCAACAATAAGAATGTGTTTGTTGCCCCGCTCAGCATTCACGTCAAGCCTTCTCCGGATGCTTCAGGATGCGGTTAAAGATCTCTCGAATGATCTGGGTCGTTCTGACATAATCTTCCATAAATAATTTTTCAGGGTGCCCGCAAGTCTCCGGATAATCCAGATGCCTGGCCAGCTTGGCGAGAGCACTCGGATCGGCGGTCAATTCGTTAACCGACTGGTCATGCACCAGCCGCAACTTGTTTTCCAGGCGCCGCAGGAATTTGTAGCCGGCAATCAGCTTCTCGCAGTCCAATGCCGAAAGCAGGTTTTCTCTCTGCAGAGCCTTCAGGGCATCCACCGAGTTGCGACAGCGCAGCGCAGGTTTTTCTTTGCCATGACACAACTGCAGATATTGGGCTATAAATTCAACATCAACCATACCGCCGCGTCCGGTTTTGATATTGCGGTGCCGATCATTTTCTTTGCCGAGTTCCTTTTCCATGCGTTGCCGCAAACGGTAAATTTCTTCGGCAAGGTCTTCCGGAAGAGGCCGCTCGTAAACGATTTCGGCAGTCAGGGCGTCGTAGCTGGCTGCCAACTTTGCCGAACCGGCTGCCACTCTGGCTTTGATTAATGCCTGACGTTCCCATGACGCGGCAGAGCTTTCGTGGTACTCACGATAGGCCGGCAGAGAAGACACCAGCGGACCCTGGTTGCCCGACGGTCTCAGGCGGGTGTCGATCTCGTATACATATCCTTCCTCGGTAATCAGGGTCAGGATCGAGATAATCCTTTGCGCCAATCGAACAAAGTACTGTTGGTTGGTCTGGGGTCTGAAGCGCTTCGGGTCGGTTCGCTCAACCGGTCTGGTTTCCCCTGGGCCCTCGTAGATAAAGATGATATCGAGATCGGAGTGATAGTTCAATTCCCTGCCGCCTAGTTTGCCCATACCGACGATCACAAATTCAGCTTCGTGCGACGCATTATTCTCGTCCTGGCAGAAGGGCAGGCCGTAGCGTTCGAGCAGCTCCTCACGCGCCATGATCAGGGCCTGCTGCAGGCAGACATCGGCCAGCAATGAGAGCTGTCGCGTGGTTTGACCTTGAGGCGTGTGGCCATGAATATCGTTGAGGGCGATACGCAGAAACTCCTCATTGCGGAAACGACGCAAGGTATTCAGTTTGTCTTCGTAATGCGAGGCATTCTCAAGATGTCCAGACAGTTCCGCGGTGAGCTCCTCCTGTTCCTTGACGTCATCGGCATAGCTTCTTGATACCAGCGAGTCGAGAACCTCCGGATGCTGGATAAAATTGCGCGAAAGAAACTGACTGGTGGCAAAAAGCGAAGCCAGGATTTTAATGATTTCCGGATTCTCGGCAAGCAGGGCATAATAGGTTCCGCGCGCCCGGCGACAAGCTTCCAGAAACTTTTCCATATTTGCCAGGGCCATTGGCGGATCCGGGCTGTGCAGCACTTCCTGGAAAAGCAGCGGCGCGATTCGATCGAGCTGTCGGCGAGCCCGCTCGGTCAAATAGCTTTTGCTGCCGCCCTGGCGCAAAACTTTCAGACTCTCGTAAGCGCTTTCCGGCGGCCGAAAGCCTTTCTCTTCAAGAATGTCCATGCAGAGATCAGGCTCGGAGTTGGTGTCGAAAAGAAAGGCGACCTCGGGTCTGATCTGTGACGGCAATTCTTCTTCGCTGGTATAAAACAGGTCACGGAAAACGGCTGTGACGTTCTCCCTGTGGCGCTGCAGTTCGGCCATGAACTCATCGACGCGAGTGAAGCCGCAGCGTCTGGCCAGGGCTGCGAATTCATTCGGCCGGGTCGGCAGGTTGTGGGTCTGTTGTTCATTGACCACCTGGATGCGATGTTCGACAGTGCGCAGGAAACGGTAGGCAGCACTCAGGTTGTCTCGCTCTTCTACGCTAATGAGCTTTTCAGTGTACAGCAGTTGCAGGGCCCGTAGCGAGTTGCGTTCCCGCAAATGCGGATTCTTGCCGGCGTTGATCAGCTGCAGCGCCTGAATGAAGAATTCGATTTCCCGGATACCGCCGTACCCCAGCTTGAGGTTCAGTTCGCCTTCTTTTTCGCGCGTCAAGCTGCGATCAATCTTCTGTTTCATCAGCTTGATATCATCAATCATGGCGTAATCCAGATGACGACGGTAGACGAAGGGTTCCAGTCGCTTTAACAGCAGCTCACCGAGTTCTTTTGATCCGGCCACCGGCCGGGCCTTGAGCATGGCCGAACGTTCCCAGCTTTGCCCCCAACTCTCGTAATAAATCTCACCGCCGGCAAGTGAGTTGGCCATTTCACCCCGATTGCCTTCAGGACGCAAACGCAGATCAACACGAAACACGAAGCCGTCCTCGGTTGCCTGGCCGATCGCCTTGGTGATCATCTCGGATAGCTTGACGAAGTACTGGTGGATCGATACACAGTTGCGTTGACCGCGAACAGGATCATTGATTCCGGTTGTCTGACCACGATCCGAACTGTAGAAATACATCAGGTCGATGTCGGAAGAGAAATTCAGTTCGCGGCCGCCGAGTTTACCCATGCCGATAATGGTGAATTCGGCTTTTCCCGCCGGAGTTGCTTCCCTGGAATCAAGCAGGGGGACACCATACTCCGCCTGCAGCTGGAGGCTGCAGATTTCAAAGGCTCTCTGCAGGGTTGCCGCAGCCAATGACGAGAGTTCGTCCGTGACTTCCTCCAGTTCCGCCAGGCCGCACAGATCGCGAGCGCCGATGCGCAGCATCTCCTGAGCCTTATAGATACGCAGGCCTTGCTTCAGGGCCGCAAAGTCTGCATCGTCAGAGATCAGTCCGCGCAGTTCCGTGCACATCTGCACCTCGGTTTTTGTCTCTCTGATTTGATCTTTTCGGAACAGGCCGTCAAAAAAGCTTGCTCGGCGGCAGAGAATACCGGAAAGGAAAGAGGAGGCGCCGAGTACTGTCAATAATTGTCCGGCGAATCTTTGATCGATGAGAATAATCGGCAGATCGCTCTTGTTGACGATCCCGCTCAGGCGTTCGAGGTTGTTGAGCGCCTGGTCCGGATCCGCGGTTTTCAACGCCTGCCGGGCCAGAACAGTGACAAGCTCGGCATCTGCCAGAACGTCCTGCAGCAGAAGCAGGTTGGTCGCGGTTTTTGCCGGCTCCGCAAAACCTGCCTCATCGACAGTGAGCGCGAGGGCCGCTGTATCGCCGGCGACGAGCTGTTCGATCCAGGTCCGGGTTTCGGCCATAGCGGTCAAGTCAATTATCCCGCCTGGCGGACAAAGTCTGCCAGCTGTTCCGTGTAGTTGCCTCTGGCGACGCCATGTTCCGTGATGATGGCACTGACCAGTCGAGCGGGGGTAACGTCAAAGGCGGGATTGAGTACGTCAACGCCGGCAGGTGCCAGTTGATGCTCGCCGATATGCGTCACTTCGCGGATATCGCGTTCTTCAATCGGGATCTGTGAGCCCTCGGCGATCTGCAGGTCGATGGTTGAAATCGGTGCGGCAACGTAGAAGGGGAGGTTGTGCTCTTTGGCGAGGACCGCGACGGTATAGGTGCCGATCTTGTTGGCAACATCGCCGTTGGCGGCGATGCGGTCAGCACCGACAATAACGGCATCGATCATACCTTTGGACATCAGGTAACCGGCCATGTTGTCGCAGATCAGGGTTGTCTGGATGTTGTCCTGCAAAAGTTCCCATGCAGTGAGCCGGGAACCCTGCAGAAAGGGACGGGTTTCATCGGCGAACACAGAGACCTGCTTGCCGGCAGTCACTGCAGCACGGATAACCCCGAGGGCGGTCCCGTAGCCGCCGGTGGCCAGTGCCCCGGCGTTGCAATGGGTCAAAATCCGCACCTGATCCGGAAGGAGTGCAGCGCCATGGCGTCCCATTTTCATGTTGATGCGGATGTCTTCTTCGTTAATGGCCATGGCTTCGTACTCAAGGCCGATTTTCAGGTTACAGACCGGTTGATCGGAGTTGGCGCGCACCAGGCTTTTCATGCGCTCCAGGGCCCAGCAGAGGTTGACCGCCGTTGGCCGGGTTGCAGCGAGGATCGCGCAAATCTGTTCGAATTCATCGATAAAATCGTTATAATTCTCCGCCTTGATGTCGCGGGCGCCGAAATAGGCGCCATAGGCTGCCGTTACGCCGATAGCCGGTGCTCCGCGGACCACCATGCTGCGAATCGCTTCGGCAACCTCGCGGTAATCGGTGTAGTCGAGCCAGATCTCCTCGCATGGCAGACGACGTTGATCGATCAGGCGCATGACGCCGTCGCTGTATTTGATCGGGCGGATGCCGCCGGCGTTGGGGAAAAAATCACAATTGCTCATTTTCTCAGTCCCCTGTCAGTTTCTTTTTTAAAAGTTGATTGACCATGCCGGGATTGGCTTTGCCCTGGCTGGCCTGCATGACCTTGCCGACAAAAAAACCGATCAGTTTGTCCTTGCCGCCCAGGTATTCGGCCACCTGATCCGGATTGGCGGCAATCACTTCATCGACCAGCCCTTCAATTGCACCCGTATCAGTGACTTGTTTGAGGCCTTCTGCATTAATGATCTGGTCGGCTGTCTGACCGCTTTGCCACATTTTCTCAAAAACGGCCTTGGCAATTTTCCCGGAGATGGTGTTGTCGGCGATCCGGAGCAGAAGGCCGGTGAGACGCTGCGGTGAAACCGGTGCTTCGGCAATGTTTGTCGCGCTTTCCTTGAGCTTGCGCAGTACCTCACCCATGATCCAGTTGGCGCAGATTTTAGCATCTTTGGTGAGCGTGACACAGACATCGAAGTAATCAGCCAGAGCACGGTCGGCGGCGAGGACTTCGGCGTCATAGGCCGACAAGCCCAGCTCTTCGACAAAACGCGCGCGTTTCGCATCAGGCAGTTCGGGAAGTGTGGCTCGCACCTGTTCGATCCACTCTTGACTGATCGCCAGCGGCACCAGATCGGGATCGGGGAAATAACGGTAGTCGTGGGCTTCTTCTTTGCCACGCATGGAGCGGGTCATGCCGGTATTACTGTCAAACAGACGGGTCTCCTGGATGACCTTGCCGCCCGCTTCGATCAGATCGATCTGGCGTTCCACCTCGTATTCGATCGCCTGCTTGATGAAACGGAAAGAGTTGATGTTCTTCAACTCGGCGCGAGTACCGAACTCTGCCTGATCGTAAGGCCGAACTGAAACATTGGCATCGCAACGGAAACTGCCTTCTTCGAGGTTGCCATCGCAAACACCGAGATACACTACGATCTGGTGCAGCTTCTTCAGGTAGGCGATTGCTTCGTCAGGAGAACGCATGTCCGGTTCCGAGACGATTTCCAGTAACGGTGTGCAGGCCCGGTTGAGATCGACCAGTGAGCTGCCGGCGGTTTCAGGCTTGTCGCCATGCATCAGCTTGCCTGCATCTTCTTCCATGTGGGCGCGGGTGATGCCGATGCGCTTGCTGTTGCCACCCTCAAGGTCGATGTCCAGCCAGCCATGTTCGCAGACCGGCAGCTCAAATTGGGAGATCTGGTAGCCCTTGGGCAAATCAGGGTAAAAGTAGTTCTTGCGCGCGAAGATCGAGCGTGGCGCGATCCGGCAATTGGTCGCCAGGCCGGTCTTGATGGCAAATTCCACCACCTGCCGGTTGAGGACCGGCAGAGCACCCGGCAACCCCAGGCAGACCGGACAGGTCTGTGAGTTGGGTGTTTGGCCAAATTCTGTAGAGCAGCCGCAAAAGATTTTGGTGTTGGTGGTCAGCTGGACATGAACTTCCAGACCGATGACAGTTTCGTAGTGTTGAGTCATAAATTAAACCTCTTGGCACCAAGACTCCAAGGCACAATGAATTATCATTCTTAAGTTTGTTGCTTGATGCCTTTGTGGCAATTAAAGTTCCGGCTTCCTCTTGTACCACTCAGTCGCCTGTTCGAAGGCATAAGCCGTGCGCAGCAGGTTCACCTCGTCGAAAGGTCTGCCGATCAGTTGCAGGCCGATGGGCAGACCTTTGGTCGAGAAACCGCACGGCAGGCTCAGAGCACAGGTGCCGGCCAGGTTGGCCGGTATGGTGTATATGTCCGACAGATACATCTGCAGGGGATCATTAAACTTTTCTCCCAGCGCAAAGGCCGGGGTCGGCGCCACCGGTGCCAGCAGGGTGTCGACCTTTTCGAAAGCCTCCAGGAAATCCTGGCGAATCAGGGTTCTGACTTTCTGCGCTTTGAGATAATAGGCATCGTAGTATCCCGAAGACAGAGCGTAGGTGCCGAGCATGATGCGACGTTTGACTTCCGCGCCGAAGCCGGCGGCACGGCTCTGCATATACATATCAATCAAGTTCTCGGCGTTGTCGGTGCGCAGGCCGTAGCGGACGCCGTCGTAGCGGGCCAGGTTGCTTGAGGCTTCGGCGGTGGCGATCAGATAGTAGCAGGCTACGGCATAGGCGGTGTGCGGCAGGCTGACTTCGATAACCTCGGCACCGAGATCCCGGTAGGTTGTTGCCGCCTGTTCGATGGCCTTGCGCACATCGTCATCCAATCCTTCGATGAAATATTCCTGTGGCAAGCCGATTCTCAACCCCTTCAAATCACCGGTCAGGCCAGCTTGGTAATCAGGAACCGGCATGTTCACCGATGTCGAATCTGCCGGGTCATGTCCGGCAATTGCCTGCAGCAGGAGTGCACAGTCGCGGACATCCCGGGTAATCGGCCCGACCTGGTCGAGAGAGGATGCATAGGCGATCACCCCGTAGCGGGAGACGCGGCCGTAGGTCGGCTTCAGTCCGACCACACCGCAATGCGAGGCCGGCTGCCGGATTGAGCCGCCGGTGTCGGTGCCCAGCGCCGCTGCTGCCTGGCTGGCTGCGACGCAAGCGGCACTGCCGCCTGATGAACCGCCAGGAACATGTTTGAGGTTCCATGGATTGTGGACAGCGCCGAAAGCGCTGTTTTCGTTGGAACTGCCCATGGCAAACTCGTCCATGTTCAGCTTGCCGATAATGACGGCTTTTTGCTTCTTGATGCGCGCGATTGCCGTGGCATCATAGGGCGCTATGTAGTTTCCCAGGATGTGGGAAGCACAAGTGGTTCGCAAACCGGCGGTGTTGAAAATGTCTTTGACCGCAATCGGCAGGCCTGTCATGGGCGCAACTTCACCAACTGCGAGCGCCTGATCAGCGGCCTGTGCTTCGTCAATGGCAGTGTCGCTGCAGATCGTAATGAAGGTGTTGACTGCCGGGTTGGTAGCCGCGATACGACTTAGATAGGCATTCGTCACCTCAACTGCAGAGAGCTCCCGGTTATCCAGTCTGGCGCGTAATTCTGCCAGAGTCAGATCGTAAATCGTCATAATAAGTTGCCCGTAAAAAGTTAAAGTTTATTCGATGATCCGTGGGACCCGGAATGCACAGTCTGCCGCATCGGGGGCGTTGCTTAAAGCCTGCTCAGCGGTAAATCCGGGTCTGATTTCATCCGGTCGAAAGGCATTTTCCATGGGGACGGCATGAGCGGTTGGCACGATACCCTCAGTGTCGAGAGTCTTGAGTTGTTCCACATAGTCAAGGATCGCATCCATCTCGCCGGTAAGAGAGTCGAGCTCTGCTTCGCTCAAAGCGAGGCGAGCGAGACGACTGACATGCTCGACTTCAGCACGAGTAATTTTCATTTCCAGGTAAACCTCCAGGGCTTGATCTCGTCTAAATAATAGATATGATAATTAGCACGGGCCAGCATGGCATGGCAAGCGCAAGCAAGAGAAACAGTCGTGCTGTCAGACTTCCGGCTAATATTGTGCATACTGATCGAAATTGATTGCTATAAATTGTAGTCGTGTCACAGTGTACAATAAAGCTATGTGGGACATGACGAGCAGCAGCTTAACCCGTAGCCATGAACTCGAAGGTTTGTTAACTTACAACGGATGAACAAAAGGGAGATTGTATTATGTTTAAAATTGCAACGAAAGTTTCGTTACTGGTCGTCGCCTCCATGATGCTGTGGGGGTGTGCACAACCGCCAAGTCAAACTCAGAAAGGGGCCATGTATGGCACGGGCATCGGCGCTGCT
>JAVVDT010000098.1:0-8288 GCA_032250875.1 Desulfuromonadales bacterium | reverse complement strand
GAGTTAGAGGAAATCGAAGAACTCGAAGCTTTAGAAGAAGTCGAAGCTGCACCTGATGAAGAAACTTCAGATGAAATTGGCTTTGCTGCTGCACTGAATGTTGAGGCGGAGCTCGAAGAAGCTGAATTCTTTCTGCAACAAGGTTTATTTGACGACGCGGAAAGAGTTGTACGGACTCTGATGGGATATCGTCCCGATTTGCCTGAACTGCAGGCGAAGAGCAGTGAAATCATTCAGAAACGGCACGCTGCGGAAAATGAGTCTGAAAGCACTGGTTTTGCTGATTTTATCTCTGATCTGCATGATGATCTGCTGTCCGCAACGGACTTTCTCGACGCCTTTGGTTCTGCTGCACAGGAAGATGATGAGCTTTCCCAGAAACTTGTTTCAGAGCTTGATTCTTCTGATACAGAGTCGCATTATAATCTAGGTATCGCTTATAAGGAAATGGGCCTTTACGACGATGCGGTTGCCGAATTTGAAAAAGCTGCCAAAGACCCGTCTCGTCATCTGGATTGTACAACCCTGACCGGTCAGTGCCATATGGAAGCAGGAGATACTGACGCTGCTATGGAAGCTTTCAAGAGTGGCCTGGCCCATGAAGGGCTTACCAACGAGGGCCGGATGACCCTGAATTTCGAAATAGGCATGCTCCACCAAGCGAACGGCCAGTTGCTTGATGCGCTTGAGTACTTTCAGCTTGTTGCCGAGAAAGATTCTTTCTTTCGCGATGTTTCTGAAATAATTAAGCATTTGCGTAATGAGCTTGGCCTTGACGATGATTGCAACGATGACGGCGGACCTCAAGGGAATCGCGACCGTGTTTCCTATGTCTAATCAGGAGGATGCAGACAGGTTATGAGTTATCTGGAACATTATGGTCTTGACCGGGAACCTTTCTCCAATGCTCCGGATGCCCGTTTTTATTTTAATAGCGATCAGCACAGCCAGGCACTTATGCGTCTGATGTATGCCGTTGATTCCAATAAAGGCCTCGCAGTTCTGGTCGGTGGTGTCGGTACCGGCAAAACGACTCTGGCACGTCGCATGCTCGACAATCTCCCTGAGTCTCGATATGAATCCTCTTTGCTGGTGATGGTACATTCCGGAATTACACCAGAGTGGATTCTGACGCGTATCGCCTTGCAGTTGGGAGTTATCGAGCCAGCCGGAGACCGCCTGAAACTACTTAAACAGCTCTACACCAGGCTTCTTGAAATTGATGATGAAGGACGCCGTGCCGTTGTCTTGATCGACGAAGCGCAGATGCTTCAGAGCCGCGAACTGATGGAGGAATTCCGTGGTTTGCTGAACCTGGAAATACCCGGGAAAAAACTGCTCAATATCGTCTTCTTTGGTTTGCCTGAGCTGGAAGACTGCCTGGCCCTCGATGAGCCTCTGTCGCAAAGGGTTGCTGTGAAATTCCATCTCAAATCAATGACTGTAGAAACAACAACCTCTTACGTCAAACATCGCCTGCAAATCGCCGGAGCCAAGCACATGCTCTATGACGCTGAGGTCGTTCCCTTGATTCATCGTTATGCAGGCGGTGTTCCGCGTCTGATCAATACGATCAGTGACAATTGCCTTTTCGAAGCCTATCTGTGTAAGATGAAACATGTTGACACGCGGACTGCTCATCGGGTTGCTGGTGATCTCGGCCTTTTACAGCGACCTCTCTCTGAAATGCCTAAAGATAAGGTTAACAACGATCTTGCCGAAATTGAAAGCATGCTGGACAGGCTCGAACTGAAACAATAAACCGACTTTAACATGCAGTATTGCCGGTTCGGAGCTTTACAACCACCTGAACCGTCCGTTAGCATTTGCCTTTTTTAAAAAGCCTGGCGATGAACAATAAAATCCAGATCCTTCCGGAGAATCTTGCCAACCAGATCGCTGCCGGTGAAGTTGTCGAGCGTCCGGCGTCGGTGGTCAAGGAACTTATAGAAAATTCTATTGACGCCATGGCCAGCGAAATTTTCGTAGACATTGAAAAAGGCGGCAAAGCCCTTGTTCGGGTTGCGGATAACGGCCATGGTATGAGGAAAGATGACGCATTCCTCAGTCTGGAACGCCATGCCACCAGCAAAGTCAAATGTGCCGAAGACCTCTTTGCTCTGAACACCATGGGCTTCCGTGGTGAAGCCTTGCCGGCCATTGCCTCTGTTTGCCGCTTGCGTCTGACCACCCGTTCTGTTGATGATGACGCCGGCTGGCAGATTTATGCCGAGGGAGGGACAATCCGTCAGGCTGATGCTGTTGGTGTCGCTCCTGGAACGATTGTCGAGGTTCGCAACCTGTTCTTCAATACTCCGGGACGCCGCAAATTCCTGCGCAAAGAGGAAACCGAGTTTGGTCACATTGCCGATGTTGTTTCACGCCTTGCTTTGTCACGACCGGACATTCATTTCCGTTTGGCGCATAATGATCGCACTTATCTCGAAGCGTATCGGCACAATCGGCTCGAAGAGCGAGCGGCAGCGCTGCTTGGGCGTAACGTCGCCAATGGTCTTCTTTCTGTTGATGCAGATTCAGGCAATGGCGAAATGCTGGTCGGCTTACTGGGATCTCCGGGAATCAGCCGTTCTACCACTGGGCAGGTCTATACTTATGTAAACGGTCGGTTCGTACGGGATCGGGTTGTTCAGCATGCCATCATCGAGGCTTATCGGTCTTTGCTGGAAAAGCGGCGCTACCCGATTGCCGTGCTGTTTATCGATATGCCTCCCGAAATGGTGGACGTCAATGTCCATCCGACGAAACACGAGGTACGCTTTCGTAATCAACAGCAAGTGCATGATTTTATCGTGACGGCACTGCGAGAACGTCTGCAGCAGGTTACTTGTGAACCTGCCGCGACTCATGCCGGTTTGCAGCCCGCCGAAATCGCAACAACTGCTCCAGTTGTAAAGCCTTCTCCAGATGATTATCTTGATCGTGTCCAGGAGTCGCTGGCGGCTTTTAACGAAAAGGTTGCTGCTTCACCGGTTATGCATGCAGTGTCCACAGTTAAAGGTGAGATGGCCGGATGGTCAACCGGACAGAATAACGCGTCTGCCATGCCGGATGGCTGGCGTCTGGTCGGCCAATATCTCAATAGTTATCTGATCTGCCAGATAAATGATGAACTGGCGCTGATTGATCAGCACGCAGCTCATGAACGTATCGGATTTGAACGTCTGCGCCGCCAGCTGGCATCTGACGGTATCGAAAGCCAAAGCCTGCTTTTTCCGGTCGTTCTTGAGCTTGATCATCGTGAATCAGCAGTTTTGACCGAGCATCTCGACGATTTTTCGCGCTTTGGTTTTGAGGTAGAAGCTTTCGGCGGTCGTTCCTTTACGGTGAAATCAGTTCCCGCTCTGGTCGCTGATGTGGATGTTGAGCGTCTGGTTCGCGATCTTGCTGCCGAACTGAATGAAATCGGCCGTTCCGGGCAGCTTAATGATCATGTTGAGCGAGTTCTTGCTGTTCTTGCTTGCCACAGTATGATTCGTGCCAACCAGGCGCTTTCGCAAAGTGAAATGCAGCATCTCTTGAAAGAGCTCTCTACTATTGATTTTGGCAGTTGCTGTCCACACGGACGACCGGTCATGTATAGATTGCCCAGGCGTGATATCGAGAAGTTCTTTCATCGAGGATAATGGTGCCGACTGTTGTAGATAATCGACCAGCACTTGTTGTTATCTGCGGGCCAACTGCGGTTGGCAAGACAGCGCTGGCACTGAATTTGGCTGAATATTTTAATGCGGAAATTATTTCCGCCGATTCCCGTCAGCTTTATCGGCTGATGGATATTGGTACGGCCAAGCCGCTCAGTGAAGAATTGCAGCGTATCAGACATCATCTGATCGATGTCGCCTGGCCGGATGAGGAATTCCATGCCGCACGCTTTGTCAGTCTTGCCGAAGAGGCGGTCAATGATATTTTCCGGCGCGGCAAGCGAGCTTTTCTTGTCGGCGGCACAGGCCTCTACCTTCGCGCTTTAACCGAAGGACTCTTGCAGGCCCCCAGCGCGAACCCAAAGCTTCGCCAGCGCTTGCATACCAGAGCAGAAGCAGAGGGCAGTGCTTCGCTGCATGAAGCTCTTGCCAGGGTCGACCCTGACTCTGCTGCACGTTTGCATCCTAATGACTTGATCAGGATTGTCAGGGCTCTCGAAGTTTTTGAGCATTCCGGTAGCATGCTCTCGGTATTGCAGGATAAACATGGTTTCAACAGCAAGCCTTATCGAACTGTGAAGATATGCCTGAATATGCCCCGGGATGTGCTTTATCGGCGGATTGACCAGCGTGCCGAGGTCATGTTTGCACAGGGCTTGCTGGAGGAGGCCGAAACACTGCTACGTGCGGGATATGACCCGTCTCTGAAAGCATTGAGGACGATCGGTTATCGTCAAGCTTTTGCCTTGCTGCGCAAGGAGATGACTCGCGATGAGGCGATCGATGATCTCAAGCAGGCGACGCGACGCTATGCAAAACAACAATTGACATGGTTCCGTAAAGACAAATCGATGATTTGGCTTGAATCCTCTGGCGACTTTGTTACAATTCGGAAGTTGATTGAAAAATTCTATGGCATTTAAAAAAGGAGCGGTTGTTATGGCTAAGTCACCCTTCAATATTCAGGATCAATATCTCAATCAAGCACGCAAGGAAAGAGTCCTTGTCGATATCGCCATGATGTCCGGTGAAAAAATGCAAGGACACGTCAAGTCTTTTGACAGTTTCTGTGTACTGGTTGACAGTGGCGGTGATCTCCTGCTTTACAAGCATGCGATATCGTCCATTACCTCGGCGGACGGCAATTTCCGCCTTCATGGTGGTCGGGAATAACAGACGTCCTGACAGCCAGATAATTAAAGGTCCCTTTCCGGTGATAGCGCCGGTCGGGGACTTTTGTCTTTCAGGATCTTAAGCTGATCAATGATAAAGATGCTGCAGGTTGTAAACAATGCTCGAAATTTTAACGGTTGAGTCAGGCAGTATTGCTGACGAATTGGGGGTACAGCCCGGCGATGTTTTGCTGGCCGTCAATGGCGAAGCTGTGAATGATCTGATTGATTATCTGGTCGAAGAGCCCGCTGAATTTCTTCATATTGTGATGAAACGTTCTGGCGGTGAATTGTGGGAGCTGGATATCGAGCATGACAGTGATGAGCCGCTTGGCTTGGGCTTACCGCACCCGGATCCAAAGCAGTGCGGCAACAACTGTCTCTTCTGTTTTGTCCACCAACTGCCACGCGGTATGCGCCGCAGCCTTTATGTCAAGGATGAGGATTATCGGTTTTCCTATCTTTATGGCGCCTATGTCACTCTGACCAACCTGGCGGAAGACGATCTGCAACGGATTATCAAGAAGCATCTGTCACCGCTCTATGTATCGGTCCATGCTGCTGACAACCGGTTGCGCCAGCAACTGCTTGGTCAGCGCGCCCAGGATGTGATGCCGCTGCTGCAGAGACTGGTGGACGCTGGCATAGAGATTCACACCCAGGTAGTCGTCTGCCCGGGAATCAATGATGGTGAGGAACTGGTCCTTACTTGTGCAGAATTGGCGGCTCTCGCGCCCGGGGTGAAATCTCTGGCCATCGTACCGGTTGGTTTGACCGGACATCGCCAGCATCTTCCGGAGTTGCGCACACACACCGAGCGGGAAGCTGCCGAATTGCTCAACTGGATCGAGACGCGGCAGGCCGAGCTTTTGCAACAGCTCGGGACACGTTTTATGTTCGCAGCGGATGAGCTTTATCTCAAGGCGAACAAGGATTTTCCCGTTCTGGCTGATTATGAAGATCTGGCGCAACTTGAAAACGGTATCGGCCTGGTCTCGCTGTTTCGTTCGCAAGCTGCAGAAGTCCTGGATCTGGCCGGGCCGTTGAGCTTGCCGCCAATCAGTCTGGTCACCGGGGTGTCTGCCGCTTCCGAGCTACAAGCTTTTGCGGAAGGACTCGCTGAAAAATGTGGTCTCGATCTGCGCGTGCATGTCGTGGAAAATCGTTTTTTTAACGGAGAGGTTACTGTGGCGGGTCTGTTGACAGGGCAGGACCTCATCGAACAATTGGCTCCTGATTCACTTGGTGACATCCTCATGATACCTGATGTCATGTTGCGCGAAGGGGATGACCTCTTTCTTGACGATGTGCGCATCAACGATCTGTCAGAGCGGCTGCAAGTACAGGTTGAGGTGGTTGCCTCCGATCCTTGGGGGATATGGGATATGCTTGATACCCTGGCCATGGAATATGGACCAGCTCTTGATAACAACTAAAAGGAGAAAATCCATGAGTGATGCGCAGATATCCTTGAGCCGAGCGGAACAAGCCCTGGAAAACGGCTCGACTGAGGAAGCGATCCAGATTCTCAAACGACTGCTGCAAGGGCAAGCTGATAATACTGATGCCAAGGCATTGTTGGGAGAGGCTCTGATGGAGGCTGGCCACCTTGAAGAAGCTGTTGCGGTTCTTGAAGATGTCGTCAGCCTGTTGCCAGACGAATTCGATCTGCAATTTGATTTAGGTGATGCCTATTTCGAGCTGGATCGACCGGATGACGCCTGCAGGGTATATGAGAATGTTTTATCCCGTGATCCGAGCCAGACAGATGCGCACGTCAGCCTCGGCCTGATTCTTTTTCATCAGGAACGCCTGGATGAAGCCGAGTCCTGTTATCGCCGGGCATTGGAGCAAGATCCTGAGTCTGCTTTTGCTCTGCTCTCCCTGGGGGATGTCTGCTTTGCGACCGGACGCAATGATGAAGCCCGCAAATATTTTGAAAAAGCTCTGGAGCTTGAGCCCGATGATCCACAGGCCCATTTTAATCTGGCAGAGTATCACTATGACAACGGTGATCTTAAGGCCGCTGAAAAATACTGCCGACGCGCTATCACCCTGGATCCGGACTTCTCTTTCGCCTATCTGACCCTGGGGAATATCTGTCTTGACCAGGAGCAGATCCAGGAATCGATTCACTGCTTCAAAGAGTTTCTTAAACGCGAGAAAAGCCCGGCGTCAAAAGAAATCTGCGATGAAGTTGCCGCTCTTATTGAAGGACTTAAGAGCGAGTCTTGATAGAGTCTTTGCGAGTGCATCATACATGAAGAATTGAGAGGAGCTATGGTCCGTGGATTGACGCTGTTGTTGCTGTTCCAGCTCTGCGGGGAGTTCATAAGCCGCATGCTCGACCTGCCGATTCCCGGCAACGTCCTGGGCATGGGTTTGCTCTTGCTGGCACTGATGACAAAGCTTGTTGACATCAAATGGTTTGAAGAAGCTGCGGAGATGCTGCTGGCAAATATGGCGCTGTTTTTTGTTCCGGCAGGTGTTGGTGTCATGATTTATGGCGATTTGATTGCTGCCGAATGGCTGCCGATCAGCGTTGCCACGGTTCTGAGTACCTTTGTGGTCATGGCTGTGACCGGCAAACTCGCCCAGAAACTGGAGGCATCGGAGCAGGATGATGTGGACTGATCTGGTCGCAACACCATTATTCGGCATTACGCTCACCCTTGTGGTCTATCTGCTCGCTCAGCATCTCTACCGTCGGGTCGGCAGTGTGTGGGCAAATCCGGTTCTGGTTTCAATCGTGACGATCATCCTGCTGCTTAAGGGGAGCGGTGTCGAGTATCGAGATTATGCGCGCGGTGGCGATATCATTCTGTTCCTGCTCGGCCCGTCTGTCGTCGCTCTCGCTATCCCCCTTTATCAACGTCGCGAAGCGATCTGGCAACGTAAACGGCCGATCCTGATCGGTATCTTTGCCGGTTCTCTGGCCTCCATTGTTTCTGCCTGTGGTCTGGCCTGGATTCTGGGCGGCAGCCGGGAAATCGTCCTGTCGCTGGCGCCGAAATCGGTGACTACGCCGATTGCTATCAGTATCGTCGAAAAGATTGGTGGAATAGCACCCTTAACGGCTGCGATTGTCGTCTTGACGGGCTGCCTTGGCGCCGTCTGCGGCCCCGAATTCTGCCGTCGCATCGGCGTAACATCCCCTGTCGCTACAGGGCTGGCCGTGGGGACTGCGGCGCATGGTATCGGCACGGCCAGAATGTTTGAGGTCGACCGGCTCTCAGGTGCCGTGGCAGGGTTGGCGATCGGCTTGAATGGTTTGATGACGACTTTTTTTCTGCCGATTCTTATGGTTCTGACGGGTTATTAATCGGATTTCAATAATTTGAGACAATGGACTGACACAAAAAAGCCCCGATAATCCGGGGCTTTTTTGTGTTAATCGTCTGTCTTGCCGTCGATCTTAGAGGCCAAGCTGCTTGAAGAAGTCATTGCCCTTGTC
>JAVVDT010000097.1:0-8382 GCA_032250875.1 Desulfuromonadales bacterium | reverse complement strand
GGCTATGAACCTGCAAACGAGCTAAAATCTGTTCTCAAACATCCAAATTTTCGCTTCGGCCCGTATAGTCCGACAGGGTGCTAGCGTTAAATCATTATCAGGACTCCACCAACAAAGATAAATCAAGGCAAAAACTCAGGAGCATCTATTCCATGAGCATTACAGGTATTAAAGGCATGAATGACATTCTGCCCGGTGACGTTGAAACCTGGCAGTATCTTGAAGAACAGGCTCGGCGGGTTTTCAGTGCCTTCGGCTACCGGGAGATTCGCGTTCCAGTCGTTGAGAAGACCGAACTGTTCTGCCGCTCGATCGGCGAAACCACCGATATTGTCGAAAAGGAGATGTACACCTTCTGTGACAAGGGCGGCACCTCAATGACCTTGCGCCCTGAAGGCACGGCTCCGGTTATGCGCGCCTTCATCCAGCACAAAATCTATGCTCAGGATCCCGTTTCCAAACTTTACTATATGGGACCGATGTTTCGTCACGAACGTCCGCAAAAAGGCCGTTATCGTCAATTTCATCAGATCGGCGCGGAAGTAATCGGCGTTGACGATCCGAAAATCGACGCCCAGGTTCTGGCTATGCTCAGCCACTATTTTGCGACAACCAAGATCCCCGATGTTGTCCTGCAGATCAATTCCCTCGGTTGCCCTGAGTGCCGGCCAAGCTACCGCGAGTCGCTGATCAAATACCTCGAGCAGTACCTTTCAGCACTCTGTGCCGATTGTCAGCGCCGCTATCTCAGCAACCCCTTGCGCGTCCTCGACTGTAAAGTCCCCGGATGCAAGGATGCCACCGTTGCGGCGCCTGCCATGCTCGACAATCTGTGCCTGGGCTGTGACACGCATTTCAACCTGGTCAAAGAGCACCTTGATGCATTATCAGTCGACTACCTGGTCAATCCACGCATGGTGAGAGGCCTCGACTACTACACCAAAACCACTTTTGAGATGGTCACCACGAGCCTCGGTGCACAGAATGCCGTGGCAGCCGGTGGTCGCTACGACGGCTTGATCAGCGATCTGGGCGGCCCCGAACTTCCAGGGATCGGCTTTGCCATCGGCCTGGAGCGTTTGGCCCTGATGCTTGGCGGACAGAGCATCCAACCACCGCGGCCGGAACTTTTCATCGCAACCCTGGGAGAAGCCGCAACCAAAGCCGGCTTTGCCATGCTGACCGGCTTGCAACGTCAGGGTATCCTGGTTGAAATGGAATACACCGGCAAAAGCCTGAAAGCCCAGCTGCGTCGAGCCGACAAGTTAAACACGCGCCGAGTCCTGATTATTGGTGAAGACGAACTGGCGCGTGGCGTTGCTCAACTGCGCCACATGGACGAAAGCCTTCAGGAAGAAGTCAACCTGAAAGGGCTGGAAACTCGCTTACTCAATGAAATTCATGGTGCTTGACGCTTCCTGCATGCACAGATATACTACGCTTTTGCCTGATGCAAGATTTTTGGAAGCTGTCGGATCTCCAAGAACTGGCTGCAAATTCGATCCGTAAAGTCCAACAAACTTCTAGGCAAAGTAGACTGACAACAATTCAATCATTTAAGGAGCACCCCCTTGAGCGACATACTCGGAAACTGGAAAAGAACGCATTTCTGCGGTGAACTGCGTAAAGAAGATATCGGCAAACAAGTCTGCATTATGGGCTGGGTCCACCGTCGCCGTGATCATGGGGGGCTGATCTTTATCGACCTGCGCGACCGGACCGGCATCAGTCAGCTGGCCCTCGACCCTGATCGCGACCTGGAAGCTCACACCAAGGCAGAAGCAATTCGCAGCGAATTTGTCATTGCCGCCATCGGTACAGTTTCCCCACGTCCGCAAGGTACTGTCAATCCGAAGATGCCGACCGGCGAAGTCGAAGTCGAAATCAGTGAATTACGCATTCTCAATGTCGCCAAGACTCCACCCTTCATGCTTGATGAATTCTCCGAAGTCGCCGAGAACCTGCGCCTCAAGTACCGCTATCTTGACCTGCGTCGGGAAGGGATTCAAAAAAACCTGATCTTGCGCCATCAAGTGGCTCAGACGGTCCGCAACTATTTGACTGAAAAAGGCTTCCTGGAAATCGAAACACCGATGCTGACCAAAAGCACCCCTGAGGGTGCCCGTGACTATCTGGTCCCCAGCCGGGTCAACCTCGGCAATTTCTACGCACTGCCGCAATCACCACAACTCTTCAAACAATTGCTCATGGTTTCCGGTTTCGATCGTTATTTTCAGATTGTCAGATGCTTTCGCGATGAAGACCTGCGTGCTGACCGCCAGCCGGAATTTACCCAGATCGATTGTGAGCTCTCGTTTGTCGATCGCGATGATGTCATGACTATCATGGAGGCAATGATTGCAACCGTTTTCAAATCGGCCATTCATGCCGAAGTCACATTGCCGATACCGCGCATCACCTATGCTGAAGCTCTGACTCGCTACGGTATCGACAATCCAGATCTGCGCTTCGACATGGAGCTGATCGATCTCACTGATCTTGTCAAGGGCTGCAACTTCAAGGTTTTCGCCGCCGTCGCCGACGAGGGCGGCCTGGTCAAAGCAATCAACGCCAAAGGATGTGCAACCTTCTCCCGCAAAGAGCTTGATGGCCTGACTGATTTTGTTGCCATATACGGCGCCAAAGGGATGGCCTGGGTCAAGATTCAGGAAGACGGCAGCTGGCAATCGCCAATCGCGAAGTTTTTTAGCGAACAGCAGTTGACAGACATCGGCTTGGCTCTCAATGCCGAACCCGGCGACCTGCTGCTCTTTGGCGCGGACACGCCTGCGATCACCAACGAAGCGCTTGGTCGCCTGCGTGGTCACCTTGGCAACAAATTGGGACTGGCCGACCCGAACTGCTACAAGTTCGTCTGGGTAACTGACTTTCCGCTGCTGGAATGGGACGGCGAGCAGCGCCGTCATGTCGCGGTACATCATCCTTTCACAGCACCCCTCGATGAAGATATCCCACTGCTTGACACCGATCCCGGCAAAGTCCGGGCCAAGGCCTACGATCTGGTCCTTAACGGTTCGGAGATCGGCGGCGGCAGCATTCGTATTCACAACCAGAGCGTACAGAGCCAAATGTTCAAATTGCTCGGCATCGGTGAAGAGGAGGCTCGTCAGAAGTTCGGCTTCCTGCTTGACGCTCTGGAATTCGGTGCTCCTCCCCACGGCGGCATCGCTTTCGGTCTCGACCGGATTATGATGATCCTGACCGGTGCCGGCTCTATACGCGACGTCATAGCTTTCCCGAAAACCCAGAAAGCAACCTGTCTGATGTCCGAGGCGCCGGGAGTCGTCGATGAAAAACAGTTGCGTGAACTGGGTATTCGCCTGGCGACACGTTCTCAGCAAAAGTAGTCGTCAGTTCGCTGACAGAAATGGATGAATCACCTGAATGTTTCGCAGCCTGATTTTCATTATAATCGCCGTACTATTGAGCTCCTGTGCGAAACCTCCCTATCAGGAACTGGAAGCGGCCGAATACATGGTGGGCAGAGCCTACGCTATGCAGGCCATGGAGTTTGCTCCGACCGAATACCAGGCAGCCGAGGCAGCTTTGGCCGATGCGCGCAAGTCTTTGCAGGAAAACGACTACGGCAAAGCTCTTGATTCGATTGAATTTTCTTTGAAGCATTCGCGTCGTGCAGCGGTGCTGACCGAAGAAAAAAAAACCAAACTTGCCGAGCAGGAAGCACTTCGAGCTTTAGCGGAAGAAAAGGCCCGCCAGGATATTCAGGCAAGGATTCTTGCCCAGAAGGCCGCACCCCAGGCAAGAACCTCACCGGCAGCGCAGCCACCAGTCAAAACGGAGCCGAAACCGAAGGTAACTCCGGCAACCACATATATTGTCGGCGAAGGTGAAACGCTCTGGACCATTTCGGCGCAGCCGCAAGTCTACAACGAAGGGCTCTTATGGCCACTGCTCTACCAGGCTAATCGTGATCAGATTAAGGATCCTCGCCAGATATTCCCGGGGCAGTCTCTCAGCATTCGTCGAGACATGACCGAAAAAGACCTCGAAGATGCCCGACAGAAAGCTCGCGAATCCGACATTTTCCCTGTTGCTAGCGGAACACCTCAACCACAGTAAAATACTGTTTCTATCCTTTCCTGCAGATCTTTAAAAAATAGGTTTCAACCAGCAGTCACTTCGAATAAATGCGTTGCAGAGTTCTCTGATAGTTCTTCACAAGATCTGGATTAAAGGGTTTTCGCTATTTAATAGCGGATATTCATACAAGGCCTGTTGGAATTATAAATTCGTTATCTTTTGATTAAAATCAGGCCCGGCTTTGTCTCGGGGCAGACCACACTTTTCGCTTGACAGCTATAATGACGTTTGTATACTGTATACACATTTACGCAAGGCTTCCTTGCGCATTTTTTGTTTTACAGTAAAGCCTCCGGCAATACCGGCATTAAACCTTCAAGGAGAGAGAACATGACGTCCAAGATTATCTGGTCAGAAATTGATGAAGCACCCGCATTAGCAACCCATGCCTTCCTGCCGATCATTCGGGCATTCACCAAGGGAACTGGCGTTGAAGTTGAAACACGAGATATTTCCCTTTCCGGTCGCATCATTGCAAACTTTCCCGAGAACCTGACTGAAGAGCAGAAGATACCCGACTTTCTTGCTGAACTGGGCAAGTTGGTAAAGACGCCCGAAGCCAATATCATCAAACTGCCGAATATCAGTGCTTCGGTCCCGCAATTGCAGGAGGCGATCAGGGAACTGCAGCAAAAGGGTTACGATATCCCCGCTTATCCGGAAGAAGCCACGACAGAAGCAGAAAAACAATTACAGGCGCGTTTTGCCAAATGCCTCGGCTCCGCGGTCAACCCGGTCCTGCGTGAAGGCAACTCTGATCGTCGCGCAGCTGCTTCGGTCAAGAAGTTTGCCCAGAAGAATCCCCACCGCATGATGCAGGACTGGCCGGAGGTATCTCAATGCCGTGTCGCCCACATGGATAGTGGCGACTTCTACGAGACTGAAAAATCAGTCACCCTGGACAAGGCCGACACGGTCAAAATCGAGTTCGTTGGCGCTGACGGCAGCACCAAGGTTCTCAAAGAGGGTCTGGATCTGCTGCAAGGGGAAGTTCTCGACAGCTCCGTCATGAATGTAGCGGCACTGCGCAATTTCTACGCTGCAACCGCTGCGGAGGCCAAAGAGAAGGGTGTGCTGCTCTCCCTGCATCTCAAAGCAACCATGATGAAGGTTTCCGATCCGATCATGTTCGGTCATTGCGTCAAGGTATATTTTAAAGATGCCCTAGAGAAACATGCCGATACCTTAAAATCGATCGGTGCCAACCCGAATCAGGGTCTCGGTGATATAATCGTCAAGCTTGGCAAACTCCCTGCTGATAAACAAGCGGAAATCGAAGCCGACATCAACGCCTGCTACGCAAAACAGCCCGCGTTGGCCATTGTTGACTCCCGCAAGAACATCACCAATCTGCACGTTCCCAACGATGTCATCGTCGACGCCTCCATGCCGAATGTCGTCCGTGACGGCGGCCGCATGTGGAACCTGCAGGATGAACTGCAGGACACCATCGCCATGGTTCCAGACCGTTGTTATGCAACCATGTACCGCGAGATTATTGAAGACTGCAAGCGCAACGGCCAATTCAACCCAGCCACTATGGGTAGCGTCGCCAACGTCGGCCTGATGGCTCAGAAAGCCGAAGAATACGGGTCGCATGATAAGACCTTCGAAGCCCCTGCTGACGGGACCATTCGCATCGTGAATGCTGCCGGCCAGACTCTGCTCGAACAGAAAGTTGAAACCGGCGACATCTTCCGCGCCTGCCAGGCGAAAGACGTGCCGATCAAGGATTGGGTCAAGTTGGCAGTAAATCGCGCCAAGGCTTCTGGTGAACCGGCTATCTTCTGGCTCGACGAAAACCGCGGCCATGATGCCGAGATCATCAAGAAGGTCAACAAGTATCTCCCTGAGTTCGATACCACCGGACTGGACATCCGCATCATGAACGCGGTTGACGCGATGAACTTTTCCCTTGAGCGCGTTCGCAAGGGCTTGAACACTATCTCGGTAACCGGCAACGTACTGAGAGATTATTTGACCGACCTCTTCCCGATCCTCGAGCTGGGAACCAGCGCCCGCATGCTTTCCATCGTGCCCTTGCTGGCCGGCGGCGGTCTGTTTGAAACAGGTGCCGGTGGTTCTGCTCCGAAGCATGTGCAGCAATTCCTCAAGGAAGGTCATATTCGCTGGGATTCACTGGGTGAATACTGTGCCCTGGTGCCGTCACTGGAGCTCTGTGCCAGCAAAGACAACAACCCCAAGGCGGCCATTCTGGCTGAAACTTTGGACACCGCCATCGGCACCTATCTCGAGAACCAGAAACTGCCTTCGCGAAAAGTTAAAGAGATTGACAACCGCGGCAGCAGTTTCTATCTTGGCCTGTACTGGGCACAAGCTCTCGCCGCCCAGGACAAGGACGCCGAAATGAAGGCTCGTTTTACCAAGGTTGCCAAGCAGTTCGAAGATAACGTCGCCAAGATCGACGCAGAAATGCTGACGGCACAGGGAAGTCCTGTTGATATCGGTGGCTACTTCCGCCCTGACCCGGTCAAGGCAAGCCAGGCAATGCGCCCCAGCGCAACCTTGAACGCAATTATCGACAACATGTAATTCACTCGGGCAGAACGGAGCCAGACTCCGTTCTGTTCTTTATTCCAACTACGAGGAGAGAGAAAATGGCGAGATCAAAAATTGCATTGATCGGTGGTGGACAGATTGGTGGCGTGCTTGCACAGCTTTGCGCTCTGCGCGAACTGGGTGATGTGGTGCTGTTTGATATTGTCGAAGGCTTGCCTCAAGGCAAGTGTCTGGACATTGCCGAAGCCGCCCCAGTCGATGGTTTTGACATCAATCTGAAGGGTACAAACAGCTATGAGGACATCAAGGACGCTGAGATCGTTATCGTCACTGCCGGCCTGCCGCGCAAACCGGGCATGAGCCGTGATGACCTGATCGAAGTCAACTCCAAGATCATGACCACGGTCGCTGAAGGCATCAAACAGTACGCTCCGCAAGCGTTTGTGATCGTCATCTCCAATCCTCTCGATGCCATGGTAACCCTGTGCCAGAAGATCACCGGTTTCCCGTACAACCGCGTCATCGGCCAGGCCGGCGTGCTTGACTCAGCACGTTTTAAAGCATTCATCGCCTGGGAACTGGGCGTGTCCGTGAAAGATGTCAATGCCATGACCCTTGGTGGTCACGGTGACGACATGGTGCCATTGATTCGTTATGCCAGCGTCCAGGGTATTCCGGTCCTTGAGCTTCTGGAGAAGAAATACAGCTCGAAGGACAAGGCTAATGAAGTCATGGAAGCCATGGTCAAGCGTACCCGCGCTGCCGGCGGTGAAGTGGTCGCCCTGCTTAAAAACGGTTCAGCATTCTACTCACCAGCATCATCTGCAATCGCTATGGCTGAATCGATTCTCAAGGACCAGAAGCGTGTGCTGCCAACCTGTGTATACCTCAACGGCGAATTCGGCGTTAAAGGCTACTACGTCGGCGTACCGACCGTTCTTGGCTCAGAGGGCGTTGAGAAGATTCTCGAATTCAAGCTCGATGCGGAAGAGCAGGCAATGATGGACAAGTCGGTCGCTGCAGTCAAAGGACTCGTGGACAGTCTCAACCTCTAAGATGTCGTTGTTGTTGAGTCTAGAGGAGGGCAATGGCAACATTGCCCTTCTTTCTTATTCAGACTGTATTTTAGTGTGATTTACCTGCTTTTTTTAAAGCCACGTTAAATATATGAAAAAAAGAATACAGCAGCCCAAAATTATAGTGGCAAGAGAGAATCAATCATGCTATCTTTCGCCGCAAAATTCGCTGGTTCCAAGCGAAAAACCAAGTACAAAGGAGACGAAACAGAATGAGTGGTGCCAGACTCGAAATTATCGAGCGTAACTGCAAAGGATGCAGTATCTGCGTCGAATTCTGCCCGAAGAATGTCCTGGAGATGGACGTCTTCCTGGTCACGGTCCCAAGACCGGAAGACTGCATCAAATGCATGCAGTGTGAACTGCTCTGCCCGGACTTTGCCATCAAGGTTCATGACGAATAAACGAATCAGTTTTATACAAGGAGAGAAACGTGGCTAAGAAAGTTGCTCTGTTACAGGGGAACGAAGCCTGCGCACAAGGTGCTCTATATGCCGGGTGCAATTTCTTCGGTGGTTACCCCATCACACCCTCGACCGAGGTTGCTGAAGTCCTTTCAGGTGAGCTCCCGAAAATCGGTGGTAAATTTATTCAGATGGAAGACGAGATCGCTGCAATGGCATCGGTTATCGGCGCATCTCTCACTGGTGCCAAAGCGTTAACC
>JAVVDT010000096.1:0-8578 GCA_032250875.1 Desulfuromonadales bacterium | reverse complement strand
CCTTTATCGCATTGATTGCTACATTTGCATTCATGACAACAGAACTGCAAGCAGGGAGTCATCCTGCCAGGAAACCGGCTTGATCATTGCACACTGACCTGCAAGTGAAGGCTCTCCAGCAAAACGGATATCGAGGTAATTTCTCGATATCCCCTTCAACAAGCCTTTTTTTATACCATCTTCGATAACTACTTCAAGCTCTTGACCAACAAAACTTTCTGCAAACAGACGATACTTCTCTGCCGCCAGTTGACGCAATCTGGCGGCACGTTCTCGGCTGACATTGCCGGGAACCTGATCAGGAAAAGTGGCCGCAGGGGTGCCAGGGCGTTTACTGTAGGGGAAAACATGCAGATCAGTTATTGGCAAGCCGGCTATGAATTCAAAGGTGTTTTCAAATTTCCAGTCTGTTTCACCAGGAAAACCGGTCATCACATCAAGGCAGATCGCTGCAGAAGGCAACAGGCTCCTGACCTTATTGATCAGGAGTGCAAAAGAGGCTCTGTTGTAAGTTCGACCCATTCTCTGCAAAACATCATCATCACCAGACTGAAGCGGGATATGCAAGTGCGGGCAAATCACCGGGGAAGCAGCAACCGTTTTGAGCAGTTCATCCGTTAACTCTGTGGGCTCAATAGAGCCAAGCCGTAAACGATGAACCCCGGTCTGCTGTTCAATGCGCTGTACAAGGTCATCGAGAGTCAAGGGTGATTGCAGGCCGGCTCCGTAGCCGCCGATGTGTATCCCGGTCAGAACTATTTCCCGGTAATCGGATGCAACCAGGCCGGAAACCTGTTGCAGAATGTCATCCGGGTGCGCAGAACGACTGGCACCGCGGGCATAGGGGATGATGCAGTAGCTGCAGAAGGCATCACAACCATTCTGAATCTGGACAAAGGCACGACTGCGACCGGCAAAAGAAGTCAGCGGTTGCACACAGACGGTTTCAGCCTTCCGGATATCGGAAACTTCCACATACGCTGAGGCACGATCCATTTTCAGAAAATCAAGGAGACGTTGCTTCTCTTCGTTACCGATCACCAGGCTCACACCAGGCAGATTATGCAGCGCATCCGGAGCGATCTGGGCATAACAACCAGTGACAACCACCCGACATGCGGCATTGAGCCGGCGAGCCCGGCGGATCAGGTTGCGTGACTGGGCATCCGTGGCACTGGTAACGGTACAGGTGTTGACAATGACCAGCTCGGCGCCATCCTCGAAAGGAACAACCAGAAACCCGCTATTCTGCAATGACTCCTGCATGACCGCCGATTCAAACTGGTTGGTTTTGCAACCCAGGGTTGCAAAGGATACTGTTTTCAACACCGGGGACTGGCATGCTGAAGACGGGAGGTATCCATTGCTGTTGTCAGAGGTCTGCAAAATCATGATCCTCGTTTAACATGCCGGATTCTCTTATCCAGCCGCCGCCAAGCACACGATCACCAGCGTAAAATACTGCAGCCTGCCCGGGCGTTACGCCACTCTGTGGTTCGTAAAAATCGACCCTGGCAGAACCGTCATCGAGCACTGTGATCAACGACGGGACTTCCTGATGACGATAACGGATGCGGCATGCCGCTTCGATATTCCTTTCAGGGGCATCAACCAGCCAGTTGACATCACCGACATAGCAATGATAAACAGCCAGGCAGTGCTTTTCACCGACAATCACTTTACGGTTCAGCGCATCGATACCGACCACATAAAGGGGTCGCGGCCAGGCAAGACCGAGACCGCGGCGTTGACCGATCGTATAACGATAGGTGCCCAGGTGCTGTCCCAGAACCTGGCCATCAACATGCACAATGTCGCCGTTCATTGTTCCTGGACCACGTTTCTCCTCGAGAAAACGCACGTAATCACCATCGGGCACAAAACAAATATCCTGACTCTCTGCTTTTTCAGCGACCTTCAGCCCCAGGCGCGCAGCGTGTCCACGCACCTCGTCTTTGGTCATATCACCCAAGGGAAACCGAACGGACTTCATCTGTTCCTGATTCAAGGTAAAAAGGAAGTAGCTCTGGTCTTTGTTATGATCCCGTCCTTTCTTTAATGAGAAGATGCCGTCTTTGCAGTCAAGCCGGGCGTAATGCCCGGTAACCAGATAATCAGCCTGCAATTCTTTTGCACGGCGCAGAAGGGTTTCGAATTTGAGAACCTGATTGCAGATGACACAAGGGTTGGGTGTCAGACCATTGAAGTAATCGTCACAAAAACGATCGATCACCGCCTTTTCAAACTGCTTTTCGAAATTGACCACATAGAAAGGGATGTCGAGGGATTCGGCAACCCGACGCGCATCGTAGACATCATCGAGAGAACAGCAGGACCCAAAACTTTCACCGTGTACAGCAGTAAAATTTGTGTAGTCCCAGATCTGCATGGTCATGCCGATTACGTCGCAGCCGCGTTCTTTGAGCAACGCTGCGGCAACCGATGAATCGACCCCGCCGCTCATGGCGACGACAACTTTTTTTCCTGGTTCAATCATAGCGAAATCTAATTCCCACAGGGATTTGAATCCTTGCAGCGGCAAGCAGAGAGAGCGGCTCCAACGAGGAGGCTGTCGGACTATCCATGAACCGGCTGCAAATTCGGCTGTTTGGCCCATATTTCAGCTCCTTTTTGCTCTATAGCTACGGCTATGGAGCTGCAAACGAGCTAAAATCTGTTCTCAAACATCCAAATTTTCGCTTCGGTCCGTATAGTCCGACAGTCTCCTAGCACTCAGACCAACCATCCACAACCTTTAATGCACCCCTGAAATCAACCGATGCCGGCCAGCTCAAGCCGACTTCCCCAGCGCTCTTTGAGGACGGATTGAATCTGCCGCGATTCACGGAACTCGCGGCTTTCCGCAAAGGCGAAGGCATCCTGGCGGGCATCTTCGAGGATGCGACCGTCACGCAGGATATTGGCGACGCGGAAATCCGGCAGGCCGCTCTGTCGGGTACCGAGAAACTCGCCCGGACCGCGGATCTCCAGATCGGCTTCGGCAATGCGGAAGCCATCGTTGGTGGAGCACATGACTTCAAGGCGTTTCTGACCATCTTCACTGCACTTGTATGATTTCATCAAGAGACAAATACTGCCGGCCTCGCCACGGCCAACCCGGCCGCGCAACTGGTGAAGCTGAGCCAGCCCGAAACGTTCGGCATGCTCGACCAGCATAACCGTCGCATTCGGCACATCGATACCGACCTCAATGACCGTTGTCGCCACCAGGATGTCGATCTCGCGGTTCTTGAAACGGGTCATGATGGCTTCTTTTTCCGCAGGCTTCATACGCCCGTGCAGCAAACCGAGTCGTGCCTGTGGGAAGATGTCATTCTTGAGCTTTTCAGCGCCTTCGGTTGCAGCCAGCAGGTCGCTGTTTTCCGATTCTTCAACCAGCGGATAAACGATATAGGCCTGATGGCCTTTTGCAATCTCCTGCCGCAGGCGGCTGTACACCCTTCCCCGCTGCGCATCGGAGGCAACCAGCGTATCGACCGGGGTGCGTCCGGGCGGCATCTCATCGATGACGGAAAGTGCCAGGTCTCCGTAGACGGTCAAAGACAGGGTGCGAGGTATGGGCGTAGCGGTCATCACCAGAATGTGCGGATGGGTGCCCTTCTCCCTGAGCACGGCGCGTTGCCGGACACCGAAGCGGTGCTGCTCATCAATAATGCCGAGGCCCAGCTTCTGGAATTCCACACCTTCCTGCAAGACCGCGTGCGTACCGACAATCAGGTTGGTCTGCCCGGTTCTGAGCTCTTCGAGAATCTCGCGCTTCTCGGCCGCCGGCAGCTTGCCGCGCAGCAGCGCAGCTTTCAGGCCAAGTTGTTCGAGCCAGCCGTGGAACTGCAGGTAATGCTGTTCGGCGAGGATTTCCGTTGGTGCGACCACCGCGACCTGAGTCTTGTTTTCGATGGCCACCAGGGCGGTCATCATGGCAACAATGGTTTTACCGCAGCCGACATCACCCTGAAGCAGGCGATTCATCGGATGTGCCGACATCAGATCCTGTTTGATTTCGCCAAGGACGCGCCGCTGGGCATCGGTCAGTCGATATGGCAGCAACGTCATCAGCGGTTTGGTGTAGATATGCTCGACGCTGAATGGGATCCCCGGCTCCAGCACGACTCCACGGCGTTTCAGCGCCAGGCCGAGTTCGAGGAAGAAGAATTCGTCATAGACCAGTGAGCGCAGCGCCGGATTCCGGCCAGCTTCAAGCTGTTCGATACGGGTTTCATTGGATGGCAAGTGAACCTGTCGCAGCGCCTCGGCCAAAGGCAGCAGACCATGTTTTTTGACCAGGTGGGCAGGCAGGTGTGACGGCACGTACTGGACAAATGCATCAACCGCCTGTTTCCAGATCTTGCGTGCCGCATACTGAGTCAAACCTTCTGTCAGTGGATAGACCGGCAGGATTCTGCCGAAAGCCAGCGGATCGGAGCTTTGATAGTCGGCAAGCGACTGATCGGCAGCCAGAAATTCAACCTCCGGATGATGAATCTCGCGGCTGGCGCCGTAACGTTTCACTTCTCCGGTAAACACCGCGCGCTGTCCGACAACAAAGCGCTTGCTCATCCAGTCCTTGCGATAGTGAAACCATTTGAGCATGACCTGGCCGCTGCCGTCGCAGACCACAGCCTCAAAAAGTTTACGACGGCTGCGCGATGTCGTCGCTTCTCCGCAGGCAAGGATCTCGCCGCAGAAGACTTCATGCATTCCATCACGTAATTCGGCTATCTTTCTGAATTCACGACGATCTTCGTAACGATGAGGTAAGGTATAAAGGAGATCTTCGACACTACGGATGTCAAGCTTGGCGAGTTTTTCGGCGAGACGTGGCCCCACCCCTTGGAGATGCGCAACAGGGGTGAACAGGTATTGACGGGATTGGTCTGCAGACGCCTTGGTCATCTCCCACCCTGCAAGACGGTCGAAGTCGCTGGCCCGATAACAAGCCGACGAAGGGACGGGAAGATCAGTCGAAGATTTCGTTTAGAGCGGTAAGCAGCACGTTGACATCAAGGCCGTGAGCCATGGCACCCTGTTCCAGGGTTTCATGCTGAGCGCCCATGCAGCCGACGCAGCCAAGATTGAAGGAACCCAGAACCCTGGCAACCTCGGGACTTTTACGCATCACTTCATGAAAGGTCATATCTTTGGTCACGGTAGCCATACGGGGTTCTCCTGTTCAAATGTACTGAATATCGATAATTTCGTAAATACGCATGCCAGAGGGCACCTTGATGTGGACCTCATCATCAACACGATGTCCGATCAGGGCTTTGGCGACAGGGCTGTTGATGGAGATGAGCCCCTGCTTGATATTGGCCTCATCCTGGCCAACGATGCGGTAGACCACTTCACTTTCCGACTCGACATCAAACAGCTTGACGGTGGCGCCGAAAACAATCTTGTCGGAGGTAATATCCGCCGTGTCAATAATTTGTGCGCGGGCCATTTTGCCATTGATTTCAGAGATGCGCCCTTCCACAAAACCTTGCTTCTCCTTGGCGGCGTCATACTCTGCGTTCTCCGAGAGATCACCATGAGCACGGGCTTCTGCAATGTCTTGAATGACCTTGGGACGCTCAACGCGAATCAGGTGCTTCAGCTCTTCCTGAAGCCTTCGGTGTCCCTCCGGGGTCATCGGTACGGTTTCTGACATATCTCTTATTTCCTTGCTGTCAAATAAAATTGTTCGGGCGGGAAAACCCGCCCGAACATGATGTTGTGGGATATATGCAACAATCTTCAGTCTAGCCGCTTGTTGGATAATACTCCTGTATCGGTTTGACGTCAAGGCTTTCCCGCTGCAGCGCCAGGATACCATCTGCCGCGGCCTGGATTCCGGCCACTGTCGTGAAGTAAGCGACATTCTGCATGAGCGCCGACCGGCGGATGGAAAACGAATCAATAATCGACTGGACGCCGAAGGTGGTATTAAAAACCAGTGAGATCTGATTGTTCTTGATTGCGTCCACGCAGTGCGGACGTCCTTCTTTGACTTTGTTGATCGGTATAGCCTCGATGCCGTAGGCGCGCAGGAAGGAAGCCGTGCCGGTGGTCGCCACGATGTCAAAGCCGGCGTCACGCAGCTTGCGTGCCGGTGCAACGATCGCCGCCTTGTCTTCTTCCTTGACACTGATGAAAACCTGGCCGGATGTCGGCAAACGCACATTTGCACCGAGTTGCGCCTTGGCAAAGGCTTTGCCGAATTCAAAATCGATGCCCATCACCTCACCGGTCGATTTCATCTCCGGGCCGAGCAGGCTGTCGACCCCCGGGAATTTGGTAAACGGAAAGACCGACTCTTTAATCGAGATGTGCCGCGGAATGATTTCCCTGTCGACCCCCAGCTCCTTGAGGGTTTTGCCGGCCATGATGCGCGCGGCAATCTTCGCCAGCGGCCGACCGGTGGCCTTGGAGACGAAGGGTGCGGTACGGCTGGCGCGCGGGTTGACTTCGAGAAGGTAGATCTCGCCATCCTTGACAGCGAACTGAATATTCATTAAACCGCAGACACCGAGTTCAAGGGCCAGCAGCGTTGTTTGACGGCGGATATCGTCGACGATCGGTTCTGGCAGAGAATAGGTCGGCAGCACGCAGGCAGAATCGCCTGAATGAATGCCTGCTTCCTCGATGTGCTGCATGATGCCGCCGATCACGACCTGGGTGCGGTCTGAGAGCGCATCAACGTCGACTTCGATCGCTTGTTCGAGAAATTTGTCGATCAGGATCGGATGATCAGGCGAGGCCTCGACTGCATACTTCATGTAGTTGCGCAGCTGCTGTTGATCGTAAACGATTTCCATGGCCCTGCCGCCGAGGACATAGCTTGGCCGGACCACAACCGGATAGCCGACACGCTCAGCGATCTTTTCCGATTCCGTAACGGAACGGGCTATGCCGTTTTCCGGCTGTTTCAAACCAAGCTTGTGCAACAACTCCTGGAAGCGCTCACGGTCTTCGGCCCGATCGATGGCGTCCGGAGAGGTGCCGATGATCGGCACCCCGGCCTTCTCCAGCACTACCGCCAGCTTAAGCGGCGTCTGCCCGCCGAACTGGACGATGACTCCCTCCGGCTGTTCAACATTGACGATTTCAAGCACGTCTTCAAAGGTCAGGGGTTCGAAATAGAGACGATCCGAGGTGTCGTAATCGGTCGACACCGTCTCCGGATTGCAGTTGACCATGATGGTTTCATAGCCGTCTTCCGCCAGCGCGAACACCCCATGCACGCAGCAGTAGTCGAACTCAATACCCTGGCCGATACGATTCGGACCGCCGCCGAGAATCATGATTTTGCGGCGATTCGTCGGAGCCGCCTCACATTCCTCTTCATAAGTGGAATAGAGATACGGCGTGAAGGCTTCGAATTCGGCACCGCAGGTGTCGACACGCTTGTAGACCGGGCGGATGTTGAGTTGATGGCGCAGTTCGCGTACCCGGTCTTCGCGAGTGTTCCAGAGCCGCGCCAGGCGTAGATCGGCGAAGCCCATCTGCTTGGCCTCACGCAGCAACGACCGGAAGACTTCTCCCTCAGGCTGCTCCATGAGACTGGAGGCTTTGATCAGCCGCTCTTCCATCGCCACGATCTGGGCGATGCTGTGCAAAAACCAGCGGTCGATATAGGTCAGCCCGAAAATTTCGTCGATGGAAAGACCGGCCCGCAGCGCATCGGCAACGTACCAGATCCGCTCCCAGTTCGGGATACTGAGCTTGTCCTGCAAGTCACGCAATTCAGACTCATCAAGGGTCCGCCGCGTTTCCTGCGATTCATCAAACAGGCGGCTCTCAAAACCACAGGAGCCGATCTCCAGTGAGCGCATGGCTTTCTGCAGGCTTTCCTTAAAGGTGCGACCGATCGCCATCGCTTCGCCGACCGACTTCATCTGCGTGGTCAGCGTAGCGTCGGCCTGGGGGAATTTCTCAAAAGTGAAACGCGGCATCTTGGTGACCACGTAGTCGATGGTCGGCTCGAAAGACGCATAGGTCTCGCGCGTGATGTCGTTGCGGATTTCATCAAGGGTGTAGCCCACCGAGAGCTTGGCGGCGATCTTGGCAATAGGGAAGCCGGTCGCCTTGGATGCCAGAGCCGAGGAACGCGAGACGCGCGGATTCATTTCGATGACCACCATGCGGCCATCATCGGGGTTGATGCCGAACTGGATGTTCGAACCGCCGGTTTCCACGCCGATTTCGCGAATGATGCGGATCGATGCATCACGCAGCAGTTGGTATTCCTTGTCGGTCAAGGTTTGCGCCGGGGCCACGGTAATCGAATCGCCGGTGTGGATCCCCATCGGGTCGAGATTCTCGATAGAACAGATGATCACCACATTGTCGGCGGTGTCGCGCATGACTTCGAGTTCGAACTCTTTCCAGCCGATAACCGATTCTTCAACCAGGACTTCGTTGGTTGGCGAAGCATCGATTCCGGCCATGGCGAGCTGTTCGTATTCTTCCATGTTGTAGGCGATTCCGCCGCCGGTGCCGCCGAGAGTGAAGGACGGCCGGATGATGACAGGAAAGCCGATCTGCTCGATAATCTCCATGGCTTCCTGGCGGTTGTGGG
>JAVVDT010000095.1:0-8614 GCA_032250875.1 Desulfuromonadales bacterium | reverse complement strand
CCTTTTGAGTCGACAGACTGCCAGGCATGATATCGGTGATCAAAGCTTGCGTAGCAACCAAGAGGTAAACGGTCTTGAAGCTGACGGCGGCAAACACAAAGCAGGGTGGGAAGGCGTATGTTCTCAAGCATCCGAATTTCGCTTCGGCTCGTATCGTCTGGTAGTTTCCAAGTAATGAAGGTATCACTTTAGATATGGGTACACCATACTTAATTGTTCAAGGTTTGAGGCAGTTCGGGGCGGGTTGCGGACTCTTGCGGTTTTGCTTATGGTGGCTGTTGTATGTTTTCAGGAATAAATTTTTGTTCAGCCCAACAAAAGGTAGAATAATGGTAAGCAAAACCTTTGAGAGGAATTATCATGCCTGGATCAACATCTAAACCGATAAAAATTGAAAAACTCATACCCAGGCAATCATATGGATTGACTGTAGTAATCACCGGCAATGGCAAGGGCAAAACGACTAGTGCCCTGGGCATGGCCCTGCGCGCCAGCGGGCATGGCCTGAAAACCTGTATCATTCAATTCATGAAGGGTGATCTCTACACAGGTGAATGGGATGGTGTCAAACTGCTTGGTGATCTGGTGGAGTTGCATGCCACCGGTATGGGGTTCTGCGGCATTCAGGGCAACCCCTATACCCACGCCGAGCATCGCGCCAGTGCCCAGGCTGCGGTGGAGCTGGCGCGTATCAAGATGGCCAGCGGCGATTACCAGATCGTTATTCTCGATGAAATCAACAATGCACTACAACTCAAGCTGGTCGACTTAGAGCAGATGATCGATCTGCTCAAGGGGAAGCCGAAGCTGATGCACCTGATAATGACCGGACGCAATGCTCACCCGGATGTCGTTGAATTGGCGGACACGGTCAGCGAGGTATGCGAGATCAAACACGCCTACCAGAAGGATATTGAACCGCAGCCAGGCATTGATTATTGAGAAGCCTGGCAGTTTGCGTCCAATTGCCATTTATTGATGATTGTTTCTACGGATCTGCGATCGCGGCTGCGGTAAGGGCCGACAATAGCGCCGCGCAGACTGGTGGGGGTGAGCAGTTCTCTGGCCGTCTGACGCAGGCCGGCGGCTGAGACCGTGTCGATGCCGGCGAGATCATCGGCGATGGTGCGGCTGCTGCCGGTGAGCTCCCCCCAGGTATAGCGCAGAGCCATCTCGTCGACCTGATCGCGAGAGTAGTCGAGATCACAGCGATAGCAGTTGAGGATATGACTGAGTTCATCAGCGTCGACTTCGGTGCTGTGCAGTTCGGTAATGATCTCGAGGATCGCCGTGGTGGCTTTGCCCAGATTCTCGGCGGACACCGCCAGGTCGATAGCCAGAGTCCCAGCGTCGGCATAGAGTGCAAGAGCTGCATCGACGGCATAAGTCAATCCCAACTCTTCGCGCAGGCGCAGCATCAGGCGACTCATTCCCCCCCAGCCGAGCAGGCGGCGCAGCACACGCAGATTGACAGCATGCTCGCTGTTCCGTCCGGGCAGCAGGAAAGCCAGCTGCAGACTGACTTGTGACCCGGCATCGCGCACCCAACGCAAAGATCGGTCCACGCCGGAAAAATCAGTCCACGCCTTTGGCGACGGCGCTTTGTCGCCCTGCCATTGTCCGAAGTGGTCTTTGGCTGCAGCCACGACCATGTCATGATCAACCGGGCCGGCCACGGTCAATACCGCATTCTGAGGTGTATAGTAGGTGATATGGTGCTGCTGCAGCTGACGCAGGGTGAGGCGTTCGATTGCGGGTCGGTTGCCAACGGTCGGCTGCCCCAACGGATGCTTGGGGTAAAGCAGTGAAGCGATGATATTGTCTGAATTGATCTGACGGCCTGATTCGTTGAGATCGCCCATTGCTTCTTCGAGAATCACCCGACGCTCCAACTCCATATCCTTGAAGAGCGGTCGCTGCATCATCGATGCGAACAGGGATATCCCTGCGGCGATGTGGTCAGGATGAACGCGGGAATGGAAACAGGTGGTTTCGCTGTCGGTGGCGGCATTGGCCGAACCGCCGACCGTCTCGAAGGCGCGCTCAAGCGCCAGGCCGGTGGGAAAATCGGCTGTGCCTTTGAAAAGCATATGCTCGAGAAAATGCGATACTCCGGCTTTGTGGGCAGTTTCGTGGCGGCTGCCGACGCCGATATAGATCATCACTTCAGCGCTGTGATGGTAGGGCATCGGCACGCTGATAACGCGCAGGCCATTCTCGAGGGTATCGCAGAGGTATTCAGTCATAGGGGCCGCTTCTGGTTGCTGGGGGCTGGCTGCTGGAAAAAGCAAACCGGCAGTTTCTGGTTGCTGGGGCTGGTCTCTGGAAAGGACAGAAAGGTAGCTTCCGGCTCCTGGGGGCTGGCCGCTGGAGAGGGCAGACCTTTCGTTCCTGTTGTCGATCCCCCCTCAGGCAAGTCCTTAACTCAAGTCCCCAGCCCCTAGCCTCCAACCTCTGCTTATCTCAGAAGCTTTGCTGCTTCCTTGGCGTGATAAGTGATGATCAGATCCGCGCCGGCGCGTTTCATGCCGACCAGGGTTTCCATCATCACCCGGTCACCGTCGATCCAGCCTTTTGCGGCGGCGGCCTTGATCATCGAATACTCCCCCGAGACATTGTAGGCGACCAGAGGCAGGTTGTAGCGCTCCTTGAGGTCGCGCAGGATGTCGAGATAGGCCAGTGCCGGTTTGACCATGAGGAAGTCGGCGCACTCCTGGATATCGAGTTCCGCCTCGCGGAACGCTTCGATGCGATTGGCCGGGTCCATCTGATAGCTGCGGCGATCGCCGAACTGCGGGGTCGATTCGGCCGCTTCGCGGAAGGGGCCGTAATAGGCGCTGGCATATTTGACAGCGTAACTCATGACCGGAATGTGTGAAAAATCGTTGGCATCGAGGATCTCGCGGATCGCGGCGACGCGGCCGTCCATCATGTCCGAGGGGGCGACAATGTCGGCGCCGGCCCGGGCATGGGAAAGGGCTTCAGCGGCGAGCAGCTTGAGCGTCTCGTCGTTGTCGACGTCGCCGTCCTTGATGACGCCGCAGTGGCCGTGATCCGTATACTCACACATGCAGACATCGGTGATCACCAAAAGCTTCGGTACCACGGCCTTGATGGCACGAATCGTCTCCTGGATAATGCCGGTTTCAGAGTAGGCGTCCTGACCGAGGGCATCTTTCTCCTCAGGGATACCGAAGAGGATGACCGCCGGGATACCGAGAGCATAAACCTCTATAGCCTCGGCAACGATATGCTCGATCGATTGCTGGTAGATGCCGGGCATAGAGACGATCTCTTTTCTGATATCTTTGCCGAAAGCAGAGAACATCGGGTAGATCAGGTCGTCGGTGTGCAGAAAGGTCTCACGGACCATGCGCCGCATGGTGTCGTTGCGGCGCAGGCGGCGGGCACGGTATTCGGGAAAAAACATTTTGCAAGCTCCTTGAAAATGCGGCGCGAGGACCGCTGGACGCGGGATAAGAAAACCGGCTGAAAATTTTATCAGATCCCCTGTTTGAAATAGTTTGCGATGGCTTCAACCATATCATCAAGTGTCGAGTCAGTCGGTTCGATTACGACATTAAAACCGAGTTCTCTGGCGGTATCGCCGGTCAGCGGGCCGATTGCGGCAACCGGGATTTCCTTGGCCAGGGACAACTCTTCGGTATCGAGCAGGTCAACGAAATTCAGTACAGTTGACGATGCGGTAAAGGTCAGCAGGTCAAGTCGGTCGGCTAGGGCTTGCCGCAGGTCCCCGGCGGCATCAGCCGGAGGCGCACTGGCGTAGGCGACCGGAGCAAGAACTTCGCCACCGGCAGCGCTCAGTTCGGCCGGGATCAGGTTGCGGGCCAGAGCGGCTTTCGGATAGAGCAGGCGTTTGCCGAAGACCTGGTCTTTAAGCAGGGCGACTATGCCTTCGGCGCGGTAATCCTCTGGCATCAGATCGGCTTTGACGCCGTGAGCCGCGAGGGCTTCGGCGCTTTTCGGTCCGACCACAACCGTCTGCAGGCCAGCCAGAGCACGGGCATCGTATCCTTGTGCTGCCAGGCGGTCAAAAAAAGCCGAGACGGCATTGACTGAAGTCAATACCAGAAAATCGATGCTGTCGAGTTCGTTGATCGCCTGGTCGAGCTCAGCAAAAGACTCTGGGGGGATGATTTCTATGGTTGGCACGGCAACCGCATCAGCACCAAGCTCTTGCAGGGCTGCCGTCAGCGCCGTTGCTTGCTCGGCGGCCCGGGTGACCAAGACCCGACGCCCCGATAACGGACGATTGTCGAACCATCGCAACTCATCGCGCAGGCTGTTGACTTCGCCGACAAAGATCATCGCAGGCGGCTTGAAATTAAGCGAGCGGACTTTCCCGGCGATGGTAGTCAGATCCCCTGACAAGGTTTCCTGGCGGGGCAGGGTCGCCCAACGCACGATGACTACTGGCGTTTGCGGAGAGCGGCCATGGATGATCAACTGCTCGCAGATATTTTCCAGATTGGCCATCCCCATGTAGAAAACCAAGGTACCGACAGCCGTGGCAAGTTTCTCCCAGTCAAGCGAAGAAAATTTCCTGGCCGGATCTTCGTGGCCTGTTATCAAACCGAGAGTGGTGGTGTGATCGCGATGGGTCAACGGGATACCGGCGTAGGCTGCCGCAGCAATCGCAGCCGTAACGCCCGGAACTACCTCAAAGGGGATCCTGGCTGCGGCCAGTGCCTGGGCCTCTTCGCCGCCACGCCCGAAGATAAAGGGGTCACCGCCCTTAAGGCGGATGACGCGCTTGCCCTCAAAGGCTTTCTCAAGCAGCAGGCGGGTAATCTCTTCCTGCGGGTAGTGGTGGCAGTCGGCACGTTTGCCGACGTAAATCCGCTCAGCTTCTTTTGGCGCCAGGTCAAGCAGAACGGGATTGGCCAGGTAGTCGTATATGATCACTTCAGCGCGACGCAGAATTTCCTGCCCCTTGACTGTAATCAGCCCCGGATCACCGGGACCTGCACCGATGAGATAGACTTTGCCTGATTTGTTCATGTTGATCCGTGAAAAATTTATACGTCTTCTCTGCTGACGTTGAAAGTCTCATGCTGATAAACTTCGTTGAGAATCTTGCCGGCGCCCTTTATAAGCAGGTCATCGCCAAGCGAAAAACCAATCACCTCCGCTTCGGTGACAGGGCCGGTTACCGTCTTCTTCAGGCACTTGACACCCTCACAGTCTGAGACAAAGCCGGTCAGCGTCAGGGTTTCGCCTTCGACAGTGCCATGACAGGCAATCGGCACCTGGCAGCCTCCTTCGAGTCGCTTGAGGAAGGCGCGTTCGGCGCGCACCGCCCGGTCGGTTTCCGGATGATTGAAGAATTCAATCAGGGCATTGGTCTCTTCATCATCAGTACGGCTTTCAATGCCGAGGGCACCCTGGCCTATGGCTGGAATGGAGATATCAACCGGCAGATATTCGCCGATCTGGCTGGTGAAGCCGAGACGGTGCATGCCGGCAGCGGCGAGAATGACGGCATCGAGATTGTCTTCGGTGAGTTTGCGGATGCGGGTCTCGACGTTGCCGCGGATATCGACCATCTGCAGATCGGGGCGCAAGTGCAGCAGCTGTGCTTTGCGGCGCAGAGCACTGGTGCCGATGCGCGCACCATAGGGGAGGTCACGCCAGCTTGTCACGCCGGGGCGCAGGATAACGATATCGCGGCAGTCTTCCCGTTCGGTGATACACCGCAATGAAAGGCTCTCAGGAAAGATAGTTGGAACATCCTTCATTGAATGCACGGCGATGTCGATCTCGCCGCGCAGCATTGCTTCTTCGATCTCTTTGACAAAGAGGCCTTTGCCGCCAACCATTGCCAACGGAACATCGAGAATCTTGTCGCCCTGGGTCTTGATCTTGGTCAGGGTAACGTCCATGCCGGGATAACGTTTTTCAAGCTCGGCTTTGACCCAGTTGGCTTGCCAGAGAGCCAGCTGGCTGGCGCGGGTACCAATACGTAGTTTTTGTCTGGACATCAAAATACTCCTTTGTACATAGAAAATTATTTGGTTTTTATCAGTATCTGTGTGACTGAGTGGATTCTGTTGCCTTTTGCTTTTTACCCAGCCTCTTCTATGTCGTCCAGAGGCTTGATCTCTTTGTCATCGCCGGCCGGAGCGGGTAGATCGAAAAGGGTGCGTACGGCATCAACATAGTCCTCGCCGCTGCTGTCGTTCTGGGTGCGCTTGAGAATGGCGGTAGGCTGGTGCAGGATTTTATTGATAATCGCACCGGTCATGGCTTCGATGCTTTTGCGTTGGCCGGCAGAAAGGTCCTTAAGGTTGCCGAAGGTCTTGTCGAGCTCCTGCTGACGGATCTCTTCGAACTTGTGACGCAGGGCGATGATAGTCGGCTTGACCTCAAGGTTGCCCAGCCACTGATGGAACTGGCCGATCTCCTGCTCGACGATCGCTTCGGCCTTGCCGGCCTCTTTCTGGCGCTCCTTGAGGTTGGCCTGAACCACACCCTGAAGGTCGTCGACATCGTAGAGGTAGGCGTTGTCCAATTTATTGACTTTAGGGTCGATATCGCGCGGCACGGCGATGTCGATCAAAAACATCGGCCGGTTTTTGCGGCGTTTGAGCACCTCTTCCATCTGGCGCTGACCGAGAATAAAGTTTGGAGCTCCCGTGGAAGTCATGACGATATCGACTTCAGCAAGGTGGTCGACAAAGTTTTCGAAGGGGATCGCTTTTCCCTGGAATTCGGCCGCCAGCTTTTCGGCGCGCTCAAAGGTGCGGTTGGTGACCAGAACCTTGGAGACGCCGTTAGCGACAAAATGGCGTGCGGCCAGTTCACACATTTCACCGGCGCCGATGATCATGACACCCTTGTTGTCGAGCCGGTCAAAGATCTTGCGTGCCAGTTCCACCGCCGCAAAGGAGACCGAGACGGCATTGCTGGCGATGGCGGTTTCGGTACGCACCCGCTTGGCAACCGAGAAGGCCTTGTGAAGAAAGCGGTTAAGGATCAACCCGCAGGTCCTGAACTCGGCGGCATAACCATATGCTGTTTTAATCTGACCGAGAATCTGCGGTTCGCCGAGGACCATTGAATCGAGGCTCGAAGAGACCCGGAAAAGGTGGCGAATGGCCTCTTCGCCCTGGTAGTTGTAAAGGTTGCCGTTGATTTCTTCCGGTGGGACCTCGTGATACTCGGCAAGAAACCGTCGCAGGGCAGCTATGGCGGCCTCGGGCTCCTTGGTGGCGGCACAGAGTTCGACCCGGTTGCAGGTCGACACGATCAGGCCTTCGGCTATTGCCGGCAACTCAAGCATCTGCCGCAGTGGTCGCTCCATGGCGGTGGGGGCAAAGGCGAGTTTTTCACGAATTTCCACCGGTGCTGTTTTGTGGCTCAGCCCGACTATAACGATATGCATGGCGTGTCCCTCTCGTTCTCCGGTTATTGCCCCGTGAAGTTACGGAAGCTGTGTTCCCCGGAGAGGAACGTGTTGACGCCAAAGAAGGTGAAGAGCAGAAAAGCAAAACCGATGATGGCAAAGATCGCCGCACGGCGACCGCGCCAGCCGATGGTGAGTCGACCATGCAACAGCGCCGCATAGAGAAACCAGGTGATCAATGCCCAGGTTTCCTTGGGATCCCAGCGCCAGTAGCCCCCCCAGGCCGAGTTGGCCCAGATGGCACCGGAAATAATGCCCATGGTCATTAACGGGAAACCAAAGGTCAGGCACTTGTAGTTCATGCTGTCGAGCGTGTCGAGTGACGGCAGCCGATAAAAAAGCCCGGAAAACTTCTTGCTTTTGAGCATGCGCTCCTGCAGCAGGTACATGACACCTGCCGCCGCTGCAATGGCAAAGACAGCATGACCGAGGAAAGCCAGGGTGACATGCACCGGGAACCACCAGCTGTCGAGCATCGGGTTGAGTGCCGGAGCCTGTTTAGGTGCGGCGGAACCGATAATCATCAGAACCAGCGCCAATGGTGTGATAAAAGCGCCGAGCATGACGGTGCGATAGCGCAGGTAAAAGAGCAGGTAGATGCCAACCAGCGCCCAGGCGAAAAACGACAGAGATTCATGCAGGCTGGCAACTGGAATGTTGCCGCTGGCGATCCAGCGACTTGCCAGGGTGATGCAGTGCAGGACAAAACCACCAATCAAAAGCCGGATGGCATTCTGGCGGAAGCGATCCTTGAGCGAAATCACGCCGATCAGGTAGCAGATGGTGGTAGCGAAATAGATCAGCAGGGTGATTTTAAACAACAGGACATCGGTAGTCATGATGAAATATCTCGAAGAACCAGCCCTAAATCCTGCAACGAGATCGTTTCGCCGAGAATCCGGGTCAGCAAGTTGTTGACTTCAGTCGTATGGCCGGCAGCAACATGTTTTGCCAGGCCTTCTTCCAATAGCTTATCCAAAACCCTATGAGGATACGTTTTTTCAGGCTTGTCTGTCAATTTTCTTGTCCGTAATCGTCCCAGAATTTCGACAATATCCGCCCATTCCGGTCCGAAGTCTACTGCCAACCGGTCACGAACGGTCTTGGCCAAGGCCGGAGATCGACCGCAGGTGGAAACCGTCAGTAACAGGTCGCCGCGACGCAGCGTGGCCGGTAAGTGGAAATCAC
>JAVVDT010000094.1:0-8649 GCA_032250875.1 Desulfuromonadales bacterium | reverse complement strand
CTCGTATGAAAATCACCAGGAAGCCGGACGGTACATATTCTGCCCGGTACCATCAAATTGAAGATTCCACGCTGACTTTCAAAGTCCGCCGTTCGCAATCGAACTCGATTCCTTATGTCGGTGTACTCTCCTACCGGGAGCAGATTTTTGAATCCTCTGCCGCCACCCCTGAACAATTTGACCAGAGTCGATTTGCCGTTGTCGAGGTGATTCCGAACCGTCACATCTTCAGCTACCGGAAAGGGGCTTGGGATTAGCAGATAGGCACTTCGCGGCATAGTTGCCAAACGAGTAGGGCAGAAACGTCACGTCCCCTGAGAAACCCTCAGGAGACGTGACGTTTCTTGTTTTGTGTCAACTGAAGTGAAATGAACTCCTCTAAGGAGTCCCCTTTAACCTTGTGAGAGTTCTCTCTGCTGTGCTAAAATTCTTGATTCCGACTGGAGCGACAGTCGGATGTTTTTCATAATTGTCGTCGGTGATGTTACCGGCTATGGAGTTGCACATGATTGGAAGTATGCTGAAAAAAATTGTCGGAAGCAAGAATGACCGTGAACTGAAGCGGCTGCAACAGGCGGTTGATCAGATCAATGCGCTTGAAACTGAGATCAAAGGTTTGTCGGATTCCGCTCTGGCGGGTAAAACAATTGAATTTCGTGCTCGTCTGCAAAAAGGTGAGACTCTCGATGATCTTCTGACCGAGGCCTTCGCTGTGGTCCGTGAAGCCGCACTGCGTGTTCTGGGGATGCGTCACTTCGATGTTCAGCTGATTGGCGGCATCGTGCTGCATTCCGGCAAGATTGCCGAAATGAAGACCGGTGAAGGCAAGACCCTGATGGCGACCTTGCCCGTATACCTCAATGCTCTGGCTGGCAAAGGGGTGCATGTAATTACGGTCAATGATTATCTGGCAAAACGTGACGCCGAATGGATGGGCACGGTCTATAACTTCCTGGGCATGAATGTCGACTGTGTCGTGCACGGTTTGAATGACAATGAGCGAAAAGCTGCTTACCGGGCAGACATCACTTATGGCACAAATAACGAATTCGGCTTTGACTACCTGCGCGATAACATGAAATTCGCTCTCGAGGATTACGTGCAGCGCGATCTCTATTATGCCATTGTTGATGAAGTTGACTCGATCCTGATTGACGAGGCCAGGACTCCCTTGATTATCTCCGGGCCGAGCAATGTCACCAGTGATTTGTACTATACTGCGGAAAGGGTGATCCCCCTTCTGAAAAAGGGTGAAATGATCGAGGAGCGCGATGGCACCATCAGTCGGACAATGCGTACCTATACCGGCGACTACACTGTAGACGAAAAAACCAAATCGGCAACCCTCACCGAAGAGGGCGTCCTGAATCTCGAAAAGCTGTTGGGAGTTGATAATCTTTACGAGCCTGGCAACATGGCGATTCTCCACCACGTGAACCAGGCCTTGAGAGCCCATGCCATCTTTAAACGTGATGTTGATTACGTGGTCAAAGATGGCGAAGTCATCATTGTTGACGAATTTACCGGGCGGCTCATGCCGGGTCGGCGCTGGAGTGACGGCCAGCATCAGGCCATCGAAGCAAAGGAAGGTCTGAAGGTCGAACGGGAGAACCAGACCCTGGCGACGATTACCTTCCAGAATTATTTCCGCATGTATGAGAAACTGGCAGGAATGACGGGTACAGCTGATACTGAAGCAGCCGAATTCAATCAGATTTACAAGCTCGACGTCGTGGTTATGCCGACCAATAAGCCGATGATCCGTATCGACCAGGCTGATGTCATCTATAAAACCAAGCAGGAAAAATTCCGGGCGGTCATTGAAGATATCGTCAGCCGCCATGATTCCGGCCAACCGGTACTGGTTGGTACCATTACCATCGAAGACTCTGAGCAGCTCTCGGAACTTCTGAAGAAACGCGGTGTTGCGCATAACGTTCTGAATGCCAAGCAGCACGAGCGGGAAGCAGAAATTGTTGCCCAGGCCGGCCGCAAGGGCGCGCTTACTATCGCGACCAATATGGCCGGTCGTGGTACAGACATTGTGCTTGGGGGAAATCCCGAGATGATGGCTAAACGCGAGGCAGCTAAGGCTGACGATCCGGAGCAGGCGTATGCACAGTCTCTGGAGAAACACACAGTACTTTGTGCCGCAGAAAAGCAGGAAGTGATTGCAGCCGGCGGGTTGTATATCCTGGGCACCGAGCGGCATGAATCGCGACGCATCGATAACCAGCTGCGCGGCCGTTCAGGACGCCAGGGCGATCCCGGTGAAAGCCGCTTCTATCTGAGCCTTGAGGATGATCTGCTGCGCATCTTTGGTTCTCATCGGGTTTCTTATGTCATGGAAAAGCTCAAGGTCCCAGAAAATGAAGCGATTGAACATGGCATGATTTCCAAGGCGATCGAAGGTGCCCAGAAGAAGGTCGAAGCGCACAACTTTGAAATCCGCAAGCACCTGATTGACTATGATGATGTCATGAACCGCCAGCGCGAGGTGATCTATACCCAGCGCAAGGAAATTCTGGCTGGTGAGAATATCCGGGGAACCATTGAGGCGATTCTCGATGAAATGGTTGAAGACATGGTGGCGACGTTCTGTCCGGAAAAGACGGCTCCGGATGAATGGAACTGGGAGAGCCTGTCTGCTGATTTTGTCAGCCAATTCAACTTTATGGCTGATATGCCCGAACCTGATAAAGGCCTGAAACCCGTTGATCTTGAAGAGAGCCTCAAGAAACAGGTTGCAAAACGCCTGGCAGAGCGTACCGAAACCTTTACGCCACCTGTCATGGAACATCTGATGAAGGTTCTGCTGCTGCAGACGATTGACAACAAGTGGAAAGATCACCTGCTCTCGATTGACCACCTCAAAGAGGGCATCGGCATGCGAGCCTATGCACAACGCAATCCGAAGGAAGAATACAAGCGTGAAGCTTATGCTCTCTTTATGGAAATGATGGGTCGTATCCGTCAGGAGGTCGCGCAGAAGCTGTTTCGCGTCCAACTGGCTCGTGAAGAAGAAGTTGCCGAAATGGAAGCAGAGCAGCGTCGTGAACGTCTTACCCTGGCCCGGCAGAGTGGCCCGCAACCTGCAGCCAAGGAGCCGGTCAAGCGAGATATGGACAAGGTCGGCCGTAACGAAGCCTGCTCTTGTGGCAGCGGCAAAAAATATAAAAAGTGCTGCGGACAATAAGCCTTTATTGAAGAATCGGGAGGGACTGCATGACCTTCGGTCCTTATGGGGCGGCCAGTTTCAAGCTACTGCTTCTGGAAGCGAAGCCAGGAAGCCTTGATGCGGCTCGCCTTGCCTGGCAGGAGGCTGAAATCGTTGCAAGGTATCTCGGCCAGTCTCAGGGTGTCGTGGATCAGATCTCCAGGGAAAAGATCGAGATGGTACTCTGTGATTTTAACGGTGATGATTGGTCGGGTTTTAATGCGTTACAACTGATTCGTCGCGTCCATCCTCACCTACCGCTTGTTGCCGTATTGCCTGGGCAGGACCTTCCTGTGGCTCTGTCCGCCTTTCGCAACGGCGTCAATGATGTTCTGATCCATCCTCTCGACATAGACATGCTTCTTGCTTCCAGAGATCGTGTTTTAAATAGAGAGAAGATAGATGCACAGCTGGCTGTTGCCCAGCAAACGGCCAAACGATCTCTGGACGATCTGATTCTTCTCAAAGCCGTGGACGCGACCACGCGGAGCGCCGAAGATCTGCAGAACCTGCTCGACCGTATCGTCGACTTGATTCAATCCGCCCTTGATGTTGACATCGTCTCCCTGATGCTTGTTGATGACGATGATGTTCTGAAGATTCGCTCTGCATGCGGGCTGCCTGACGATGTACGCGAAAACGTCATGATTGCACCCGGCGAAGGGGTTGCCGGTTATGTTTTGGAGCTCGGAGAATCAGTACTGATTGATGATTTGTCGACTGATGGCCGTTTCCTCCAACGCAGTGGCGTTGTGCGTTATCGGACTGGCTCACTCCTTTCGGTCCCGATTCGTTACCAGCAGCATATTATGGGTGTATTAAACGTCAACAATAAGCGCAACGGTGAAGCTTTCTCCGGTGCGGATCAAGAGCTGTTGTCGATGATTGCTCACCAGACGGCTCTGGTTATTGAGAATACCAAGCTGGTCGGCAATCTGCAGGGAAAGAATCTCGAGGTTGAGGCCGCCCATGCTGAACTGATGAAACTGCATCAGGATCGCACACGCTTTGTCTGCAACCTCTCCCATGAATTAAAGACACCACTGACATCTGTCCTCGGTTTTTCTGATCTGTTGCTTAACTTTTTCGATCAGATAGAGATACCGAAAATGCGCGAATATATTGCCGGGATCTACGCGGAAGGCAAGCACCTTGAACATTTGCTGACCGGCATGCTGCGGCTCTTCTCGATTGATTCCGGAAGTGAAAACTGGCATTGGCAAAATCTATCTCTCAGTGAAAGCTTTGCACGGGTGCTTTACGAGCATGAAGTTGAAATAGTGGAAAAGGGCCTGATCTTGCAAGTACTTCTTCCCGAGAATCTCATGCCGGTCTGGGGGGATCAGGATAAGCTGGAATTGCTGCTCAATGCCCTTGTTGACAACGCGATCAAGTTCAACCGCCAGGGCGGGCGCCTGTCGATCAGCGCCAGCAGTTTGACATTGCATGACCAGCCTGCTGTCTATGTGCAGATTACCAACCAGGGGCAAGCTGTGCCAAGAGAAAGTGCGGAAGATATCTTCCAGGAATATTCTCAATTGGGAAATCTGGATGCCGGTAAGCCCAGCGGCGTTGGCATCGGCCTGGCGACATGCCGGGCAATTCTGCGCCAGATGCAGGGTGAAATTTTCCTTGAACCTGTCAATGAGGAAGGAACGTCAATCGGTCTCCTTCTGCCCGCGAAGAATCTGCCGGACGTTACTGACCGAAATTACAACCGGCTTATGGATAGTCCGACATTTTCTTAGACAAGCACTTATGGAGTCGACCAATGGCAGAATCAGCTTTTGCTATACCGAAGGGATTTAAGGCCGCAGCGTGCAGTGCGGGGATCAAAAAGTCTGGAAAACTTGACCTGGCTCTGATCTGTGCCGACAAACCGGTAGAGTGCGCCGGAGTTTTTACGACAAATAAAGTCGTTGCGGCGCCGGTCAAGATTACCGCGTCCCGGATGCGCCAGGGCCTCTGCCAGGCGATTCTAATCAACAGTGGTAATGCTAATGCATGTACCGGAGCACCCGGGCTTCAGAACGCGCGGCGTTGCGGCGATCTGGTTGCGGAAAGCCTTGATATAGCGCCGGAGTTGGTCGCGGTTTCCTCAACCGGAGTGATTGGCGTCCCTCTGCCGATGTACTGTTTCGAAGAATATGTGCCGACCCTCTGCAGAATGCTGAAACATGACCAGTTTGATGGCGTGGCCAGAGCTATGATGACAACTGATGCGTTTCCGAAAATGAGCGGTCGAACCATCATTGTCGGCAATCAGGAGATTCGCCTGCTGGGACTGGCCAAGGGTGCCGGAATGATTCATCCCGACATGGCAACCATGCTGGCTTTTGTCGTCACTGATGCGTTGCTTGCAGACGGTTTGCTTGAGCACTCTCTGCAGCAGGCAGTCAAGGGTTCATTTAACCGGATTACCGTTGATCGTGACACATCAACGAATGACATGGTCTTGTTGCTTGCCAGTGGCGAGGCGGAAAACCAGGAGATTGTCGAAAAATCTTCAGCTCTGGATCAGTTCAATGTCGCCTTGAGCGAAATCTTGCTGGATCTGGCAAAAATGATTGTGCGTGATGGTGAAGGTGCGACAAAACTTGTGCGCATTCAGGTCAACGGTGCAGCAAACGACAGCGATGCTCTGCTTGCCGCCCGTAGCGTGGCGACATCGCAACTGGTTAAAACGGCTTTCTTTGGCGAGGATGCCAACTGGGGGAGGATTATCGCTGCGGTCGGATACTCAGGGGCCGCTGTGGAACCTGACCAGGTCAGCATACTGTTTGACGATGTCACCATGGTTGCCAAAGGTCTCGGTCTGGGTCCCGAGCAGGAGGCTAATGCCAGCGAGGTTCTGAAAAATCCGGAATTTACCGTGACGATCGATCTTGGCCTGGGCAAGGGCAGTGCTTATTATTATACCTCCGACCTCACCTACGATTATGTGCGGATTAATGCAGACTACCGGTCCTGATGACTAACTTCGGGAGAAATGTAATTTTACGTCCAGGCTTGCGCTGAAGTGTCCATAATGAATTCTCCCGCTATGTTTATTGACCATACCCTCTTAAGGGGGGACACAACCGGTGCGGATATCGGTCTGCTTTGCGAAGAGGCTGTTGAATACGGATTCGCAGCGGTCTGCATCCCCACATCATACGTTGCTCAAGCTGGCAGGCTGCTCTATGGTTCTGATGTTGCAGTCTGTACCGTGATCGGTTTTCCTTTGGGTAATCAAACCACTGATGCCAAGGTTTTTGAAGCTCGGCAGGCTGTTGAGCTGGGTGCCGCTGAAATTGATATGGTCATTCACCTTGGTGCAGCCCGGGCGGCAGATTTTGCATATATACAGAAGGATATCCGTCGGGTTGTTGCTGTAGCAGACGCCGCTGTGGTCAAGGTGATAATCGAATGCTGCCTGTTCGGTGATGATGTAAAGCGCCGGTTGGCTGGAATCGTTGCCGAGAGTGGTGCCGGCTACATTAAGACCTCGACCGGTTTCGCTGCATCAGGAGCTACTGTTGAAGATGTCATGCTTTTGTCTCAGACCGTCTCGGCAAGGATAAAGGTCAAAGCCGCCGGAGGTATCCGAAACTGGCCGAGCTGCCAGATGATGCTGGCGGCCGGCGCCAGTCGTATCGGGACCAGTGCCGGAGTCGCCATCATGCAGCAGTGGCAGCAAAGCACAGCATTGCCATGACGTTGCACAGAGGGCGTGTTGTCTGGATAGTTCTCGACGGTGTCGGGCTTGGAGCTTTGCCGGATGCGAAAGACTATGGGGATGAAGGCGCAGCCACCTTGCCCCATGTGGCCTCGGCGTGCGGTGGATTATCTCTGCCGAACCTTCAGCGCCTCGGCATGGGCAACCTGGCGGATATTGAGGGGGTGCCACCCCTTGCGAATCCTTGCGGTGCTTATGGTCGGCTTGCCGAGCGTTCCGCTGGTAAGGACAGTATCGTTGGTCACTGGGAACTTGCCGGGATTGTTCTTGATAAGCCGTTTGCGACTTATCCGCAAGGTTTCCCGGACCAACTGGTTGCAGCCTTTGCCGAAATAGCCGGAGTTCAACCTCTCGGCAATGTGTCTGCCGGCGGTATTTCAATTATTAAGAGGTATGGAGCGGAGCACGTCAAAACAGCTCGACCAATACTTTACACCAGCGTCGATTCAGTGTTTCAGATTGCCGCACACGAAGAAGTCTTGCCGCTGAAAAGTTTGTATGCATTGTGCCGGGCCACACAATGCCTGGTTGTTGAATACAATATAGCCCGGGTGATTGCCAGGCCCTTTGTCGGCAGTGAGCAGGAAGGCTTCCGCCGCACACCGCACCGTAAGGACTTCCCTGTACCACCACCTCAAGCAACACTCCTTGACGGTTTGACTGCTCAGGATTATACGGTTTCAGCTGTAGGCAAAATTTGTGATCTTTTTGCCGGGAGGGGAATTTCACGCAGTACGTCAACCGTCGATAATGCCGATGGCATGAACAAAACCCTTGCAGAGTTGACTACACTGGACAAGGGCTTGTTGATGGTCAATCTGATCGATTTCGACATGACGTACGGACATCGTAATGATGTCATCGGTTTCGGCCGGGCTCTTGAGCAATTCGATGCCTGGTTACCACAACTCTACCGAGAAATGCAATCAGAGGATCTCCTTGTGATCAGTGCAGATCATGGATGTGATCCGACGACTCCGGGAACCGATCACACTCGTGAGTACGTGCCGGTATTGATTTGGTCGAAATCAATGCAGACGGGAACTGATCTGGGTGTTCGCCAGTCATTCGCCGATCTGGGAGCAACCCTGGCCGCATATTTCGGCATTCCGCGCTTGAAGGCTGGTGTAAGTTTTGTCGACGCAATCGATTTCTCGGGCAGAGTCAGTCTTTAATTTGTGCTTTGGTAAAATCGCCGACACCATCGTGACTGGACGAAACTTCTCTGAGAAAATGTTCTCTGATAAACTTTTGCAGATGTTTCCTATGCTCATCGGGGATGCTATCAAACCCGACGCCGAATCCCTGGAAGAAATTGTTTCCAGCTTCTGCTGTTATCGTATAAAGAACTGTTGATTTGACTTCGATTTCCTTGCAATGGCCCAATAACGGGAAGACGACCGTGATCCGGTCACCTTTTTTTGTTCTTGTAGGCGCCTTGAAAAAAAGACCGTGCATGCTTAGGGTCATTACCTCAGCGAGAATAAATCCGTTGTCTTCAGTGCTGTACATCCCTGGAAGTTTCAAACGAAGGCGAAGGTTTTGCCGCGGATGTTTTTCTACACGACGCTGGATAAAAGAGAAAAGCTCAAATAGCTCGACGGGAACTTCAAGCCTCTCGCTGGGAACCAACTCGGCAATTTCTGCGCCGTCCTGTTTGAGGACGATGACGGGCAAATCTTTCGATTTGATTCTTTGTGTCGTGCCTGGATCA
>JAVVDT010000093.1:0-8722 GCA_032250875.1 Desulfuromonadales bacterium | reverse complement strand
AAAGGAGCTGAAATATGGGCCAAACAGCCGGATTTGCAGCCGGCTCATGGATAGTCCGACAGGCTGCTAACTTGAGAACCTCGCAAAATGTTGGTGCTACGGCGTTGTACTTTCTATGACCGCGACATCGTCTGCCGCTTTTAAACTTCGCTTTGCAGAAAGCTCATCTGTCACAGTGACATTTTCACTTATCAGCGCAATCAGAGTCTTCAACTTCTCTTGTCCCACATCATCGCGGAAACCCGCCAGAGGGATTAATCGACAGCCGGCAGCTGTTGGCATAAGCCCCAAGGCGCGAAAACGCACCATGAAGACCAGGATCAGCGAGAGACTCAGAATAATGCAGCCCAACCAGACCAACGGCTCACCAGGATCTTTTGACAACTGGAAACCACAGGTCCAGAAACCTGAGGCATCGCGGCTGTAGGCCGTCTGATAAATAGCCACGCCGCGATGCACAAGCGGCTGGTTGACCTCGATGACACCCTGGCGGACAACTTCATCATTCTCCAGAATGGAGACCTCGCTGCGCAACTGCTTGAGAATTGGGTCGCGGAACGCTGTCGGCTTGATCTCCACACCAAGGTCGATGCTGTTCGGGTAACTTCGCTGGCCGCTCAGGCTGTGATATTCCCCGACCAGGGCACCTTCACGCAGAATGCCGAGGACCAGATGCTGTTCTTCGGGGTAAAACTTCCGAACCTGCACACTCAAGTCCGGTAAAAGCGCAACGGTTTCCCCTTCCCGGGCGGTAAACTCCTGCAACTGTTCACGAGTTTGCTTGTCATAGGTGGCAAAACGCAGGTCGATCGGGTAATATTGCGGCTCAAAATGATCAAGGCGGAAGGTAAAACCCAAAGAGCGGTCCGCTTCAATGTCCCAGTCAAAATACTCGTCACTCTGATGGGTGACATAGAGGTTCAGCGTGCCGACAAAGCCTAATTGGGCAGCCAGAGCGCCGACCATCACAGCCAGGATTGAAAGGTGCAGGATCGGCAGAGACCAGCGCCCGACGACGCCACGACAGGCGAGCGCCCTGTCAGCTGAACGGGTGATGCGATAGCCTTGCTGTCGCAGGTGTGCCGAGAGGCTGTCGACATCGTCGTGGCGCAGGATATGCTCCACCCGGGAGGATGCTGGTGCCGAACCGCCAAGTTGGGCGAGCAGACGTTTTTTTTCGCCGGCGACCCGAATACAGGTGCGCCAGGAGCACGCCGCCAGATTAAGAGCCAGGCAACCGAGCAGCAAACGAAACCAGAGAGACTGGTAATACAGCTCGAAACGCTGTATCGTACCCTGTTCAACCGGCCAGAGCGTACCGCCGGTTGCAAGCAGGGAGAGACCCAGCAGCAGGACCAGGGTCAGCTTTACTGAACTGAAAAAATCGAGAATAGACTTCATGCGTCAACCTGTCTTGGGATGGCGGCATACTATCATTACTCTTGTCCAACAGCAACGGCGGGTTGCACGCAAACAACATTGGAGGCTTGCATCATGATGGAAATAACCTTCCCGGGCGGCGTTCAGGTCAACGCACGCTACAAAGAGTTTGAGATGACCACGGATCAACCGGAAGCGAACGGCGGTCAAAACTCGGCACCCTCGCCTTTTGACCTGTTTCTTGCCTCCCTGGGAACCTGTGCCGGATTTTTTGCCTTGCGCTTCTGCCAGCAGCGAGAATTGCCGACAACCGGCATGCGCCTGGAGCTGAGTAGTGAACGCAACGCAGAAACCAGACGGCTTGACCGGGTAGCAATCACCCTGCACCTTCCGGACGGGTTTCCAGAGAAGTACCGCAGTGCCATTATTCGCGCCACCGATCAGTGTGCGGTAAAGAAAGCGCTGCTTGACCCGCCGGAGATCGAAATTATTACGGTCTAAATCGAAGGGATCTGTTCTGGTGCCGTCACTTCCCGTAAGCCGACCTCCGCTGCGAGGGCCTTGAGCAAACACTCGGTATCGCAGGCGCGACTGCGGGGATAAGCAATTTCTACCAGGCCGCTCAACTTGTCCAGGGTCCGTGAGAAGGCCAGGCCTTCATAACTTTCCAGGATGAATCGCAGATGGCCGATCTCGGCGCGCGGCAGTTGAAAGTAGCGTTTACTGAAAATTTCCACACTCATGCACTCTCCGTTTGAAAAAGTCACTCAAACCAGGTCCAGGGTTTTGTCAAGGATGTAGCGGGCGATACTGCGCTTGGGCGGCAATCCGGGCAGATCGTCAACAGCAAACCAGCGGGCGTCTTCCAGCTCTGTTGTGTCGACCCGGATGTCTCCCGTCACATAATCGGCGACAAAACCGACCATCACCTGACTCGGAAACGGCCAACACTGGCTGCCGACATAGCGAACATTGCCGACCTTGACTCCGGTTTCTTCGGCGACTTCCCTGATAGCCGTCTCTTCCAGCGATTCCCCGAATTCCTGAAAGCCGGCAACCAGGCTGTATCGATTGGCAGCCCAGTTTGACTTGCGCGTCAGCAATACTTCCCCCGGACGGGTTATCAGCACAATGGCACAGGGATGAATGGCAGGAAACATATGGTTGTGACAGGCATCGCAGCCGCGCCCCCACTCTTTGGCCAGCCATTTTGTCGGTTGTCCGCAGTAACCGCAGAAACAGCTGCGTTCCTGCCAGTGAAGAATCATCCGTCCCATCCCGCCGATGGAGAGCAGGTCGATTGGCAACTGCGGATTTTCATCCAGCAGTCCGCACATTTCAAGATTCTCCGGCAACGCGGCTGCGTCACTCAGATCAATCAGGCGGCAGGGCTGACCTCGCCAACGACCGAGGTAGGACGCAGCGTTTCCGTGCCACTCCCCGAACGGCAGCACGACACGACCCTGTTGCCTTGCCACCAGCATCTTGCTGCCACGCAGCAGTACGCCATAGCCGGGACCGCCCGGATCGTCAGCGGGAGGCTGCAAGACAAACTGCTCAGCCAGACAGGTCCGGTTAAAAGGCAAATGCATAGGTGAAGCGTAAGATCCCGCCAGGCTGGTCACAAAGCATTCTCCTTGCAGATCAATTGAAAGCGCAATAATGCCAGCTGGGTCTTGCCATCGAGTATTTCACCGCTCGCGACCTTTTCCAGAGCCTCGGCAAGGGTCATGGGGCAGAGGTCAATAATCTCGTCAGGCTCCAGGTTCTGCTCCACGATGGTGAGATCGCATGCCAAAAACAGGTGAATGTACTCATCGCAGAAGCCTACCGTACTCCAGAGGCCCCCAAGCGGCAGCAGCTGCGCCGCTGAATAACCAGCTTCTTCTATCAGCTCGCGACCGGCACAGTCATCGGCGGATTCCTCGGGTTCAAGACGCCCGGCCGGGATTTCATAGATCATCTCGCCGATCGTCGGACGAAACTGACGAATCAGCAGGACCCGGCCATCAGGCAACACCGGCAGGACAGCGGCGCCGCCCGGATGACGAATAATTTCAAAGTCCGACTGCCTGCCGTCGGGCATCTCATGCTTTTCCACAGCGACATCCAGGACACGTCCGGCAAAAACAGTCTCGCGCGATATGATTTTCAACATAGGCTAAACGGCTCCATTGTTCGGCTGAGCCAGCAGTCTGTCGGACTATTCATGAGCCGGCGGCAAAACCATGGAGACCGCTCGCGGCACGGCCTCAAACCGCACCGGCAGTCCTCCCCAGGCATCACCATCGACCTGTACTGAAACCTTCGATCCTTGCAGCTCAGCTCTGCTCAGGGTAAAGAACTCAACCAGTGGCGACCGCAGAGAACGCTTCAGCAAAAGAGTTGCAGCAAACCTGAGCATAGCCAGACGGCCGCCCTGACGCAGCAGGCAGACTTCAAGATCATCGCGGAACATCGAGGCTGCAGGCGTCACCACATAGCGACCACCGTAATAACGGCAGTTGCTGACGACCACGCCAAAGCCGCCATGACGGCTCCCGTCTGGCAGAATCAGCTCCAGCGGTGCGGGAGGGTGCAGCAACAACACTTCCATAGCGCTGACGACATAAGCCAGACGGCCGACAAGCCGTTTCACGTTTGGCCGCACATACGCCACCGCATCGGCATCCCAACCGGCACTGGCCATTAACAGGAACAGCTCGTTATTGATTTTGCCGAGCGTGATCCGGCGTGAATTGCCCTGCACCGCAAGGGCACACGCTGCGTCCAGTTGTTTCGGAATTCCAGCTTCGAGAGCAAACACGTTCACCGTGCCAAGCGGCACAAACGCGATCGGCAGATCGGCTGAAGCGACGCCGTTGACAACCTCGCTGAGCGTCCCGTCGCCACCGGCAACGACAATGCGATCATATCCTTGGGCAAAGGCTTGCTCAGCAGCTTTTCCGGCATCACCGCGAGCACCCGTCAAGTAAAGATCAACTTCGGTGCCCTGCTGGCGCAAAGCGGCCAGTGCTGCCTGAATACGTGGGCGGGCATCGCCACCACTGACCGGATTGCCTATCAGTTTGATACGCATTGCTTCTCTCACAAAAACCGAACTATTTCGTGTCCGTGCGGAAACTCCCGATTAAAGATTATGCCGCGGCCATAAGAAGCAAACAAGCCTTTACCACACTTCACAGAAACACAAAATCAGTTAGAATGAAACTATGACACAAAGTCTTGAGACAAAAACGCAAGGACGCCTGCTGGCGATTGGCGATATCCACGGCTGCCTGGAACAACTCAGTGCGCTGATGATTCAGGTGGCGCCAGCTCTTGCTGACCAGGTTGTTTTTCTCGGCGACTATGTTGATCGCGGTCCAGACAGTGCCGGTGTGATCGACTACCTGATTAAATTCGGCGAGACCTTTCCCGCAACGGTTTTTTTACGCGGCAACCATGAACAGATGTTCTGTGATTATCTCGATGGTCAGGACCCGAGTGCTTTTCTCATAAATGGCGGGCGAATGACCCTGAACAGTTACAAAAACAACGGCCAGTGGCCGATCCCGCCGTCTCACTGGATTTTTCTAAAAACCCTGCTCGATTATTACGAAACGCAAGACTGCATTTTCGTCCATGCCGGCCTGCGCCCCGGCGTCCCTTTGGCGGCGCAGGACAGCAGCGACCTGCTCTGGATCCGCCGCGACTTTATCAGCTCAGACTATGACTGGGGCAAAATCGTGGTTTATGGCCACACGCCGCATGAAAAACCTTTCCTCACAGAAACACGCCTGGGCCTCGATACCGGCTGTGTTTACGGTCGCCGACTCACATGTTGTGATGTCCGCAGCAAGCAGGTCTGGCAGACTTGAATTGATGGCTTAACCATGATTTTTTGCGAGTGTTTCTGAATTGCCCGCAGCCTGTCGGTCATTCGTCACTGTGCCAGCGACGCAGCATATCACCAGGCTGTGTTCCACTCGGCAAAGCCATGCGCACAATGGCGTTGGGCTGAACCGTTGGCACAGGCTCCCCCTGTTCATTGAAAGCTTCAGCAAAGACGAATTCAGCCTGATGCATGGTCGGACCGATTATCTCCAGGGAATCCCCTTTCTTAAAGCGATTACGCCCTTCCACGAACCAGCGGCCATGCGGTGCTGCCCCTTGGACAATGCCGACAAAATCGCAAGCCCGGAGGTAGTTGCTGTTCCCGGAGGTAACGAAGGCATGCTCCTGATCAAAGAGAAAGCCGGTGCCGTATGGACGATGACTGACCGCTTCAAGCTCTCTATACCATCCTGGATCGACCCGGTAATTGTCCGGATCTTCTCGCCAGGAATCAAGTGCCGCCCGGTAAATTCTGGTCACGACGGCAACATAGTAAAGACTCTTCATGCGTCCCTCGATCTTCAAGCTGTCAACCCCGGCGTTGATCAAGTCCGGTAGATGGTTGATCAGACAAAGGTCACGGCTGTTGAAGATATAGGTGCCCCGCTCATCCTCTTCGATCGGGAAATACTCTCCCGGTCTCGACTCCTCCTGCAGCGCATACTTCCAACGACAGGGGTGACTGCAGGTTCCGCGGTTGGCGCTGCGTCCGGAAAGACCCGCCGATAGCAGGCAACGCCCGGAGTAGGCCATACACATGGCACCATGGACGAACACTTCCAGTTCCAACCCCACAGACGCACGGACAGCAGAGATTTCCTGCAGACTGAGTTCTCGGGCCAGATTCAGTCGTTTGACGCCCTGAGTCTGCCAAAAATGCGCCGCAAGACCGCTGGTGGTGTTGGCCTGAGTAGAAAGATGCAGTTCTCTGGATGGGTCGACCTGACGTACCAGATGAAGCATACCGGGATCCGCAAGGATATAAGCATCCACCGGAACCGCAAGCAATGACTCCAGCAGCTGCCGGGCCGCCACTTCTTCATCTGGACGCAGAAAGGCATTCAATGTCAGATAAAGGCGCTTTCCCAGAGAATGGGCGGTTTCACAGGCCCGAGACAGGTCTTGAACGGTCAGATTTCCAGCCTGGGCACGCAGGCTGAACTTTTCGATGCCACAATAGACGGCATCGGCACCATAACGCAGGGCAGTTTCGAGCTTTTCAAGGTTTCCGGCCGGAGCCAGGAGTTCAGGAACCATCAAGGCGATCTCCAGAGTGCAAATAGTGCAGACCACTCTATCACAACAAGGCATATTTCATGCAAAGCAAGATTACCGGGCCGTCGGCCATGACGCTTGACAAGGCATGAGAAAGCCTATAATTTCTAGGAAATTATTAAACTCCAACAACGGCAAATATACAATATGACAAAACTTATTTGCAGATTTATGACCGTTGCATCGGTTCTCGGACTCCTGACAGCATGTGCGGCCCCGTCCGGCATCACCCCGTCCAAAAATCTGACGCTTGAAATGCGCCAGCTACGCTCATCACTGGAGAGTCAAGAGCAGAAGGTTTTGAACTTGTCGCATCAGGTTACAGAGTTGGAAGCTCGCCTGCAACGCCAGGCCGAAGAGATACACCAGCTTCGGCAGTCGCCTCCTCAAGCACAGAGCGGACTACTGCCGGGCCGGACATCACAGGATTTCGCAGCAACACCGGCACAGGGAGAAGGTTCAGCGACTGAAATTTATCTGCAGGCCTTTGGCGATTATGCCTCGGGCCGCTACCAGAAAGCCATTCACGGTTTCGAGACCTTCCTTCGACGTTTTCCGAACAACAGCTACAGCAGCAACGCACAATACTGGCTGGGTGACTGTTACTTCAACCAGCAACAGTATGTTTCGGCGATTCAAGAATTTGAGCGTGTCCTCAATAACTATCCAAGCGCACCCAAAAGCCCGGACGCGCACTTAAAAATTGCCCTTGCCCAGCTGCAGCTGGGGGAAACAGTGAAAGCACGGCAGACGATTAACACACTTAACCAGCGTTATCCCAAGAGCACAGCAGCTCAAAAAGCCCAGGAACTGGTGATACCCTGACCGGTTGCCACCAAGGGGGAAACATGAATCTCAAACGTACTATCCTGACAATTTGCTTATTGCTCATGATCTGGCCAAGCATCGCCTGCGCAAAAGAAGAGGCGATTATTTACACCGTCAAACAAGGCGATACGTTGTGGGACATCTCTCAGCGCTTCATCAAGGATCCTTACTATTGGCCAAACCTGTGGTCGAACAATCCCGCCATCGGCAATCCTCACCTGATCTATCCGGGGCAGAAACTGCGCATCTACGATGGCCGCATCGAGATCATCCCGGTCGGCCAGGACTACGGCAGCGTTGGTGCGGCAGTCATGACTCCGGATGAGCTCTTGATGATCCCCACCTATGGTGGCGCCCAGAGTTTTATCAGCAGCGGCGAAGAGAAATCCCTGGGAACTCTGGTTGATACCGTGGATAACCGCGTCATGATCGTCACGGATGATATCGTGTTTCTCGAAATGACGGATCTTGCAGCCACAAAGCCCGGAGACGTATTCGAACTGATCGCCATCGGACCGAAAATTTTCCACCCAGCGGCTGAAAAAAAGATCGGTTATCAGCTTTCTGATCAAGCGATCGGCTTTCAGACGATTCAGCTTGGCACCGTAGAAGTGACAGAAGTGACGCCTTCTGTGGCGGTAGCAACCGTCACGAACGCCTTACGAGAGATCAAACGCGGCGCTAAGCTTCGCCCTTATCGTCAGATTCCCAACCGGATTCCCCGCATCATGGCCGACAGTGTTGTTGAAGGCTATATCGTCGCGAATGACATCGGCAAATTGGCCATGGGCCAGTGGGAAATCATCCTTATCGATATCGGAGAGGAAAGTGGACTGCAGGTCGGCCATGAACTGGCCCTCTACCGCCAACGCGAAATGACCGAAGAGGCCGACAAGACCAAGAAATTGATTCTTCCTGACATCGACCTGGGCGATGCCATTGTCCTGGAGGTACGTCAGGGCTTTGCCGAAGCATTGATCACCCGCACTACCAACCTGCCGCTTTACCGTGGAGATCAGGTCAGGACCAAGACCCGCTAGAGGACCGGAATCTTTTTTTACGACACAGAGTACAATGTTTCCGGATGGGCCGGGTTGCCGGCCCATCCTTGTTATTTAATATATTGAATTGAGTCATATCCTGATGGAGGGAGCCTATGGATCGCCTGTTGCCCTGGCTGCGCCTGCAGTTAACTCCGGGCCTTGGTCGTGTCGGCCTGATGCACCTGATCGAGCATTTCAAATCCCCTGAACAAGCCCTCGATGCCGCCGGCAGAGGTTGGCCAAAATTGCCGGGATTACGTGAAAACCTGGCCGCCCTGATTCCCGAAGCATCGGCTCCCAGGGTACAAAGTGCCTGCAGG
>JAVVDT010000092.1:0-8771 GCA_032250875.1 Desulfuromonadales bacterium | reverse complement strand
CGAATCCGGCTCGCTCAACGAGTGGCTTGCAGCTGCTCCGCAGTCTGTGCCTATTTGCGGTTCTGTGGCGGCGATGGTATCGATCAATGATTTCGCCGACCGGGCGCCCCGCGCACTCGCCGATAATGAGTTAATCCATTTGGGAAAACACTCTGTTCGTTGGCTCGACACGCCACATTTACCACACGCGTGGGACTGTGGATTTCTGACCGAAGAACTGACATCGACCTTGCTGTGTGGCGACCTGTTCACCCAGGGAGGTTCAAATCTACCCGCCATCACAGAAACCGACATTCTTGGGTCCAGCGAGGCTTACCGCCACAAGATCGATTACTTCTCGCATACGAAAAACGTACGCGGGTTGATCGAGAGGCTGGCTTCGACAAACCCGACAACACTGGCGTGCATGCACGGCAGCGCTTGGCGTGGTGATGGTGCAAAACTTCTGCGTGAGCTCGCTGAGGTCCTCTCTACATGATTCAGAAATAGCAAGGTTTTGAGCGGAGAGGTAACCATGGCCGATAAAAACATAGACTGCTGGAAACCGGAGAAACATCCCACGCACATGTGCAAGCTCTTCAAAAAAGGGCTGATGATGGAGATCGATCAACGATCAGCAAAACCGACTGTCTCCTGCGCCAAATGCGGCGCCAAAGCTGACAATCCAGAATCGGTCTGCCAACCGAAACCTGTTTAATCCACAGGTGCAATCTCTTTTACTTTGTGTCACAATCTCGACGTAATATCGACATTAGAAAATTTATATTCTCTTCGTCTGCAGGCAAAGCCATGAATAACTCGTCCCAAAGAGATCTGGTCAGGAGTACCTTGGCCATTACCCTTATCGGTGCCCTGCTGGCTGCCTGCTTCTGGATCATACGACCATTTCTGCCCGCACTGATCTGGGCCAGCATGATCGTCATAGCGACATGGCCGCTGCTGCTCATTGTACAGAACAAGGTCAAGGGACGACGCGCCGCGGTCATGGTGATGATGGGACTTCTGATCCTGGTCTTCGTCATCCCCTTTACCCTGGCAGTCGGCACCATTGTTGAGAACGCTTCCCAGATAACCAACCTGGGGAAACAGCTGACAAGTTTCAAGATCCCGTCACCTCCTGCCTGGATTGAACAGATTCCGGTGGTCGGCAATTCTGCGGTCGAACTCTGGCAAAAAGCAGCGACCACTGAAACCGAAGAATTCGCCAGGCGCTTCTCGCCATACTTGCGCAATGTGGCCGGCTGGCTGGTTGCTCAAGCCGGCAGTTTCGGTATGATGCTGATTCATTTCTTCTTGACGCTGGCTTTGACCGCCCTGATCTATATGAATGGTGAAGATGCAGCAGCTATGGTACGGCGGCTGGCCCACCGAATTGCTGATGAGCGCGGCGAAAGTGCCGCTGTGCTTGCTGCCATGTCGATCCGGGCGGTGGCCCAGGGCGTCGTGATTACGGCCCTTGCCCAGTCGATCCTGGCCGGCATCGGCTTGGCCGCAGTCGGCCTTCCTTATGTGCCCTTGCTGACAGCATTCATCTTTATGCTGACGATCGCTCAAATTGGTGCCGGCCCGGTTCTGATCCCGGCCATTATCTGGCTTTTCTGGAAAGGCAGCATTGGTTGGGGAATAGCCATGCTGATCTGGTCGATCTTCGTCATGGGCATGGACGGCTTTTTGCGTCCGGTTTTGATCCGCCGTAATGCCAACCTGCCCCTGCTTTTGATCTTCGCCGGCGTCATCGGCGGATTGATTGCTTTCGGCGTCATCGGGCTTTTCATCGGCCCGGTCCTGCTTGCGGTCTGTTACACCTTGATGACTGCCTGGATCGATGAAGGCTATCCTGAAGAAGGTTTTCAATCAGTCAAAACCTCACCGAGACCTGACGAGAACTGAGCTGAATCATTATTGCCCCCACCCTGCTTGCCCGCCACATTCGACTCATGTTATACCTGCGTCAAATCTGACCTCAATTTATTTAAAGGAGACTCAATATGTCTGAAAGCACCAACCCGGTCGCCCGTATCGAAACCAGCATGGGCGACATTGTTCTTGAGCTCGATGCTGCCAATGCACCGATAACCGTCGCCAACTTCATCAATTACGCCAACACCGGTTTCTACGAAGGAACCATCTTTCACCGGGTCATCGATGGCTTCATGATCCAGGGTGGCGGCCTGACCGCAGATATGCGTGACAAAGACAATAAACAAGCTCCGATCAAGAACGAAGCCGACAATGGCCTGAAAAACAGTCTCGGTACGGTTGCCATGGCCCGAACCGGGGTTGTTGACAGTGCAACCAGCCAGTTTTTCATCAACGTTGGCGACAATACTTTTCTCAACCACACCGCACCAACTCCGCAAGGCTTCGGCTACGCGGTCTTCGGCAAAGTGACTGATGGCATGGAAACAGTGGACGCGATCCGTCAGGTCAAGACCGGCAACAAAGGCATGCATCAGGATGTCCCAGCGGAAGCGATCACCATCCTGAAGGTTACGGTGGAATAACTGAGACTGGGGGCTGGAGGCTGGAGATTGGCCAGACCCCAGCCCCCAGCCTCCAGTCCCAAAACATTCTAAACTCAGGCACTCTTCTGCTATAATACCCACCATGGCACCTCCCGCACTGATCAAATGGCTGTCCAGTTGCTATTACGGCCTCAAACTCTTTCCCTTCCGCAAGGAACGCCGGGAGCGGTTGACAGATGGTCGGCAAAAAGGCTTTGTCGGCATCCAGATCGACGGTCTGGCCTTCCCTTACCTGCAGCAAGCCCTCGACCGGGGCTATCTTCCCCATCTGGAACGTTACCTGCGTCGCGGCAACAAGCTGGTCGAGTACCGTGCCGGTCTGCCGAGCACCACACCAGCGGCACAATCAACCATATTCTATGGAAGCGACCACGCTATCCCTGCTTTTCGCTGGTTTGAGAAGGAGATCGGACAGGTTATTTCCTGCAACGATCTGGACCAGGTTCAGCTCTTCCGGGAGAAATTGTTTGCCGGAGAAACCGGCCTTCTGGCAGGCGGCGCCTCGTATTCGAACATCCTCGATGGCGACGCTGAACGCAGCGTTTTTACCGTCTCATCACCCCATCCACAAACACTTTTCGGTCGCATAGGCGGTTCCCGTTTCTTTCTGCTGCTGCTGGTTAACCCCATACGTACCTGTCGCATGTTTTTTGCCTCCTTTATTGAATACTGGGCTAACCGAAAAGACGAATGGCATCATCGGCGCAAGAAAAGCTGGCGCACTCAAGAGGGGCTGTTCCCGTTCATTCGCATCTTCTGCAATGTGATTCTGCGCGAAATGCAGACCTTCGGCGTCATCGCTGAAGTCTACGCGGGTACTCCACGCATCTATACCACCTACAGCGGCTACGACGAGATTGCCCACCACTTCGGCCCGAACTCATGGCCGGCACTGAAGAACCTGCAGTACATCGATCGACGTATCGGAGAAATCATTCGCGCGGTGGATTTTGTGCCGGGGGCCGACTATCTGCTGGTCATCCTCTCTGACCACGGTCAGACTCCCGGTTACCCGTTTCAGAACCGTTTCGGCGCCACGATCGGCGATGCTGTCAGTGCTTTTCTGCATGACAACCAGAACGCCGCGGTTTTGTCGGGGTCCCTGGAATCGACCATGGCACAGTTCAGTTATCTACGTGACGAGCTGGAGGCCAGACAGAAAAGCTGGCGGCATCGCCTCTATCGACGCACCAAGGATTATCTGCAGAATAAAATTCAGACTCTTGTAGCGGAAACACTCAAAATAGACCCGCAAGGCGGAGTCGTCATCACCTATTCCAGCAGCCTGGCGCACCTCTACATTACCGGTTCATCAGCCCCGCTCAACTGGAAAGAAGTAGAACAGGCGCAGCCGCTGCTGCTACGCTTTTTGCAAAAGCACAAGGGGATTGGTTTCGTTCTGGCGCGGGGGGAAAAAGCAGGAGAATTGATGATTTTCCACCAGGGAGGCAAGGTCTGCGTGACTGACAATCCGCGTTTTGCTCAGACTGAACTGGCTTTTCTCAGGCCGTATGGTGCGCCCTACGTACTGCTCGAAGAATTGCACCGCTTCGGACTGGGCTCACGCTGTGGCGATCTGGTGCTGTTTGGAGCTCTCGACGAAGAAGGCATTGCCTGCTTCGATGACCAGGTCGGCGGCCATGGCTCAGTGGGAGGCGAGCAATCCCGGCCGTTCCTAATTCTGCCGCTCGGCCATCCGGTTCTCGACAAGGAACATCTCAGCGGTTATGAATTCCTCCATCGCGACATCTTTCGGGCACAAGTCGGCGAAGATCTCCCTGAAAAAAAAGAGCCAGCGGATAAGGTCGCGCAGCGCAGCCTGAACCGACAGTTGCTCGACTCAGATTTTATCCTGCACGACTGACACCACGTACTTGAGATAATGACCTTCCGGGAAACTGGCCGTAAAGGGAAAATCATCGGCCTGGCCGGATACCTTGACGACTTGCAGATGGCGACTGGCCGCCAGGCTGCCTTTGCGCAGTTCTTTCAGATAGTCGGTCAGAGACAGTCTTTGCAGGTTCGACGAAGTCACCAGCAGTCCGCCGGGCGTGAGCAGCTTGAGCGCTTTCTGCACCAATTCCGCGGTACCGCCAGTGGTTGTAAAGCGACTCTTGCCGGTCGTTGAGAAGCTGGGGGGATCCATAAGAATCATATCGAAACAACGTTGCGTCCTGGCCAGGCGATCGAGTTCAACAAAGCAGTCACCGGTGACAAATTCATGAGCTTCAGGTGCAATCCCGTTGAGACGAAAATTCTTCTGCGCCCAGTCCAGGTAGCGTCCGGCGGCATCTATGCTGGTCACCTGCAAGGCACCGCCTGCGGCAGCGGCCACTGAAAAAGCGCCCGTATAAGCAAACAGATTAAGCACGCGGCAGCCGGCAGCCAAGCGACGAAAACCCAGACGGTTTTGCCGCTGGTCGTGAAACAGCCCGGTGTGCAAATCCTTGACCAGGTCGACGCGATAGAGCAGGCCATTTTCTCGAACGACCAGCTCATCCGGTGCCGCCTTGCCGGCCAACAGACGTCCCTGGGGTGGTCGGCTCTTTTTCCCGGCAGCAAGCTTGCGCGTCTCCTGCGGACGATACTTGCTATAAATCCCCTGCGGTGCATGAACGTCTCGCAAGGCGGTCGCAAGCAAAGGAAGATATCTCTCCCAAGCCTCTGAATAGTACTGCACCATCAGGAAATCACCATAGCGATCAACGGTCAGACCGGGCAAACCATCCCCTTCGGCATTCACCAGTCGAGCGACCGTCGTGTCGCCGAAAGCGACCCATTTGCGGCTTATGCGGGCTTGCTCCAAGCGCGCCACCAGCCAATTATGATCGAAGTCGATGAGCGTAGACGACAAGCGTCGGGCGACAATGCGGGAACCGGGATCAAAAAGGGCGGTTCCCAGAGATTCGCCGCCTTCCGCGACCAATTCGATCAAACTGCCGCATGCCGCTTGCGGCCAGCGCGAGGTATAGCGGTCAGCGATCACCCAGGGATGGCCGAGGTTGAGCATGCGAACGGTTTCGGAACCGACGATGCAACGCAACAGTTTGCTATTAGACACTTGATAAACCTTTCGGAACCGATTATTGCAAAGACACCAGGAAAAGCAGTCAAGGCGCAAAAAGATGCATTTTGAATAAAGTATCTTTACCTATGCGTCTCGCTTGCCATCTCTGCTTATTGCTTGAGTAACACGAACGGGCATTTTAAACCGTGCTTAAGCATACCAAAAGCAAAATTATTCTGAACAGATATCGATTATGCTATTCTTTTCTCCCATCCCACAGGAGACCAATATGGATCAGGAGAACAAAACCAGAGGCTCGCAACATATCGAACAGCTCATGCAGCAACTGTCACCGGACTCGGAACGCTTCAAGGTGCTCGCCACGGCAAAACAGTTCAAATCCTCATGGGTTGAACTTGGCGAATGGCTCGCCAAAGTCAGCAACAGCAAGCGGTTCTCCGAATGGGGCTTTACATCGTTCGAAGATTACTGCACCAGGGAAGTCCGCATCCGTCGGCAGACGGCGGAGAAGCTGCTGCTCGCCTACCGTTTTCTCGAGCGCAAGGAACCGGGGCTGCTGCAACGCAAGGAAGGACTCCCCCTGCCTGACTACCGTTGCGTAAACCTGCTGCGTCAGGCCGACGAGGAGAAACATTTCAGCATGGCGGAATACGGCGAGCTGCGTCAGGCTGTTATTGAAGAAGAACGCGGCCACCCGGCGGTCGTCAAACAGTTCCGCGATCTGACACACAGTCACCAGCCTGAGCAAAAGGCCGTCCACCAGCATCGCAATGCGCTGATGGCTGCCAGGCGCTTGTCAACCAGCCTGCAGGGGATTGCCGATGTGCCAGAGGATCTCTCTCAAACGGTGGAGCTGCTTATCGATTTCCTGCATGAGAAACAAAAAGCCTGGGACGCGCAACATGGAACGAGAAACGAAGAGGTTCCGCAGTCATTCACGAAGACGTCTCAATAGCAACATTTCGACAAAAGGACAGGGGCACCAGCAGAACGGGTGCCCCTGTTTAAGCTCATTGATAGTACGTCGGACTAGTACCCTGTAACCCATAATCTTTCGCACCTAGCTTGTTCTTTGCCGCGTCAGCGGCGTTGCGCCTTCAGCTGAGTAGCTACGGCTGGTAAGCTGAAGGCGCGCCTTGCTGACCCGCCAAATCCCTGCGCTATCTTGCGAAATCCTATAGGTTACAGGGCACTAGAGGATTTCGACCAGTTCCACTTCGAAAGTCAGATCTTCACCGGCCAGAGGGTGATTGGCATCGAGCGTGACTTCGACATCATCCATTTCGATCACCGTGACCACCATCCCTTCACCATCGTCGTTGACCAGCTCGAGATCGTCGCCGATCATCGGCTTGAGTTCATCGGGAAACTGGCTGCGCGGAACAGTGGAGATCATCTCCGCATCGTATTCGCCGAAAGCGTCTTCTGCAAGGATAGTGAGCGTCTTTTTGTCGCCGGGCGACATACCGATCAGCGCCTCTTCAATCTGGGGAAAGAAGTCTTCTGCACCGACTTCCAGTTCCATCGGGCCGCTCTCTCTGCCACAGCCACAATCCTCGTCCTCGCAAATGCCGCCGTCATCGTCACAACCGCAGTCATCGTCGTCACATGCACCTGTTGCGTAAGTCGTATCGAAGAGGGTACCGTCTTCCAGTGTCCCGTTAAAGTTGATTTTGACCCGGTCGCCCGGTTTCACTTGTTTAATTGCCTGAGCCATGCTGTGTCCTTTCCATATTCGGATAATTGATAAAGTTGCGCACTGTTAACACAGGAGAGACCGGATGGCAAGGTACAGAACTGGTTTTTGTCCGGAAAAGGATGGTTTCCAGAGCGGAAACTGCGCTGTTGCTATCCAGGATACCCGGATAAACACGAACTAAATGCTGATTGGTAAAGCGCGGAAAATCAACGCCAGGGCAATCGTGCCGCCGACACAGAGTGAGATGTAAAGGAATAACACGCGCGGCTTGAACATGGAGATAAACACCGCCATAACCGGAAGCGCCGTGACCGGCCCGCCAACCAGCATGGCGATCCCGGCGCCTTTGGCGAGTGGAATCACCTGTCCCGGATCGGGGAGATAAAAACCGAACAGCATCGAAGCAGCGGTCACCTGCGGCAGGTGCAGCGGAATGGCCGCGATGGTCAGGATAAAGATTGAGGCAATCCCCTGGCCTTCAAGCAGTCCGGTGATCCAGCCGTTGGGGATAAAGAGCAAGGCCACCACCTCGACGACCAGACCGATCAAGACAAACTTGCTGATCTTCAGGCTGCCTTCCCAGAAGCGCGCGAGAAACACCAGGAATTTATTGTGGGTGCAACGATCGACGCGATGCGAAAGTTGCTGGCCGCATTCGCAACGCAACTGCTCAACAGGGTAATCCGGATCGTGGAAATCTCCCGGCGGTAGCGCCCTGCGGAAGATGTCTTCTTCTGCAAAACCCTTTTTACGCAGAAAGTGGGTCGCATAACCAGCGAACAGACCGAGCAAGACAGCACAGACCAGCACAGTCAGCGCCCAGCTGCTGCCCAGCATTCCGGAAAGCATGGTAAAAGATGCCGGACTCATCAATGGCGATGTCACCAGCAGGGCCATGGCCGGGGCCAGGGGCAGGCCGGCAACCAGCAGGGAGATCACCAGCGGCAGGGTTGCACAGGCACAGAGAGGACTGGCGACGCCGAGCAGCGTTGCCATCGGGATAGCCAGAATACCGTAGTGCGTTAAAGCCCTGCGTATCTTGACGTGCCATTTGAAGGTACGGATGATGGCTTCGAAAAGGACACCGACCGCCAGGTAAGGAAGGATATAGAGGAATTCCTCGCCGATCGCCTTGACCAGTTCAAACAGCATGTTTGCTAAATCGTTCATGAGTCAATTCCGATGGCTTAGTCATTCCATGAGTATTTGCGAGTGCATCAATTCCGGAGAAGGTCAGGTTTCTGTCTGGTTGATGTGTATGGGACAGCTTTCTGACCGACTGGCGTCTGCGTTGAAGGCTCTAAGGAGCGCAATAAAACACCTCGCTTGCTTCCGACAACTTCCTAGCAAAAGTCGTTCCCAAGCTTGAAATCATTGTCGCCAAACGACTCGAGACCTGAAACCCGGCAGGACGCGGCACAGGAACTTGTACCGACAATCAGGCAGTGGATTTGCAGAATCATCTTGCTAAGATGGATTCGATGCATTAAAAACCTTCTGAGCAATCGGGTTTTATTAT
>JAVVDT010000091.1:0-8821 GCA_032250875.1 Desulfuromonadales bacterium | reverse complement strand
ACAGTAAATCGAATCGTCAATGCCCTCGTTCCCCGACTCTAGGCAATCCTTTCCTGATCCATTTATGCATCATACCAATTCCGTAGAGTGGAATTAAATTCCAAAAAAGTGTTGACTAGCCATTTTGCATCATGTAAAGTTGCGACTAACTTAACAACGACCCTTCCAACAGGAAGACCAGTTGACCGGAAATCTGCATCGAGAGATAAGCATGAGCAATGAGGACAAAACCATCTCTGAGAAGAAAGAGCCTCAAGTGGTCACTGCCCTGGCGCGAGGTCTGAGCGTGCTGCGCTGCTTCCGACAGGGAGATCGATTTCTCGGCAACCAGGAAATCGCCGAGCGCACGGGCCTGCCCAAAGCGACGGTCTCTCGTCTGACCAATACCCTGACGACATTGGGCTATTTGAACCACTCCAAGCGTTTCAATCAGTACAGTCTGGGCACGGCCGTTCTCTCTCTCGGCTACTCCATGCTCGGCAATCTCGACATCCTCAAATCCGCCCGTCCGCTGATGCAGGAACTGGCCGACAATGTAGAAGCCTCTGTATCCCTGGCGGCCCGCGACGGTCTGCACATGGTCTACCTGGAAAACTGCGTTGCCCGTGCCAACATGATTGCCCTGCGCATCGATGTCGGCGCGCGCACGCGCATCGCCAACACGGCCATGGGTCGGGCCCTGCTCTGCGGTCTGCCAGAAGCAGAACGGGCTGAGCTGGTCGCCCGGATCCGTCAGTCCACACCGAAAGCGGAGTGGCCAAAGATCAAGGCAGGAATCGATCAGGGAGCCATAGACTACCGCGAGAAAGGCTTCTGCTTCTCCCTGGGAGACTGGCGCGAAAATGTGAATTCCATAGCCGTTCCCCTGATCCAGGCGGACGGCTCTGTGCTGGCCATCAACTGCGGAGGGCCGTCCTGGCAACTCAGCGCTGAAAAGTTCGAGAAAGATATCGGACCACGGCTGGTCGAAATCAGCCGGCGACTTGAAAATCTTTAGGAATCTGCAACATGCGAGATGCGGCAGATGACAAACACCCAATAGTTTCGCTCAGGAGGTTCATATGCAGTTCGGATTAACGGACGAACAACGGATGATGCAGGAGATGGCCAGGGATTTCGCCGCAAAGGAAATCCTGCCCAACCTCAAAGACGATGAGGCAAATCACAGGTACCGCCCCGAGCTGGTCAAGAGGATGGCCTCGCTCGGTTTCTTCGGTTGTGCCCTGCCCGAGGAGTATGGCGGCAACGGCTTCGGCTTTCTCGAATCGGTGCTCCTCGCCGAGCAGATCGCCAAGGTCAGCGGTTCCTGGCGCCTGCCTTTTAATATGCAGAACATCGGACCCGCCGTAACCGTCAACAAGTTCGGAACCGAGGCGCAGAAGCAGCACTTCATTCCCGCCTGGGTCAACGCGGACTACTGCGGATTCTTTGCGATCACCGAGCCCAACTCCGGTTCCGATGTAGCCGGCATGGGTACCACGGCCACCGATTGCGGTGATCACTGGGAGCTCAATGGTCAGAAGATGTGGATCTCCAATGCGCACGTCGGCGACTGGGGTCTGGTGTACGCCTATACCGACAAGAGCAAAAAGTACAAAGGGATGACCTGCTTCATCGTCAACCTCAAAGACAATGAAGGCATTGTCACCGCGCCTATCGAGACCAAACTCGGGCTGCACTGTGCCCCCACCGGCGAAATCGCCTTCAGCAAGGCGAAGATTCCCAAGGATTCTGTTCTCGGTGAAGTCGGCCAGGGCTTTCAGATCTGCATGTGGCAGCTCAACAACACGCGGATCAGCTGTTGCGCCGGAGCTCTCGGCATCGCCGGAGGCGCCATCGACGCTGCCATCGGCTACGCCAACGATCGCACCCAGTTCGGCAAGAAGATCGGCTCCTACCAGATGATCCAGGCCCAGATCGCCGACATGGTTGCCGAACATGAGGCCGCCAAGCTGCTTGTTTACCGGGCCGCATGGCTCAAGGATCAAGGGCTGCCCAACCAGCAACAGACATCCATTGCCAAACTCTTCGCCTCCGAGGCCGCGGTTCATGCCGCCAGCGATACGATGAAGATCTTTGGCAGCTACGGTTTTTCGACTGAATATCCTGCTGAGCGTTTCCTGCGCGATGCCCAGTCGCTGCGGGTGGTCGAAGGCACCAGCAACATTCAAAAGACCATCATCGCCGGCATCGCCATGGGGGATGTCGCCAACCGCTAACAGAGGTTTGCGCAGAAGATCAAGCGAACACAGGGATTACTGTCAGAGGAGTCAACGATGGAGACCGACTGGTCCAAAGTTATGGAAGTTTTCGCAACCGGCATTATCGGCGTCTTTGTGGTCATGATTCTGCTGCAGATCCTGACCCAGCTCAGCACCAGGATCATCGACTTTGTCGAGAATTTCGGCAAAGGTGAAGAATCGTCACCTGAGCCGAAATCGCCAACAGCTCCATCGAAAGACTAAGAGGATACGTCATGCTCGACATACTCAAGGATCTGATTTATTCAAGCGGCGCCGTCAGCCTCACCGGTGGCAACCTGGTAATGTGGCTGGTCTCTTTCGTACTGCTCTATCTGGCGATCAAGAAACAGTATGAACCTCTGCTGCTGTTGCCGATCGCCTTCGGCATCCTCATCGTCAACCTGCCGTTGACCTTCCTTATGGAGCCCGAGCACGGTCTGGTCTGGTTCTTTTACCACTACGGGATTGAGCTGGACATCATTCCGCCGCTGATCTTTCTCGGCCTGGGCGCGATGATCGACTTCGGCCCGCTGATCGCCAACCCGAAGACCTTGCTACTCGGCGCCGGCGCTCAAGCCGGGCTCTACGTCACCTTCTTTGCGGCCGTGCTGTTCGGTTTCGATCTCCAGGAAGCCGCGTCCATTGCCATTATCGGCGGCGCCGACGGGCCGACCACCATTTTCCTGACCTCCAAGCTCGCCCCGCATCTGCTCGGCGCTACGGCGGTCTCGGCTTACGCCTACATGGCGCTGGTACCGATCATTCAGCCGCCGATGATGAAGCTTTTGACAACCGAGCACGAGCGCAAGATCGTGATGGGCAAACTGCGTCCCGTCAGCAAACTGCAAAGAGTCTGCTTTCCCATTGTCACCGCCATGGCCATTATGCTGATGGTCCCCACGGCAGCGCCCCTGATCTCGATGCTGATGCTCGGCAACCTCTTCAAAGAGTCGGGCGTCGTCGAGCGGTTGAGTAAAGCCGCCTCCAACGAACTGATGAACATTGTCACTATCTTTCTCGGACTTTCGGTCGGAGCCACCATGACCGCCGGCACCTTCCTCAGTCCCAAGGTCCTGTTCATCTTCTTCCTCGGCCTGTTTGCTTTTATAGTTAGTACCGGAGCGGGATTGATCATGGCCAAAATCATGAATCTGTTCCTCAAGAACAAGATCAATCCGCTGATCGGCGCGGCAGGCGTCTCAGCCGTGCCCATGGCGGCGCGCTGCGTGCATAAGGTCGGTTCGGAAGCCAACCGGCGCAATTATCTGCTGATGCATGCCATGGGCCCGAACGTGGCCGGTGTTATCGGAACAGTGGTGGCCGCTGCCATCCTGCTGAAAAACCTTGGATAGTCCGACAGCCTCCTAGAAGAGACTTAAAACCACCAGAAAAAGAGGAGAAAGCCAATGCCTGAACTGCTTGCACCAATTGCCGGGAACGTCTGGAAAGTCCTCATCGCCGTGGGCGATAAAGTCGAATTGGACGATGAACTGATCATCCTTGAAGCCCTGAAGATGGAAACCCCCATCTACTGCGACGATGGCGGCACTGTCAGCGAAGTCAGAGTCAAAGAAGGTGACTCGGTGAATGAAGGGGATGTTCTGGTCATCATCGATTAAGCGTTCAAAATCGTGACACAAAAAATAACGGACTTATAACCAAAACAAAGATTCGCCACCAAGGCACCAAAACACGGAGTAAAGTTTTGAGTTTTCTTCATACAGTCATGTCACGAGACAGGGAATATTGAGGTTTACTCCTTTAAATTAGTTACTTGGTGCCTTTGATCCTTTGTGGCAATCAAAACCTTTTTTTTGGTTGTAGAACCGAGCTTTTTGATCTTCTGTTCATTCAACAGCAAGAAAGGATTCTACCATGACACGCAAACAAACACCGCTGCGCCCGTACTTCGAGAAAATGCCGGAGATCGGCAAGGAACTCAGAGACGGAGAGATCCGCCGCTCCCAGGCCAACGTTGATCTTGTCAGGGAACAGGAGGAAATTCTTGCCCAGGAAGTTCAACGGGTTAAAAATTCCGGCATCCCCGCCGAGAAGATTCACCAGCGCGGCGGCATGACCATCTACGACCGCCTTGACTACCTGGTCGATGCAGGCACCTGGTGTCCTCTGCATACCCTCTACAATCCTCAGGACAACGAGGAAGGCTGCACCGGGGTTGTCAACGGCATCGGCAAGATCGAGGGGCGCTGGGCGGTCATTATCGGTTTTGACAACAAGGTCATGGCCGGAGCCTGGATCGCCGGCCAGGCCGAGAACATTCTCATGGTGACCGACATGGCCAAGCGGCTGAACGTGCCGCTGGTGTGGCTGACCAACTGCAGCGGCGTCAAACTCATGGAACAGGAAACTGTCTATGCCGGACGCCGTTCCAGTGGCGCACCTTTCTACCGTCACGCCGACCTCAACCATCTAGGGATCCCGATCCTCAACGGCATCTACGGCACCAATCCGGCCGGTGGCGGCTACCAGGGAATCAGCCCCACCATCCTGCTTGCCCACAAGGACGCGAACATCGCTGTCGGCGGCGCCGGCATTGTCGGTGGCATGAATCCCAAGGGATACATCGATGAAGAAGCCGCTCAGGCACTCATCGAGGGCACCAAAAACTTCAAGGGCAAGGTTCCCGGCAGGGTGGAGACCCACTTCGACCAGACCGCTTACTTCCGCGAAGTCCATGATACCGAGCAGGGCGTACTCGACGGCATCAAGGAGTACATGCGCATGATGCCCGCTTACGATCCGACCATGTTCCGGGTTGCCGAACCCGCGGAGCCGAAGCTGCCGGTCGAGGATCTCAACATGCTCCTCCCTGCAAATCAGAAACGTCCCTACGATGCCGTGCAGATCCTGGCACGCCTGACCGACAACAGTGAATTCATGGAATACCGGCCCGACTACGGGCGTGAGGTCTTCACCGGCATCGCCAAGATTGACGGTTTCCCGGTCGCCTTTATCGGCAACCAGCAGGGTGTCTTTCCCGGCTATCCGGAATATGCCGGAGGGGAATATCCCGGCGTCGGCGGCAAGCATTACCGTGAGGGGCTGATCAAACAGAGCGAATTTGTCACCCTGTGTGGTCGTGACAACCTGCCGATCGTCTGGCTGCAGGATACCACCGGTATCGATGTCGGCGATCTCGCCGAAGAAGCGGAGCTGCTCGCCCTGGGCCAGTCGCTGGTCTACTCCATCGAGCAGACCGAGCTCTCCATGATGTGCGTCGTCCTGCGCAAGGGCACCGCCGCGGCCCACTACATCATGTGCGGACCGCAGGCGAACAACAACAACGCCTTCACCCTCGGCACCCCGCTCACAGAGATCTATGTCATGCACGGTGAAACCGCCGCTGCGGCGTCCTATGCCCGCCGCCTGGTCAAGGAAAGCGAAGCCGGCAACGATCTCGCGCCGACGCTGGAGAAAATGAACCAGATGATCCAGGATTATCAGGACAAGTCACGGCCGGCTTACTGCGCCAGGACCGGCTTTGTCGACGAGATCGTCTCGTTGCCCGAGCTGCGCAAATACATCAAGGCCTTCACCGGGGCCAACTACCAGAATCCCAAATCGATCACCCCGGTGCACCAGATGCTCCTGCCCCGTATCATCAAGGGCTAGGAACTTGCAAGAGGAGCCATAAGACGGCTGCAAATCCGGCTGTACTATGAAACGAAAAAAAGATCAGCCATGAAAGATTTTAGTCGGGAATTTACACGAAAATCATGAACAGTTGAGGAGCCAACCATGATCAAGAGAGTCGGAGTTCTGGGCGCCGGACAGATGGGCAGCGGCATTGCCCACGTTTTAGCCCAGCAGGAATATGAGGTCGTGCTTTATGACATTGCCGAATCCCAGCTGCAGAAGGCGCTGGCCGGCATCGGCAAGAACCTTGAGCGCCAGGCCAACAAAGGGCTGATCGACATCACCGCCATTCCGGTCATTATCGGGCGAATCAGGACCACCATGGTGATGGAAGATCTGACCGATTGCGATCTGGCCATCGAGGCGGTCAGTGAAAATGAAGCTCTCAAGCTCGATATCTTTAAAAAACTCGACGGGTTACTTAAAGCGGATGCTATTCTGGCCTCGAACACCTCCTCCATCCCCATCACGCGGATTGCCGCAGTGACCAAACGCCCGGGAAAAGTGATCGGCATGCACTTCATGAACCCGGTGCCGGTCATGAAACTGGTCGAAGTGATCCGTGGCCTGGCTACCAGTGAGGAGACCTTTGCTGCCATCGGCGCCCTGGTGGGAAAACTGGACAAACAGATGGCGGTTTCCGCCGATTATCCAGGCTTTATCGTCAACCGTATCCTCATGCCGATGATCAACGAAGCGGCCTTCGCTCTCTTTGAAGGGGTGGCCTCGGCAGAGGATATTGACAAGGGCATGAAGCTTGGCACCAATCAGCCCATGGGTCCGCTGACCCTGGCCGATTTTATCGGCCTCGATACCTGCCTGGCGATCATGGAAGTCCTCTACGACGGCTTCAAGGATCCCAAGTATCGCCCCTGTCCGTTACTGGTCAAGATGGTTGAAGCCGGACGTCTCGGCAGAAAAAGCGGCCAGGGTTTCTACAGCTACGAATAATACAAGTTCGCCACCTGGAAACGAGCGGTTCTTGCTCTGACAGGGCAAGCGCTTAATGAGGTCCAAAATGCAATTTACCCGGGAAATCTACTGGAACGTCGGCGATGGGATAGGCACCTTGCTGCCCATGTATCTACTGACCTTTGTCTCAATCGCCATACTGGTCGGCGTATTCATGAAGCGCATCAGGGTCTATCGGCAGGGTCAAGCGCTGGACCGGCTCGATCACCTGCCTGAGCGCATTCTCGGCATGGTCAGGAATGTTCTGCTGCAGAGCAAGGTCCTGCGTCGCGCCAAGGGGCCTGGTTGGGCCCACGGCGCGTTTTTCTGGGGTTTCTTCCTGCTGTTTGTCGGCACCTGCCTGATCGTGGTTCAGGCCGACTTCACCGACCCGCTGTTCGACGTCAAGTTCCTTAAAGGCAATTTCTATCTGTTGTTTTCCGTGGTTCTGGATGTGGCTGGACTGGTTGCGATCGTGATGCTCGGCGGACTCTTTGTGCGGCGTTATTTTGTGCGCCCGAAAGGGCTTGAGACCATAAAGGACGACGCCATCATGCATGGTCTGTTGTTCGTGATCCTGGTCAGCGGCTTCGTGATCGAAGGGGCGCGCATGGCGGTCACCGAAATGGGGACCTACCTGGCCTACTGGTCGCCGGTCGGCCTGGTCTTTGCCAAGGGCATGGCAGGCCTTGGAGAAGAGAGCCTGCGCTCCGTGCATCAACTCACCTGGTGGTTCCATCTGCTGCTGGTGATGGCTTTTATCGTCGTGATCCCCTACACCAAGCTTCGGCATATCTTCACCACCAGCCTGAATTATCTGTTTGCCGATCGGGGTCCCACCGGCAAGCTGGTCAGTCTCGACATGGACGATGAAGAGGCCGAGAGCTTTGGTGCCGCCGCCATTACCGACATGACCTGGAAGGACATCTTCGATGCCGACGCCTGCACCCAGTGCAAGCGCTGCCAGGACCGCTGCCCGGCACACAACACCGACAAGCCGCTTTCGCCGATGAAGATTGTCAACCAGGTTGGCGAAGTGGCTTTTGACAAGCCGCAGGCCAACCTGATTGAAACCTGCAGCAAGGATGCCTTGTGGGCCTGCACCACCTGCTTTGCTTGCCAGGAGATCTGCCCGGCCAGCATCGAGCATGTCCAGAAGATCATCGATATGCGTCGCAACATGGTGCTGATGGAAGGGGAGTTCCCTGGCGAAGAGGTGATGACCGCCATGGAACAGACCGAAGTGAACGGCAACCCTCTCGGTATGGGTTATGCTACACGGGGCGAATGGGCCGAAGAGATAGGCATTAAACCGTTATCGGAAGATGCCGATGTGGATATTCTTTACTTTGTCGGCTGCTATGCTTCCTTTGACAAACGCAATATCAAAATCGCCAGGAGCTTTGTCAAGCTTTGCCAGGCCGCCGACATCAAGGTCGGCATCCTCGGCAAGGAAGAAAAATGCTGCGGCGAGCCGATGCGCAAGATGGGCAACGAATATCTGTACCAGTCCCTGGCTCTTGAAAATATCGAACTGATCAAGGGCTATAACGTCAAGAAGGTAGTGACGAGCTGTCCCCATTGCTTCAATACGCTGGCCAAGGATTACCGGGACCTTGGTTTCGAGATCGAGGTCGAAAACTATACCGTCTTTCTGGAGCAGTTGCTTAAATCCGGCAAGCTCACGCTCAATGCCGAAGCATTGAGTTGTACCTATCACGATTCCTGCTACCTGGGCCGTCACAACAATCTTTATGATGCACCACGTGCCCTGGTGAAAGCCGCTGGCGGTCAAATTGTCGAAATGGACAAGCACCGCGCTGAAGCCTTCTGCTGCAGCGCCGGGGGAGGACGGATCATGGCTGAGGAGAAGCTCGGTGAGCGCATCAACATCAAACGGGTGGGAATGGCCGTGGAGACCGGGGCGCCGACGCTGCTGTCCAACTGTCCGTTCTGCCTGACCATGTTCG
>JAVVDT010000090.1:0-8884 GCA_032250875.1 Desulfuromonadales bacterium | reverse complement strand
TTTTTACTCTGCGTACTCGGCATCTCCGCGTTAAACCTTTTTTGGGGTTATAGAACCGTTTATTTTTGTATAAGCAAAATTCGACAGCAGTTGCAATCTGATAAGTTCGACTATAACCTTCTGGAGCCACTTGATGTCTGATTTACGTGTTCGTTTTGCCCCGAGTCCGACCGGTTATCTGCATATTGGCGGTGCCCGCACCGCCCTGTTCAATTACCTTCTAGCCAGGAAAGAGCAGGGCACTTTTGTGCTGAGGATCGAAGATACCGATGTGGGTCGTTCCACTCAGGAGTCGGTTGATGCCATCCTGCAGGCGATGGACTGGTTGGGACTCAGCTATGATGAAGGACCCTTCTATCAATCGGATCGTTATAATCTGTACAAAAACAAAGTGAATGAGTTGCTGGCGTCGGGTCTGGCTTATCGTTGCTACTGCACCACAGATGAGCTTGACGCCAAACGTGAAGCAGCGATGGCAAGTGGCGGCAAACCTCGCTACGATGGCACCTGCCGCGAACGAAGCGATTCTCCCGATGCGCCTTGCGTGATCCGCTTCAAAACGCCTCGCGAGGGCAACACTGCGTTTGTTGATCGCATCAAGGGTAGGATCACTGTGGACAATGCTGAACTCGACGATCTGATTATTCAGCGCACCGACGGTAATCCGACCTACAATTTCGTCGTTGTTATCGATGATGCCGAGATGGGAATCAACCTGGTCATCCGTGGTGATGACCATGTCAACAACACCGTGCGCCAAATCCCGATGTTTAAGGCTCTTGGCTACAAAGTCCCGGAGTTTGCTCATGTGCCGATGATCCTGGGCGCCGACAAGAAGCGCCTGTCCAAACGTCACGGCGCCACGTCGGTGATGGCTTACAAAGAGATGGGTTTCCTGCCGGAAGCCATGGTCAATTACCTGGTGCGTCTCGGCTGGTCATGTGGTGACGAAGAAATCTTCTCCATGGCCGATTTGATAGAGAAATTCAGTCTCGATAATGTCGGCCGTTCCGCCGGCGTGTTCAACCCGGACAAGCTGTTATGGCTGAATGAGCACTACATCAAGACTGGCGACCCGGAGCGTCTGGGCCGACTGGTCACTGAAATGCTCGAAGAGCAGGGGGTCGCAGTCGGCGACGGACCAGATATGAGTGAAGTGGTCAAGACTCTGCAGGATCGCGCCAAGACCCTGGTCGAGATGGCAGCAGGAGCCCGGTTTTATTTTGAGGCCCCGACCGCTTACAATGAAGAGGCCGCGGCAAAATTCCTCAATACTGAACAGCGTGAAATTCTGCAGCTGTTGATCAAACACCTGGGGGCGTTGGCAAAATTCGATGTCGAAGATGTCGAAGGGGCATTTAAGAACGTCATGCAGGAAAGCGGTCTCAAACTCGGCAAGATCGGCCCAACCGTGCGTGTCGCGCTGACCGGAAGCACTGTCAGTCCGGGTATTTATGAGGTGGTCGCAGTCCTCGGTCAGCACGCTGTCGTGGCGCGTTTGCAAAAGGCGCTTGCATCGCTCCGCTGATATCTATATTATGCGATTTCCAGTTACGAAATAGCTTGACTCACCTTGACAACTTTGTTAAATACACCCTGCTTTAGGGGTGTCGCCAAGCGGTAAGGCAGCGGATTCTGATTCCGCCATTCGGGGGTTCAAATCCTCCCACCCCTGCCAGGTAACAAGGGGCAACCCTTTACATAGTTGTATGCGCCTATCGTCTAGCCTGGTCTAGGACACCGCCCTTTCACGGCGGCGACGGGGGTTCGAATCCCCCTGGGCGTACCATCTTGCATCTTCCGAGGAAGATGGCAGCGGAGCCTCATGGCTCCGCTTTTTTTATAATATCGTTGTCTTATCCATCCGGGTTGACCTGCATCGACCACTTCAACTCCTGGTCAGTTTTGCTGAAACTGGACAAGCTCGAATCAAGGACTGCATCGATATGACTGATTACTCGAACGATCCCAACAGAAATAATCTCGATCCGCAGCATTTCACCCTCTGGCTGCCGCCTGCCGATCGGACCATTCATGTCGGTCCCGAGCAAAAACCGATTGTCCTGCCGCAAATCCCCCTGCCGATCAAACTCAGGGATATGACCGGCGATCCTGGTGACCCGAGTGACAATGCGATTGGTGAAGGAATTTACGATTACCTGCGTCAGTTTCCCGATTGTCTGCATAATACCGACTACGCGCAACTCCTGCGTGCCGGCTATGCACATTTTTTGGCAGACCTGGCGGCTCAAGTGGTCATGCTCGATAAAAAACAAGTCGATCCTGCTTACGTGTTTCGCAAGCTCACGTATCTCAAGATTCTGCGTCTGCTCGAGCCTGACAACGCTGGCCTCCTCTGGCAGCTTTCTCAGGGATTCTACGAACTGGCGATGACGTTTACCGAACTCCTGCAGGTGCGTAGTCATCTATTGAATGCCATGCGTTACGGGCAGGATTTGCTGAAGCTGCAAACAGATGATCATGCAACCCTCAACCTGCTCGCACAAGTCGACATCCTTTTCGGGGATTATCCTGCCGCAATCAGCAAGTTTGACCGATTGCGGCGAACGCTTTCCGATCAGGAGACTGCAGACAGGATTGAGGCACGGATTGAAGCTTGTGTCAAAACAGGCTTTCCCGACCATCCGCTGATAGATGATCTGGAACAAATCGGCGAGGCTATGCAGCTTTATGCCGAAAAAGATTATCTCCAGGCAACGGCATTGCTGGAGCGCCTGGAAGAGGACAACTATTTCATGACCGAATTCAAATCGGCTGACTTCTTCTGTCTGTTAGGGATGTGCCGCAACAGAATCGGCAATCGCGCCGGTGCCCTGGCTGCTCTGAGCCAGGCGCTTGAGATATACCCTGATCATTCTCTGGCGCGCGAAGTCCTTGAAGCGATCTGACATTCTACCGGCTGCTAGAAGAATCCTCTTTCAGTTGTCCAACTGATGTCACCATGCTATATTCAAGTGTTTTTAGATCGTCTCTATCTACCTGGTTTTATAAATGAAACGTACCTTTTTGCTTTTACTGCTGCTCACTGCAGGCTGGAATGCAACGCCTGCATTTGCAGACGAGGCCACTCTGGCGACGATATGGCCGATTGTTGATTACCGTGCCTCAAAAGCCGTCGACTACCAAAGCCTTCATCTGTTGGGTCCGATACTGAAATACGAAACCAAGCGGATTGAAACCGAATACGCCTTGCGTCCCCTTTTCTATCGGGCGGTTGATGACAAGGGCAAGTCTCGTACCGATGTTCTTTATCCCCTTTTCAGCCACAAAAGAGATCAGGACTCATCGAGTTTCCACCTCCTCCATTTGCTGAGTTATGATTTTCGCGAACGTGAAACAGGCAGCAACAATCGTTCTTACCTGTTCCCCTTTCTCTTCTATGGCGATGAAGAGCAGGGTCGTTACACGGCTTTTTTCCCGTTTGGCGGCAAACTCTATAATTGGTTTGGCCGCGAGCGCATCTCTTTTACCCTCTTTCCTTTGTACGGCCGCACTGAGCGCGGCACCACGCGGATTGATAATATCCTCTGGCCGTTTTTTGCCAGAATAACCGGTGAGAATGAATCCGGATACAAATTCTGGCCGATTTATGGACAGAGCAGAAAAGAGGGCGTCTACCGCAAGAAGTTTTACCTCTGGCCGATTTTTTTCTCTGAAGCTGTCGGACTTGACAGCGACAACCCAATGGAGATGAAAGCGGCCTTGCCGTTCTATGTCGACAGGGAGTCACCGGAAACCTCTTACCGGGCTGTTCTCTGGCCTTTCTTCTCCAAAGCGGAAAACCGCGTGAAGGGCTATACGGTGTGGAACGCGCCATGGCCACTCGTACGTGTTACCAGAGGCGACACCTATCACGGCTTAAAAATACTGCCGTTTTTTGCTGATGAAACCTTGGATGTAAAGAGACAGAGATGGTATCTTTGGCCAATCTACAAGATAGAGGAGATGCAGACCGAGCTGATTGAGAGCCGCCGTGATCGCATCCTTTTCTTCCTCTATTCTGATCGGCATGAAACCAAGTTGGAGACGGGCGATTCAACACGTCGTATCGATTTCTGGCCTTTCTTTGGTTACAACAGGGATAACAGTGTAAGCCATCTGCACGTTTTTTCGTTGATCGAACCGTTTTTCCCCAACAACCAGTCGATTGAGCGTTTGTGGTCACCTTTATGGCGAATTTACCAGCAGAAATGGGATCAACAAGGCAACTCTGTCGTCAGTCTGCTCTGGAATCTTTACTGGTATGAGAGGCAGAGTGAAAAACTTGCCTGGGAACTTTTTCCGTTCGTTGAATATCGCAAGGAGTCTGCAGACCACACAGCTGTCCGGTTGTTTAAGGGACTGGTCAGCTACCGCGACAATGCGCAAGGCAAACGCCTCAGTCTCTTTTTCCTGCCCTGGGGCTTCCGATGGAATGAATCACTGCCTGAACAGATGTGAGATGAGTGTTTTATGCGGTTTTTAACTATTTTGGGAAGTAAACTGCTTAATGTTGCGCAGGGTCTCGGTGAGATGCTGGAACTGCTTTGCCAGACACTCTACTATTTCAAGGAAGCACCGCGCAATCTGACCAGCATCCTTCGCCAGATGAACCTGATCGGCGTCGGCACACTGCCGATTTCCATGCTGGTCGCCCTGTTTGTGGGGATGGTGCTTTCTGTGCAGACGGGTACCGAGCTGGCGCTTTATGGCTCCCAGGAAGCTATAGGAGCCATCGTTGGCGTGTCGATGGTCAAGGAACTCGGGCCGGTTATGACCAGCTTGCTGGTCGCCGGCCGAATCGGCTCTGCAATGGCAGCCGAAATTGGAGCCATGCAGGTTTACGAAGAGATCGATGCGCTGAAAACCCTGGAAATCAGTCCGGTTCGCTACCTGGCCATGCCGAGATTGATTGCCTGTCTTTTTTGTGTGCCGGCTCTGGTTGTCTTTGCCATTATCGTCGGCATCATCGGCGGTGGTATCGTCGCGGAGGTTAATCCGAAAATCAATGTTCCTTTTAGTGTTTACTACGACAACATGATCCGTGCGTTGAGCTATAAGGAGGTTTTCAAGGGGCTTCTAAAGGCGATGGTTTTCGGTGGCATTATCGGTCATGTCGGATGTTACATCGGTTTTAAGACCAGTGGTGGTGCACGGGGAATCGGCGAGTCGACAACCAGATCGGTGGTTCTCTCCTTCCTGCTGATCATGGTTGCCAACTATCTCTTGACGCGGTTCATGATCTAACTCCGGATAAACACAAACACAGCTTTCGATCTGGAAACGATTTAAGGAGCTCCATATTGGCCTCTTCTGATAAAAACTCGAAAAACGGACATTTCCTGGATGCCTTGAATCCTCTCGGCACTTTCTGGACCAAGCTTGCGCACGGTTTTTCGCCGTCGATCTTAGAAAGCGACCAGTGCAATGCCGATTATGAAGGTTCGGAAGGGGTCAGCATCCGTATCGAGAATCTCAATAAATCTTTCGGTGACCATCATGTTCTCAAGGATATCAACCTGGCCATTGAGCCGGGCGAGACATTTTCGATCATCGGCCCTTCCGGAACGGGTAAAAGCCTGCTGCTCAAGCACATTGTCAAACTGGAGATTGCCGACAGCGGTCAAATTCTGATCAATGACCATGATGTTCACGAGTCAGAGTCTCACAAGAGCAAACGCAATTTTCGTTACAGTATGGTTTTTCAGTCCTCCGCGCTCTTCAATTCGTTGACAGTCGGTGAAAACGTCGGCCTCTGGCTGCGTGAAAAACGCATCTGCGGAGAAGCGCGTATCCGCCGGATTATCCGGGAGAAACTGGACCTGGTAGGTCTCTCGGGCAAGGAGGAGTTGCGCACCTCGGAACTTTCAGGCGGAATGAGGAAACGGGTAGCAATCGCCCGTTCGCTGGCGATGAATCCCGACCTGATCCTTTATGACGAGCCGACAGCGGAGCTCGATCCGGTGACTTCCGACGAACTGGCGCGGGTCATCATGTCTCTCAAGGAAAAGGTCAAATTGACGACTGTCATCGTCAGTCATGATCTCAGTTTTGCGCTGTATCTGTCTGACCGTGTTGCCATGATGCATGATGGCGAAATCATTGCTGTCGGCACGCCTGATGAGATCAAAAAGAGCCAGAACCCAATAGTGCGGAAATTTATCTATACAACGACCAAAGGCATCCGGGAAGAAGGGAAATAGTATGGCAATATCGGTTGAACAGAAAGTCGGTCTGTTTTTCCTGGCAGCGCTGATTTTGCTGGCAGTCATGATTGAACTTGTCGAGGACTGGCGTCCTTTTGAGGATCAATATGCATATCATGCGTATTTCAACTCCTCGGTAGGTCTGGGTGTCGGCGATCCGGTCAGGATCGCTGGCGTTGATGCCGGCAAGGTTCTGGATATCAGTATCGAAGACAACCGTGTCCGCGTCGACTTTTATGTCAACCGGGAAGGCGTCATCCGCGAAGATAGCGTGGCGCAGATCCGGCAAACCAACATGCTCGGCGGTACGTTTCTTGGTGTAGACTTCGGCTCGGCAGACAGCAAGCTGTTGCCTGTCGACAGTACTGTGCAGACTGAGGGCAGCACCAATATAGATCAGTTGATCAGTAATCTCGATCGTAACCAGGATCGTGTTTTAAGGCCACTCGGTGAGCTGGTTGATGAGACTCGCGAACCGCTCGCCGATGCGGTTAACCGCCTCGAGAGCATCATCACCAAGATCGATGAGGGGCAGGGCACTCTGGGGCGTCTGGTCAACAATCCGGCGTTGTATGACGAGATGATCGCCACGTCTACGCACCTTAACCGGTTGTTGGCTCGTCTCGACAGTGGCGAAGGCACTCTCGGTAAACTGATTGCCGATCCGTCTCTTTACGACAACCTCAATCACACCATGATCAACCTTGCCGATCTCTACAACCAGGTCAAGTCAGGGGAGGGGACGCTGGGCAAACTGCTGGTCGATGACCGACTTTATGAAGAGGCGTCTAGCGCTGTTGCCAACCTCAAGGAAATCACGGAAAAGATTAATCATGGCAAGGGGTCTCTTGGCAAACTCGTGCATGACGACGTCCTCTACGACAATGTCCGGGACAGCATGGTGCGGATCAACAGTATTGCCGTCAAGATCGATGATGGGCAGGGAACTCTGGGTCGTCTGGTCAATGAAGACGATCTCTACCAGGACGCCAAAACAACCTTGCACAAGGTCGAAAAATCCGTAGACGGCATCAGCGACACAGGTCCGCTTTCCGCTCTTGGTGTTGTCCTTGGTACGCTTTTTTGAAAAATGATTTCTAAATAGAGTAATTTTTCACGTTTTTTGCATATCATTTTAGTCAGTGGTGTTTTGCCATTGGTACCAGCCATTTCACGTAACAGCACTCAGACTTGTTCCGTATTTACTGGTATGTTCTTCACTTTGTTGCTTCACTTTATTGCGGGTCTGAGGGGGACTTTGTGAAGCGTTTATTTATCCTGTGTATCCTTTCAGTCAGTTATTGGCTCGGGAACCCTGCCGAATCCATCGCTGCCGAGGAGCGTTTGATTGCCGTCATCATGGCGAATTCCCAAAAGCGCTACCAAGAGATTCATGCTGTCTTTGTCGATAATGCCCGGACTTTCTGCGGCGATCATTACAGGATTTACGTTCAGAGGCCCAACGCGGATGTCATGTCACTGCGCAATAGCGTCAGAAAAGCGACCGCACTGGGTGCGGATCTGATTGTAACTTACGGTCCAGCAGCGTCTTTGGCAGCCAAAGCGGAATCTTCACCGGTACCAACCCTTTTTGCCGATGTTTACGATCCGGTGAATCTTGAGTTGGTTTCCGCCAAAAGCCTGACCGGCCGCAACATGACCGGCATTCGCGGTGATGCGCCACTTCAAGCACTCTTCAAATATTTTGTTGAAACAACCCGGAGCCGAACCCTTGCTGTCCTTTTTGATACCGACAGCCCGGTAAGCACTTTGCAGAAGGCCATTCTGGAGGACAGTGCAAAAAAAAAGGGCATTACGACAATCCTGTTGCCGGTTGATAGCCAGAAGGACCATTTGATACCTCTTCAGGCGCTGCCGGACGATATAGACGGACTTTTCCTGGCAAGCAGTGAACACACAGAGAATCAACTCATGGAGATCCTGGCGTTTGCTGCCTCGCGACAACTGCCTGTCATGACCCAACGCGCAGAAACAGCCGAACTTGGTGCTTTCATGGTTCTGCAAACCAGTATTGTCGAGCAGGGTGAAAAACTCGCCGAGATTGCCGGACAGGTCCTTGCCGGCAGCAAAACCTCTGAAATCCCCATGTACAAACCACACCAGGTTGAATTTGTCATCAATCTGAAGATCGCCAGGGAGTACGGTATTCAGGTGCCGCTCCAAACCCTGTCGGTCGCCTCCCGTGTTATCCGCTAATCGTTTTCGTCCGGAAACGGCCCTTTTCCGGAAGCTCTGCGTCAATCAGCGGGTTTGATTGTGCGGAGTAAAGTGCTACGCTTCCTACCATTACAGGTGAAATTGCATTGACAATTCTTAACTGATCCTGATTAAATACAGCAATTCCCGGCCACCCCGTAAAGCCGCTAAAACAGGGGGCTTGAGATTTTACGTTTCGTAAACATGCGGGCTGTTTGGCCCAGTGTTCGCCAGTGATGACGGCGGCCCTTTTTTCCGGGTGGTTTAACTTAACCCTTTGATTTTATTTTAAAATTTATCGTAAATACGCCATTTTCCGCTTGACTTCTGGCATTGAGGTCGGCGCGGTTTTTTCATTAGCAACCATTTATTATGGGAGAGAATGAAAATGCCGCCTGTCAAGCAACTGAAACCTAAGTACAAGGCTCCTTCGAAACTCAAAGTCCGCAAACATTTACACA
>JAVVDT010000008.1:0-38446 GCA_032250875.1 Desulfuromonadales bacterium | reverse complement strand
CTGTTTGATGTCAATAGATTTATGCAGGACATATTGCGTACTGATTGTTTGTGCAGAAGCTAAGCTTCAGGCTGTGGGAGCATACAAATTCTCTTCCTAAGCTTTACATCTTTTTTGTGATGCATGACTCTTGTCCAATGATTCAACCAGCGGATCTTATTGTGCGGTATAAAGGAGTTCACATCCACTCAAAATCCTGAGTTTATTGCTTGCGTGAAAATGACAAACTTCCGGATCAGAGCCCCTAATGCATCTTCTTCCGGTATTTGTAAATGGGCAGCAACCATTGCTTGCAAGGTCATAAATCGATGGTAATATTTAAAAGTTGTGAATGAAAGAGCATATAGAATTTATAGGAACTATGAAAGGGAGGATTTCAGCCATGAAGGGTAACAAGCAATTAATTGATGCACTCAACGAGCGTCTTGCCGAGGAACTCGGGGCCATTAATCAGTATTTTGTGCATGGCGAGATGTGTGAAGACTGGGGCTACGGCACTCTCCACTCGGCTATCAAGCAACGCTCGATCCAGGAGATGAAGCATGCCGAAAAACTGATTGAACGCATCCTCTTCCTCGATGGCCAGCCCATGGTTTCAAAGCTTGGTCCCATCACGATCGGCAAGAAAGTTGAGGAAATGCATCAAAAAGACTGGAACGCCGAGGATGATGCGATCAAGAAATACAATGAAACCATCCGGCTTGCAGTTGAGGTCGGCGATAATGGTACCAAGTCAATGCTTGAGGACATTCTCAAGGACGAAGAAAGCCATCTTGATTGGCTGGAAGAGCAGCAGGACCAGATTAAACAAATGGGCATTCAGTGCTACCTGGCTGAACAAATGGGTTAGACCCGCGTATCACCAGAATCTGTGATGATTGACTTGCCTGGCCTGTTCCTCGCCGTAGTCGGTGATCATCATTGCAAGCAGTGATTATTGTCGACCCGCTCGGTGCTGCAGACAATGGTTCTGGCGTGCGGGCAGAATTTCCAACCAACTCATCTGCAAAGGCCGGTGTACTGAACACCAGGCCGTCTCTCTGCGTGAATAAATAATTGCCGACAAAGAGCAGCGATTGATTTTATGCTTGACCAAACGCTGTTTTATGCTAAGTTAACCTAACAAACGTTAGGTATGTCGAGGGTTACATGGCAGACGACAAAGCATCGCGCAAGCAAATCATTCTCAAGGAAGCGGCGCGACTGTTTCGCGAGAAAGGCTATATCGCATCCAACCTGCGTGAACTTGCCAAGCGAGCGGGTATTCAGGGTGGCAGCCTCTATCATCATTTCGACTCCAAGCAGGAGATCCTCTTCCAGTTGATGGACAACACCATGACCGACATGGTCACCAGCTTGTCGACTCTGCTTGCAGGAAACCTGGATCCGGAAGAGCAGCTGCGCCAGCTGATGCATTTCCATATCAGCTACACCATTTGCGGTCCCGATGAGACCTACATCACCGATGATGAGTTGCGAAACCTCAATGCAGACAATTATCTGCAGATTATTGCCAAGCGTGATGCCTATCAGAAGTTGTTCGAAGAGGTGCTCCTGGCCGGTTCTCGGCAGCAGGGCTGGCTGGTGGTCGACCACAAATTGATTGCCAGGGCTGCGATTCAGATGGGCACCGGCGTGGCGAGCTGGTATCAGCCCGACGGTCCGATGAGCATCGAACAGATTTCCGCGCACTATGCCGAATTGCTCTGCAAGGGGTTGTTGCCGAGAAATTCTGCATAGCAAACAGCCGGATTTGCAGCGGGCTCATGGAAAGTCCGACACACTCCAGGCAGAGGAAAAATAAGGAGGCTCACTTTATGCTCAGTTATCCGACTCTCAATTTTGACATGGGTGACACCATCGACCTGCTGCGCGAGTCCGTCAGGGATTTTGCTGCGCAGGAGATTGCGCCAAGGGCGGCGGATGTCGATCGGGACAACCTGTTTCCTGCGGATCTCTGGCAGAAAATGGGTGCCCTCGGGGTTCTCGGTATCACCGTCGATGAGCAATACGGCGGCGCCGAGATGGGGTATCTGGAACATGTGGTGGCCATGGAAGAGATCAGCCGCGCTTCGGCGTCGGTCGGTTTGAGCTATGGTGCGCATTCCAATCTGTGTGTCAACCAGATTTACCGCAATGGCAATGCCGCGCAGAAAGCACGCTATCTGCCGAAACTGGTTTCCGGCGAGCACGTTGGCGCCCTGGCGATGAGCGAGGTCGGAGCCGGCTCCGATGTCGTCGGCATGAAGCTGCGGGCGGATAAAAAAGGCGATCACTACCTTCTGAACGGTCACAAAATGTGGATCACCAACGGTCCGGATGCCGATGTCCTGGTCGTGTATGCCAAGACCGACATGGCTGCCGGCGCGCACGGCATCACCGCGTTTTTGATCGAAAAAGGTTTTAAGGGCTTCTCCACGGCGCAGAAGCTCGACAAGCTCGGCATGCGCGGCTCGAATACCTGCGAACTGGTGTTCGAGAACTGCGAAGTCCCGGAAGAAAACGTCATGGGCCAGGTCAATCAGGGCGTCAAGGTGTTGATGAGTGGCCTCGATTACGAGCGCACCGTGCTCAGCGGCGGACCTTTAGGCATCATGCAGGCCTGCCTGGATGTGGTGATCCCCTACATCCACGATCGTAAGCAGTTCGGTAAAGCGATCGGCGAGTTCCAGCTGATTCAGGGCAAGGTCGCTGACATGTACACCACCATGAGCGCTTGCCGGGCTTATGCCTACACGGTTGCCAGAGCCTGCGACAAGAAGCTCAAAGTGCGCAAGGATGCTGCCGGGGTGATCCTGTACTGTGCCGAAAAGGCCACCTGGATGGCGCTGGAAGCGATTCAGATCCTGGGCGGCAATGGCTATATCAATGAATACCCCACCGGACGGTTTCTGCGTGATGCCAAGCTCTACGAGATCGGTGCCGGAACCAGTGAAATCCGCCGGATGCTGATCGGCCGTGAGCTGTTTAACGAGTCCGCATCCTGATCTCAGCGAGCCGGCTGTGGCCCTGCAAGTCTTAATCAAAAGATGAGGTAATGCGTCATGACAAAATACCGGAGCGCCGTCAACACCAGCTCTGACGAGTATGCAGCGAACACGGCCATGATGAGCAGCCTGGTCGCCGACCTGCGCGAGAAGGTCGCAGACATTATGCAGGGCGGCGGTGAAATGGCCCGCGCCAAGCATGCGGCCCGCGGCAAATTACTGCCCCGTGAACGCATCCGCCAGCTGCTTGATGTCGGCTCGCCGTTTCTTGAACTGTCACAATTCGCCGCCTGGGGCATGTATGGCGGCGAGGTGCCCGCCGCCGGTGTGATCACCGGCATCGGCCGGGTTGGCGGACGCGAATGTGTGATCGTCGCCAACGATGCCACGATCAAAGGTGGCACCTACTATCCGCTCACGGTCAAAAAACATCTGCGCGCCCAGGAGATTGCCGAAGCCAATCACCTGCCCTGCATTTACCTGGTCGACTCGGGCGGTGTCTTTCTGCCCAGACAGGACGAAGTCTTTCCCGATCGGGAGCATTTCGGCCGGATTTTCTACAATCAGGCCAACATGTCGAGCCAGGGAATTCCCCAGATTGCCGTGGTTATGGGCTCCTGCACCGCAGGTGGCGCTTATATGCCGGCCATGTCCGATGAGAGTATCATCGTCAAGCAGCAGGGCACAATTTTTCTGGGAGGGCCTCCGCTGGTAAAGGCTGCAACCGGAGAAGTCGTCACAGCCGAAGAGCTTGGCGGAGCGGATGTCCACTGCCGGACTTCAGGTGTGACCGACCACTACGCTCAGGATGATGCGCATGCCCTGGGCCTGGCACGCAAGATTGTGGCGAATCTCAATCGAATCAAGCGCCCGAGTCTCGAACTGCGTGATGCGGTCGAGCCACACTATGCTGCGCAAGAACTCCACGGCATCATTCCTACTGACAGCCGCAAACCCTTTGATGTACGCGAGGTGATTGCGCGCATTGTCGATGGCTCCGAGTTTGACGAGTTCAAGAAGCTCTACGGTGAGACCCTGGTGTGCGGTTTTGCCCACATCTTCGGCTATCCGGTGGGGATTGTCGCCAATAACGGCATCCTCTTTTCCGAATCGGCGCTCAAGGGGGCACACTTCATAGAGTTATGCAGTCAGCGCGGCATCCCCCTGGTTTTTCTGCAGAACATTACCGGTTTCATGGTCGGCAGCAAGTATGAGAAGGGCGGGATCGCCAAGGACGGCGCCAAAATGGTCACTGCGGTGGCTTGTGCCAAGGTCCCCAAGCTCACGGTGATTATCGGCGGCAGCTTCGGCGCCGGCAATTACGGTATGTGCGGCCGCGCCTACAGCCCCAACTTTCTCTGGATGTGGCCAAACGCCCGAATCTCGGTCATGGGAGGCGAGCAGGCCGCCAGCGTCCTCTCGCAGATTCGACGCGACGGCATTGAAGCTAAAGGCGGCAGCTGGAGTGCCGAGGAGGAAGAGGTGTTCAAGGCACCGCTTCGCCAGCAGTATGAAACCGAGGGGCATCCCTACTATGCCAGTGCCAGGCTTTGGGATGACGGGATTATCGATCCGGCCGACACCCGCATGGTGCTGGGACTGGGGCTCTCGGCGAGCCTTAACGCGCCAGGACGCGACACCCGGTTCGGCATCTTCAGGATGTGACCCATGAACGCATACCTGCTGACCGACACCGATGCACATGGTGTGGCAACCGTGACCATAAACCGGCCCGAACTGCACAATGCCTTCGACGACCTGCTGATTGCGACCTTGACCAGTGAACTGCGGCGACTCGATGGCGACCCGCAGGTGCGGGTCGTGCTTCTGGCGGCGCGTGGCAAGAGTTTCTCTGCAGGAGCCGATCTCAACTGGATGCGGCGCATGGCCGACTACTCCCGCGAGGAAAATCTGGCCGACTCCATGTCTCTGGCTGGCCTGATGACTACCCTGCAGCGTCTCTCCAAGCCAACCATTGCCCTGGTTCAGGGAGCAGCCTATGGTGGCGGAGTGGGACTGGTTGCCTGCTGCGACATTGCCCTGGCGGCAGAAACCGCGACCTTTTGCCTTTCAGAGGTGAAACTCGGTCTGATTCCAGCGGTGATTTCTCCCTATGTGGTGGAGGCGATCGGCAGTCGCGCTGCCCGGCGCTATTTTCTTACCGCCGAGCGGTTTGATGCTGCCGAGGCGCAGCGACTCGGCCTGATCCATGAACTGGTGGCCGCCGACGCGCTGCGGGGCAGAGGAGAATCCCTGGCGGCCCTGCTGATTCAAAACGGCCCTGCGGCCCTGACCGCAACCAAGAATCTGGTCGCAGCCGTATGCGGATCGCCCATCGGCGATGACCTGATCGCCGAGACTGCCGAGCGCATAGCTGATATTCGTTCCAGTGACGAAGGTAAAGATGGCGTGAGTGCTTTTTTGCAAAAACGGCCACCCGCATGGGTGAAAGGATAGCCGATCATGTTTGACAAGATACTTATAGCCAATCGCGGTGAAATTGCCTGTCGTATTATCCGCACTGCCAAGCAGATGGGGATCCGTACCCTAGCCGTCTATTCCGATGCCGATGCCGAATCCATGCACGTTGCCCTGGCTGACGAGGCGTATCGTATCGGTGCGGCCCCGGCGCGCGAGAGTTATTTGCGGGCGGGACGGATCCTTGAGGTGGCCTTGGCAAGTGGCGCTCAGGCGGTGCATCCCGGCTACGGCTTTATGGCCGAGAATGCTGCATTCGCTGCCGCCTGTGCCAAGGCCGGGATTGTTTTCATCGGCCCGCCGGTTGCCGCGATCGAGGCGATGGGTTCGAAAAGCGCCGCCAAGACTATCATGGCGCAAGCGGACGTGCCGCTGATTCCCGGTTATCATGGTGACGAGCAGTCTGCCGAGCTGCTGCAAACGGAATCCGTAAGAGTCGGTTACCCGCAATTGATCAAAGCCTGCGCCGGTGGTGGTGGCAAGGGCATGCGTGTGGTTCAGAATGCCGACGAATTTATCACTGCCCTTGAGGCCGTTAAACGCGAGGCGATCGCCTCGTTTGGCGATGAGAATGTTTTGCTTGAGCGCTACCTGACCAAGCCCCGCCATGTCGAAATCCAGATTTTTGCCGATATGCACGGCAACGTCCTGCATCTGTTTGAACGCGATTGCTCGATTCAGCGCCGGCATCAGAAGATCCTGGAAGAGGCTCCGGCTCCCGGTATGACTGCCCGGCTGCGAACCCGCATGGGAGAGGCTGCGGTGGCCGCCGCCAAAGCCATCGGTTATGTCGGTGCCGGTACAGTTGAGTTTCTGCTTGATGAGAACGATGCTTTTTACTTTATGGAAATGAATACCCGCCTGCAGGTTGAACATCCGGTTACCGAGATGATCACCGGTCAGGATCTGGTTGAATGGCAGCTGCGAGTCGCTTGTAAACAACCGCTTCCACTCGACCAGAAAGATCTCGCCATAGCCGGCCATGCCATCGAAGCCCGTATCTACGCTGAAGATCCCGACCGGGACTTTCTGCCTTCAATCGGTCTGCTAAGACATCTGCGCACCCCGGCTGAGAATGCCAACGTGCGCATCGACACCGGTGTGCGCCAAGGGGACGAGGTGAGCATGCACTACGATCCGATGATCGCCAAGCTGATCGTCTGGGATACAAACCGCGATGCGGCCCTGCGACGCTTGCGTCAGGCGCTGAGTGAATTGCAGGTTGTTGGCGTGACCACCAACATTGCACTTTTAAGTGCAATCGCCGCCCATTCGGCGTTTGCCGAGGCGGATCTGCATACCGGCTTTATCACCGAACACGGCGATGAACTTTTTGTCGATACCGCACCGGTCTCGGACAAGGTTCTGGCGCTGGCATGCCTGGATGTCCTGCTGCGCCGGGGCGAAGAGGCCAGGAGAGACGCCCTTGCATCGTCGGATCCCTGTTCTCCATGGAATCTGACCAATGGCTGGCAATTAAACAGCGACAATTTTCACGAATTGATTTTTATCGACGGCGAAGCAAGGCTTCAGGTTATTGCCCATTACAGGCCCGATGGCTACCTTCTGGATCTTCCGGGTGGTCCGCAATTGGTGCGTGGCGAACGGCATGCCGGCGGCGATCTTTGTGCCGACCTTGGCGGAGCGCGCAGCAAAGCGACCGTGGTCCGTCATGGTGCTGATCTGACGATTATGAGCCACGGTTTCAGTCATCGTTTAACCTTGCACGATCCCCATGCCCTGTGCGGTGAACTGGACGAGGCCGGTGGCAAGCTTACCGCGCCGATGCCCGGCAAAGTCATCGCCGTGATGGTCAAGGTCGGTGACGAAGTCAAAAAAGGCCGGCCGCTGGTGATTCTCGAAGCGATGAAAATGGAGCACACGATCGTCGCCCCTGTCGATGGTATCGTCAGTCAGGTCAATTTCAAGGTTGGTGAGCAGGTCAGCGATGGTGATGCCTTGCTCGCCTTTGAGATTGCTGAAGCTGTGGAGGCTGTGGAGGCTGTGGAGGTCTGCTGAGATGAATCTGCCGAAACGGGTCAAAATCGTCGAGGTCGGGCCGCGCGATGGTCTGCAAAATGAAGCGCTGATCGTGCCGACCGCAGTCAAGATCGAATTCATCAACCTGTTGACCGCAGCGGGTCTGCCGGCTATTGAAGCCACCAGCTTCGTCTCGCCCAAGTGGGTCCCGCAGATGGCAGACAATGTCAGGGTGATGGCCGGGATCACACGACGCGTCGGAGTCAGTTACCCGGTATTGGCCCCCAATCTCAGGGGCCTTGACGCCGCCGTGGCGGCCGGGGCGCAAGAGGTGGCCGTATTCGCTGCCGCTTCCGAGGCGTTCTCGCAGAACAACATCAACTGTTCCATCGAGGCAAGCCTGAAGCGTTTTGAAGACCTTGCGCGCTCAGCTCATCAACAGGGAATCAAAGTCCGCGGCTATGTTTCCTGCGTCCTCGGCTGTCCCTATGAGGGAGACGTCAGCCCGGTCAGGGTCGCCGGAGTGGCTGAACGTTTGCGTGCGATGGGATGCTACGAGATCTCACTGGGAGATACGATCGGTGTCGGTACTGCCGGGAAGGTTGAAACGATGCTGCAGGCGGTTGCGGCAAACATGCCGATGGAGCAGTTGGCCGTCCACTTCCACGACACCTATGGCCAGGCTCTGGCCAATATCCTGACTGCTCTGCAGTGTGGTGTTGCCGTGGTCGACAGCTCGGTGGCCGGTCTTGGCGGCTGCCCCTACGCCGCTGGCGCTTCCGGAAATGTTGCCAGCGAAGACCTGCTCTACCTCCTGAACGGCCTCGGCGTCGAGACCGGGGTCGACTTGGAGAAACTCATGGCGGCAGGGCAGTTCATCTGTACTTATCTCGGACGTCGTTCAGGTTCCAGGGTTGCCTTGGCGCTTGACCCTCTGGATAACCAGCCTTGACGCTGATCTTCAGGCGGCAGCCCCGCCTCTTTTGAGTTCCATAAGAATCAGTTTGGCTACGGCTTTCAGGGTCTCAAAAACCCCCTCGCCAGTCTGGGCACATGCGGTAAATTCGGTGACGCCGTTTGGATTCAGTAACTCACGCAACTCTTCGATCGGCGTACAGTTAGGCAGGTCCTGCTTGTTGTACTGAATGACAAAGGGGAGTTTTTCGAGTTCGTATCCTTGCTCTTCAAGGTTGTCCTTGAGATTTTCCATGCTCTCGATGTTGGCATCGAGTCGCTCTTCTTGCGAGTCGGCAACAAAGACCACACCGTCAACGCCTTTGAGGATCAGTTTACGCGAAGCATCGTAGAAGACCTGACCGGGAACAGTATAAAGGTGAAAACGGGTTTTGAAGCCACGGATTTCACCGAGGGCCAGAGGCAGAAAGTCGAAAAACAGGGTCCGTTCCGTTTCGGTAGCCAGTGAGATCATCTTCCCTTTGGCGTCGGGAGCAGTCTTCTGGTAAACATACTGCAGGTTGGTTGTCTTGCCGCACAGCCCCGGACCGTAGTAAACAATTTTACAGTTGATTTCGCGGGATGCGTAGTTGATGAAAGACATGGTGCGTTATCCTTAACTGAACAAGTTGTCGATGTCGTCGTCGGTGATTTCGGCAAAAGGACTATCGACATTGCCGGTCTTTTCCATTTCCGCCGCTTTTACCGCAAGATCCTGAAAAATCCCCGCCAGTTCATCACTTGCCTTTTTGACGCGCAGCCTGACCAGGCCGAGAGAGCTGCGATGGTCAAAGATGACCACCAGGATAACGCGCTGAGCGATGATCGAGATGTGAATATTGTCCTTTTCCCCCTCATGGAACAGGATAGAGAATTCCTTCTCGCCGATCAGCTTGGCAAGTCCACCGGTCGCCGCGATATTGCCGGCCGTCAGCGAAGCCAGGCTGGTCGTATCGAGGTGCTCGGTTTCGCCACAGCCGGCAATCAGCTGCCCGTTTTTGTCAACCAGGAAGATGACTTTGGCGTTGGATTCGCGCAGCAGTTTTTCTATAACTGCGCTGATCCTCTGAAATTCCTCGTCGTACATGACAAAGGAATTGTTCTGTGGCTCGAGCATGCTGGGTTCTCCTCAATAGGGGTGGTACACCAACTGACCTTATAGCATTTCAATCGACCCCTTATCAAGGGTTTTTGCCTTGTTCCCCGGGGTTGTCATGTCAACAGGACTTGTGTCCCGCGCAAAAAAAACTCCCGGCGGTTGCGCCGGGAGTTTTTGGCTTGCAGGGTGATTGCTTACTTGCTTACTTGCTGCCGCAATCAGCTGAAAGATCAGCCAGTTTCTGGTAAAGATCGAAGCGGGCAGCGAAATCCTTCGCCGAAGCCGCCATCAACGCTTCGGCCTGCTCGGGATTGCTCTTCTTGAGCATGCGGAATCGGTTCTGCTTGCCGGCGAAATCCTCGAAGCTGATGCTCGGCGCTTTGCTGTCGAGCTGCAATGGATTCTTGCCTTCTGCGGCCAGACGGGGATCAAAGCGGAACAGTGGCCAGTAGCCCGAGTTGACCGCTTCCTTACAGCCATCCACAGCGGTTGTCATGTTGATGCCGTGGGCGATGCAGTGCGAGTAAGCGATGATCAGTGATGGACCGTCATAAGCATCCGCTTCAAGCATCGCCTTGACGACCTGGCCCGGATTGGCCATCGAAATCCGGGCAACATAGATGTTGCCGTAGGTCATGGCGATCATGGAGAGGTCTTTTTTCGGCATCTGCTTGCCGCCGGCAGCGAACTGGGCGACAGCTCCCATCGGCGTCGCCTTGGAGGCCTGACCGCCGGTGTTGGAGTAGACTTCGGTGTCGAGTACCAGCACATTAACATTGGTGCCGGTGGCCAAGACGTGGTCAAGACCGCCGTAACCGATGTCGTAAGCCCAGCCGTCGCCACCGTGGATCCAGACCGATTTTTTGCTCAGATAGTCGGCGTCGGCGAGTAACTGCGGAGCGGTTTCATGGGTACAGTTAACCAGGATCGCCTTGAGTTGTTTGATGCGAGCGCGTTGTTCCTCAATCAGCGCCTGGGTTGACTGGTCGGCATCAAAGATCGCCTGTTTCAACTCGCCGCTGCCCTTGCAGGCCGCACAGCCACAGGCCATGTTCTTGACCAGCAGTTCACGGGCATATTCAGTGGTCTTGTCGATGGCCAGACGGAAACCGTAACCGAACTCGGCGTTATCTTCGAACAGCGAGTTGCTCCAGGCCGGTCCGAGGCCATCCTTGCGCTTGGTCCAGGGTGTGCTCGGCAGGTTGCCGCCATAAATCGAGGAGCAACCGGTCGCGTTGGCGACCAGCATGCGATCGCCGAACAGCTGTGAACAGAGTTTGACAAACGGAGTCTCGCCGCAGCCTGCACAGGCGCCGGAGAATTCGAACATTGGCGGCAGCAATTGACTGCCTTTGAGTGTGGCACTGTTAAACAGGGCCGGGTCTGTATCGGGCAGGTTGAGGAAGAATTCGAAGTTCTTTGCCTCGGTCGCGCGCAGGGGGGGTTGCGGGCGCATATTGATCGCCTTGTGACGCTCGTCCTGCTTGCTTTTTGCGGGGCAGTTGTGAACACAGGCACCGCAGCCGGTACAATCTTCCACGGCAACCTGCAGGGTAAACTTCTTGCCATCCATCTCCTTGCCGCGAGCAGCACATGACTTGAAGGTCTCGGGGGCTCCCTTGAGCTCTTTTTCGTCGTAGATCTTCATGCGGATCGTCGCATGCGGGCAGACGAACGAGCAGATACCGCACTGGATGCAAAGCTGCTCATCCCAAACCGGGGTCTCGATGGCGATATTGCGTTTTTCGAACATGGCCGTACCGGTCGGGAAAGTCCCGTCGGCAGGCATGGCCGAGATTGGCAGATATTCGCCGAGGCCGTCGATGATCGGGCCGAGGGTGGTCTGCACGGTTTGCGGTGTCCCTGCCCATTGACCGATAGTCATCTTGATGGTGCTGTCGGCACTGGCCGGTACGGCGACTTCCTGGATGTTCTCCAGGGCGACGTCGACCGCCTGGTTGTTCATATTGAGGACCTTCTCGCCAGCTTTGCTGTACGACTTGACGATGGCGCTTTTGATCTCGCGGATTGCCTGGTCGAGCGGAATAATATTGGAAATCTTGAAGAAGGCGGTCTGCATGATGACGTTGATGCGGGGTCCGAGACCGATCTCGTTGCCGAGTTTCACGCCGTCGATGACGTAGAATTTGAGCTGCTTGCCGATGATGGCCTGCTGGACCTTCTGCGGCAGCTGCGACCAGACATCATCCTTGCCGAACGGGCTGTTGAGAAGGAAAGTGGCACCCTGCTTGGCATTCTTCAGCATGTCGTATTTTTCGAGAAAGGAGAAGTTGTGACAGGCGATAAAATCGGCCGTAGTGATCAGATACGGTGCGCGGATCTCCTGCTTGCCGAAGCGCAGATGAGAAGTGGTCATGCTGCCGGCCTTCTTGGAATCGTAAACAAAGTAGGCCTGAACGTTATTGTCGGTACTGTCACCAATGATCTTGATCGAATTCTTGTTGGCGCCGACCGTGCCGTCGGAACCGAGACCGTAGAACATTGCCGAATAACCGTCGAAAGGCACGAGGTACTTCGGATCAAACTCAAGGCTGCGACCGGTGACGTCGTCCTTGATGCCGATCACACAATGGTTCATCGGCTTGTCTTTGGAGAGGTTGTCGAGAACACCTTTGGCCATGCCCGGGCTGAACTCGTAGGAGCCGAGGCCGTAGCGGGCGCCGACGATCTTCGGGTAGCCGGCGAAAGAGATCAGGCCGTCGGCCATCGCTTCGCCAAAGGCGGTACGAACGTTGTGGTAGAGAGGCTCACCCATGGAGCCCGGTTCTTTGGTGCGATCGAGTACCGCGATCTTTTTCGCGGTTTTCGGTAAGACTTCGGCGAAGGCGGCAATATCGAAAGGCAGGAAGAAGCGCACCTTGATCAGGCCGACTTTTTCGCCCTGGGCCACCAGATGTTCGATCAGTTCGTGCATGGTGTCGCAGGCCGAGCCCATCATCACGACGACGCGCTCGGCATCAGGTGCGCCGACATAATCGAACAGATTGTACTGACGACCTGTCTGCTTGGCGAACTTGTCGAACTGCGCCTGCAGAATGGCCGGTAGTTTATCGTAGTAGCTGTTGACGGTCTCGCGACCCTGGAAATAGACATCAGGGTTCTGCGCGGTGCCGCGCATGACCGGATGATCCGGTGACAGGCTGCGAGCTCGATGAGCACGTACCAGCTCGTCACTGATCATGAAACGCATGTCGTTTTCAGAGAGCTCGTGGACCTTCTGGACTTCACTTGAGGTCCGGAAGCCGTCAAAGTAATGCAAAAAAGGAATGCGCGATTCGAGGGCAGTCGCCTGGGCGATCAGCGCGAAGTCCATGACTTCCTGAACGTTGTTGGAACAGAGGAAGGCCCAGCCGGTGGAGCGGCAGGCCATGACGTCGGAATGGTCGCCGAAGATTGACAACGCCTGCGCAGCAATTGCCCGCGCCGAGACGTGAAAAACCGTAGGGGTCAATTCACCGGCGATCTTGAACATGTTCGGGATCATCAGCAACAGGCCCTGGGATGCCGTGAAGGTTGTGGTCATAGCGCCTGCCTGCAGAGCACCGTGCACGGCACCGGCCGCGCCACCCTCGGACTGCATTTCGACCACTTTGGGAACCGTACCCCAGATATTCTTGCCGCCGGCCGCACTTTTTGCGTCAGAGATCTCACCCATGACTGAAGAGGGCGTAATCGGGTAGATGGCGATCACCTCATTGGTTGCATGTGCTACATGCGCCGCGGCGGTATTGCCGTCAATACAGACCATTTTTTTAGACATCAGGCTTTCTCCTTGACTGGGATGTTGTATCGATAAATTGGTTCTATACGATATTTCAGGAAAACGTTTGAACCAGTTTAGATGTCCCGCCGACCTTCGACGGCACGATTCACGGTTGCCTCGTCAACATATTCGAGTTCACTGCCCATTGGGATACCATAAGCCAGACGGGTCAGCTTGATACCAAAAGGTTGAATCAGTTTGGCCAGATAAAGTGCCGTGGCGTCACCCTCGACGGTAAAATTGGTGGCAATGATTATCTCCTGAATGGCGCTTTGCTCCAGACGCTTGATCAGGGGGGCAATTTTGAGATCTTCCGGGCCGATGCCATCGAGCGGTGACAATGCTCCATGCAGCACATGATAGCGGCCCTTGAAAGAGCGACTGCGTTCGATGGCCAACAGAGCCTGAGGTTCCTCAACCACACAGAGCAGGCTGTCGTCGCGGCCGGGATCGCTGCAGAGCGAGCAGGGATCCTGTTCCGTGATGTGAAAACAGGCGGAGCAAAAGCGTGTGTTGCGTCGCAACGCGATGATCGCTGCCGCCAGGGCCTCGGCCTGAGTCTCGGGTTGACGGAGCAAGTAAAAGGCCAACCGCGTCGCCGTTTTGTTGCCGACACCTGGAAACTTGGCCAGTTCTGCGACTAATCGTGCGAAAGACGGGATGGAGTCTAACATAATATTTTACAGTAATTCAACAGTTTATGAGATTCCCGGGAGATTATAAAGGGGGTAAATATTTTTCGTATCACTGAAAAAACACCGGCACGTAATTTTATTATGGATAAAAAAATTTATCATAGCTTAAAATTTCTGGTTTTAGCAAGGATTAAGTTCTTGCCGTGACTTTTCACTCGGCGGCGCAAGATTGCAGAAATTGGCAGGTTTTCAGCCAATTATAACGACTATCCGCCATTAAAAGAGTCCGGGGATGTTCATGCCACCGGTAAGCTTGCTCATCTCTTCCTGAGCCATCTGCTGACTCTGTTTGAGCGCTTCATTGACGGCAGCCGTTACCAGATCCTGGAGCATTTCCACATCTTCCGGATCGACTGCGCTCGGGTCAATCCGCAACTCAAGCAGCTGCTGCTTGCCGCTGACCACGGCGGTGACCATGCCGCCTCCCGCAGATGCCTCGACTTTCTTATGCTCAAGTTCTTCCTGCAATTCGGCCATGCGACGTTGCATCTGCTGGGCCTGCTTCATGATGTTGCCGAGTCCACCTTTTGACATGTTAACTCCTTTGTTTCTATGTATTGATAGGTTCTCGCTCTAAAAGGCACCAACCCCTTGCAAGCCGGCGCTGGATCAGGCGATATTTAAACAAATCCCTTATCGATGGGGATAACTTTCTTGATTTTACCGTCGAAGATATCCTGAACAGCCTTCACAGCGGGATGCTCCAAGGCATCTTCACGCAGCCGACGTGTGCGATCGGTCTCTTCGGCTTGACGGGCTTGCACAAGCGACGGTGGCGTGTCCTGCAGCTTGACGTCAAGTGCAGACACCCGCAGCTTTATCGGCTGCCCGAAATATTCCGTTGCCAGGGTTTCCAGATCCTGACTGATCTCCAGCTCCTGCAGCTGGCTGATCATGAATGATTCATGCGGGTAAGCGATCTCCAGAATCGGCGGCTGCAGTTTGAGCAAACGCCCATGTTCCAAGACCGAACCGAGCATCGGCCGGCTTTGTTTGACCTTGTCAACCAGCCCCTGCCATCCCTTGATCTCGGTCGACACGACGGCAGGGTCAGGCTTTTTTGGCGGAGACGCTTGCGGAGCAGGAGGCTGCGCTGCCTCAGAAACCGGACTCTGCGGTGAGCTCTTGGCTTTCTGCAGAGGGATTGTACTCAGACGCTTTTCCAGGCTTTGAATGTGGCTGATGAGTTTGCCGAGTTCCTGCGAAGGCGCCAGGGTGGACAGGCGTACCAGGCACATCTCCAGGGTCAAGAGCGGATAACTGCTATGGGCCAGTTCACTTTGGGCTTTCATGAGCAACGTGACGATACGCTGCAGGTCTTCCAGAGAAGCCTCTGCTGCCAGAGACCTCAGGTCCTTCAATTCATCACCGACCAGATCGAGCATTTCGGCGGGATCATCGACGACCTTGCAGATCACCATGCCGCGGAACATTTCGAGCAGGTCGTGGATGAACTGGCGCAGGGCCAGTCCGAGCTGATCAACCCGGCGTACCGCATCAAGTGCCCGTCGACTGTCACGTTGAATGACGGCCTCAACGGTGTCGAGCAGCAGGCGGCGATCAACCATGCCGAGCAGGGTTTGCACGGCTTCATCGTCGACCTCATCGCCGGAAAAGGCAATCACCTGATCCAGGGTTGAGAGTGAATCACGCATGCTGCCTTCGCCCTGGCGCGCAACCAGGCCGAGGCTGCGCTCGGAAATCGTCAATTTCTCCGCATCGGAAATCTCGCGCAGACGGGCGGTGACACGCACCAGCGGGATCTTGCGGAAATCAAAACGCTGGCAGCGAGACAGAATGGTAATCGGAATCTTGTGTGGCTCTGTGGTGGCAAAGATGAACTTGGCATGCTCCGGGGGCTCTTCAAGGGTTTTTAATAGTGCATTGAAGGCGTTGGTCGAGAGCATGTGGACTTCATCGATAATGAAGATCTTGTAGCGCGAGCGATTGGGGAGATAGCGTATGTTTTCACGGAGTTCGCGGATGTCGTCGACGCCGGTATTTGAAGCGCCGTCGATTTCGAGGACGTCCATGCCCTGTCCGGCGGTAATCTCAAGGCAGGAAGAACAGGTGCCGCAAGGTTGATCGGAGAGGCCCTCATCGCAGTTCAATGCCTTGGCGAGAATGCGGGCAGCAGAAGTTTTGCCGACACCACGGGCGCCGGTGAAGAGGAAGGCGTGATGAATACGACCGGAACGGATGGCATTCGCCAGAGTCTGGCTGACATGTTCCTGACCGATCAGATCGCAAAAGTTTTGTGGGCGCCATTTTCGGGCGAGAACCAAGTAGGCCATTGTCTCACAGTTCGGATGATTGTGAACACCGCAACCGGCGACTTGCCGGCACAAGTGACAGTCAGGCGCTCCCGCGGCACACGGCTGAGACCGCTGCCGCTGCTCCCTTCCGGGTCTGACGGAGTTCACGGTCGTCCGTTGCGCGGGACCTGACTGTCACTTCTGACGGCAAATACGTGGGCGGCGAGTTAAACCCAACACCCTCCTGTGGTCGAAAATGAAAATGGCGGAGAGGGGGGGATTCGAACCCCCGGTACCTTTCAGTACACCCGCTTTCCAGGCGAGCACCTTCGGCCGCTCGGTCACCTCTCCGCAGAACAGGAAAAGTACACTAAAGAGCGCTTTTCTGTAAAGGGTTTTCTCTGTAAGGAGATGCTCCGAAGCATGTCATGGCCGGTACGGCGTCAGGCGAATTGTGCCAACATCAATAACTTGGCCCGAAACGGTGTTGCGGCAGCCGAATTCCTTGATTCCCAGGAGGCCATAAAGCTCACCGGCGATCGGTTGGCCACGGGGGCGGGTGCGTGCCGCCAGGCACCATCGGCCGGCGCGCTCGACATAGAGTCGGAAACGACCATCCTCGCCGACAGAAGGCGATGTCGCTTCCGGCATCCGCTGGTAGTCGGCAGCAGGGTATGCGATGACAAATGCACCGGGGACTGGTTGATCGTCGGCGTCGAGCAACAGGCCGGTGAAACCGGTATCGCCACTGGTCAGCGTACCTTCGCGCATGAGCATCGGCTGTGCAATGCCCTGGAGGATGAAATCAACGGTGGTGAGCTCATTCGCCTTAACGGCTACCGGGTTTTTTGCCGGCAACGCCCAGGCATCGCCTGATTTCGGTGGCCCGGCATCCGCGCCGGAGTGACGCAGGCGTGCCACCAGGTAGTAGTCTCCTTCAACAACATCCAGAAAATAGTTGCCGTCCCTGTCGACCCGGGCTTCAAAGTCCGCAGGCCCGCGCAGGTTGCTGCGCAGGTTGCGATAGGCGTAAACATAGGATCCGCTTGCGGCCTTGCCGTGATTGTCGGTCACCTTCCCGGTAATGCCAGGTGCAGGTCTGCCAATATTGATGTGATCTTCTTCAATTACAAGAGGTTGCGAACAGGCAAAGACGAAACTGAGGAGCAGTGGCAGCATAAAGGCGTTGATGGGAGGTTTTTTTATCAACATATCAGTTGATCTGCATAATCTTGCCCTTTTGCACCTGCAGAAGGAAAAGGATCTTGTCAGCTTCACCGATTAAATCAAAACGGGTGGCTCCGGTTACGCCGGGATAATTCTGCAGCTGAGCCAGAGCGCGGCGCAGATCTTCGCGGCTGCGAACGCGCGAGTCGCTGAGAAGTGTCAGCAGGATGCCGGCGATATCGTAGCCCTGGGCTTCGAGGATCGTCGGCTCTTCACTGTATCGGCTGAAGTAGTGCTCCACAAATTCCTGCACAAAGGGGTAGTCGCTATAGGCGAAGAAACCGTCTGTAAAAACCGCGCCTTCCAGAAACGGGTGGGTTAGTCTCGGCAGTTCGGCATCGTTCCAGCCGTTGGGACCAAGCAGTTGCACGCTTTCCAGACCATAAAATGCCAGTTGCGGAACGATCAGTTTAATCCGATCAGCGTAGTCGGGAAGAAAGAGTGCTTGAAAAGGAGGCGGGTTGTTGTTTTCCTTCCCCTCTTCGGTTGTATTCGGATTCAGCCCCTGCAGCAGACGAACCTGGCGGCGGAAGTCGGTCTGGTCGGTGAGGTAACTCTGCTCAGCGACGATTTCACCGCCGCGCCTTGTCACCTCTTTGCGGAAGAGTTCAGCGAATTGTTCGCCCTGACGGGTCTGCGGACTCATGATGCCGAATTTCCCAAAACCACGATCTTCCATGGCGTAGTTGACCAATGTCCGCACCTGCAGGTGCGGAGTCAGAGAATTGCGGAAGACATAGAGGCTTGTGGCAGCCAGCCCATCTTTTTGTGACATGGTCAATAGTGGTATGTTTTCCAGATGGGCACGCTTGGCCGCGCCCACGGCGGCATTGCCGGCCAAGGGGCCGGCAATCCCCATAACGCGGTCACTGATCGCCAGCTCGGCGACCTGTTGAGCGGCGACCGTTTCATCCCCGGCGGTATCGCGAAAGATGAAGCGAACCGGAATCTGAGGTCGAAACGTTTCCTGCGCCAGTTCCATGCCGCGCTGGACCCGTTGACCGAAAGCTGCGTAGCGGCCAGTTAAAGGGAGCAGTATGCCGATGGCACGCTGCAGCTGTGTCGTGTCGGTCAGTTGCGACAGCAGTGCCAACGCCTCTTCACGATAGGCAAAACCGGCTGGTGCCGCCATTGCCGCTGACACCCACTCCTGGGCAAGGTCCTTCTGACCGGCGGCCAGAGCTCTCCAGCCAAGTTGCAGCATCGCCAGGTAGGCGACCGGCTTGTCTCGATACATGAAGGCTGCTTCGGCGAGGTCTGTCTCACTGAAATGATCGCTCAGAAGAGTATAGATTCGGGTCAGAACATCGCGGGGCGTTTCATCGCCCTCAACCACCAGCGCCTGTTGATAAAAATAGAGCGCTTTGTGCGGTTCATCCAGAACGAGCAGCCCTTCAGCCAGGGTCAGGTAACGTTCCTGACGTTCCCGCAATGCCCAGTTTTGCGTATCTGCTTGCAGGAGTTGATCAACGGCGCGAACGGCGTCGCCCATCTGCAACCGGAGCTGGCTCTGCAGGAGAATGGCGGCAGGGCTGTGAGTGACATCAGACATTTTGCCAAGATACTCGATGGCTGTCGCCGGATCATCGAGATCGCGATGGATGCGGGCCAGATAATAATAGGCCTGATTGATCAGAGTGGAATCCGGCCGGCTGATGACGAAGCCGCGCAACAGGCCGGCAGCCTCATTCAGCTTGCCATCGTGATAATGATCGAGCGCCCGCTGCATGGCGATGTCAGGCTGTGAGCCGCTGGCGTTATACTGTTGCGCCAGAGCATTCGACAGACTCATAAGCAACAACATAAGCAGAGAGAGACTGGCGATCTTAATGCGCATCAGCCGAACAGCTCCTTGACCTTATCAAAAAAACCTTTGCCCATCGGGTGGATCTCTTCGCCGGCTTCCTTGGCAAATTCGCTGAGCAGTTCCTCTTGCCTGGCAGTTAAACTGGTTGGCGTCTCCACCCTTACAACCACCAGTTCGTCACCGCGGCCATAACCTTGCAGGACCGGAATGCCTTTTCCGGCAAGTTTGAAGATCTTGCCGCTCTGGGTTCCGGCAGGAATCTTCAGTTTGACTCTGCCTTCCAGAGTCGGGACCTCAAGCTCACAGCCGAGTGCTGCCTGGGGAAAGGAGATAGGAATCTCACAAATGAGTTCGTTGCCTTCCCGTTGGAATATCGGGTGGTCTTTGACGGTGATGACAACGTAGAGGTCGCCAGGAGGCCCACCTTTGGCCCCGGGGTCTCCTTCGCCGCTCATTTTGAGCCGGATACCCGATTCTACCCCGGCCGGGATTTTCAGGGAAAGGGTCTTTTGTCCGCGGGTCAGGCCGGTACCTCGGCAGTCTTTACAGGGGTCACTGATGCGCTTGCCCTCGCCGTTGCAGTCGGGACATGTGCGCGTCATGGAAAAGAACCCTTGTTGAAAGCGAACCTGACCGTTGCCGGAACAGGTCTTACAGGTCTCGGCGCGGGTGCCCGGCTTGGCACCGGAACCGTTACAGGTTTCACATGTCTGATGGCGCGGAACCTTTATCTTGGTGTCGAGACCGAAAGCGGCTTCTTCAAAGCTGATCGTCAGATTGTAGCGCAGATCATCACCGCGGCGCCCACCGCCACGGCGGCTGGCGCCACCACCAAAGATGTCTCCGAATATATCGCCGAAGATATCCTCGAAGGGAGCGCCTCCAAAGCCGCCTGAAGAGAAACCACCTTGCTGATCGACCCCGGCATGACCATATTGATCGTAAAGCGCCCGCTTCTGGCCGTCCGAGAGGACAGTATAGGCTTCGGAAAGTTCCTTAAAGCGTCCTTCGGCTTGCTTGTCACCGGGGTTTTTGTCGGGATGACATTTCAGCGCCAGTTTGCGATAGGCTTTCTTGATTTCTGTTTCGCTGGCGTTTTTGTTGACTTCGAGAACTTCGTAATAATCGCGCTTGGCCAAAATAAATATCCTTGCGGTCAAAGGCTAAAGGCCAAGCAAGCCGGAGGGCAAACGCTGCCCTCCTGAATCCCTGGCCTTATATCCTCCACCAATTTATTCTTTCTTTTCGTCGTCGACTTCTTCAAACTCTGCGTCAACAACATCATCCTTCTGGCCTTCGCTGTCAGCGGCACCTTCGCCGCCTGCTTCCGCTTCGCTCTGAGCCTTCTGATACATGACTTCCGCCAGTTTGTGCGAGGCCGTAGCCAAGACTTCGGTTTTGCTCTTGATCTCTGCCGGATCATCGCTTTCAATCGCTTTTTTGAGATCGTCAAGCGCAGTTTCGATGTTCTTTCTGGTCTCTTCGTCGACCTTGTCGCCATGTTCCTTGACGGACTTTTCGGTCGTATAGATCAGGCCGTCGGCTTGATTGCGGACTTCGATCAGCTCGCGTTTTTTATGGTCCTCAGTGGCATGCATTTCGGCATCCTTGACCATTTTATCGATTTCTTCTTTGGAGAGGCCGCTTGATGCCGTGATGCGGATCGATTGCTCCTTGCCGGTACCGAGGTCTTTGGCGCCGACATTGAGGATGCCGTTGGCATCGATGTCGAAAGTGACTTCGATCTGCGGCACTCCACGTGGAGCCGGCGGGATCTCGGCCAGTTCAAAGCGGCCGATCGTCTTGTTGTCGTTGGCCATCTCACGTTCACCTTGCAGGACATGCACGGAAACCGCCGGCTGGTTGTCGGCAGCGGTAGAGAATATCTGGCTCTTCTTGCAGGGTATGGTGGTGTTCTTCTCGATCAGTTTGGTCATGACGCCGCCAAGGGTCTCGATCCCCAGCGAAAGAGGGGTGACGTCGAGCAGCAGCACATCCTTGACATCGCCCCTGAGAACGCCGCCCTGAATCGCCGCACCGATGGCCACGACTTCATCGGGGTTGACGCCCTTGTTGGGCACCTTGCCGAAGATCTCCTGAACTTTGGCCTGGACTGCCGGCATGCGGGTCATGCCGCCGACCAGAATAACGTCATCGATATCGGACGCTGACAAGCCCGCGTCTTTGATTGCCATCTTGCAGGGACCGGTCAGTTTGTTGAGCAGGCTGCTGCAGATACTCTCGAGCTTGGCGCGGGTCAGCTTGATATTGAGGTGCTTGGGTCCCGAGGCGTCAGCCGTGATGAAGGGCAGATTGATGTCGGTTTCCATCGAGGAGGAGAGTTCGCACTTGGCTTTTTCCGCCCCTTCTTTGAGACGTTGCAGCGCCATCTTGTCGTTGCGCAGGTCGATGCCCTGATCCTTCTTGAATTCGTCAGCCACGTAGTCGATGATCAACTGATCGAAATCTTCACCACCGAGAAAGGTGTCGCCGTTGGTCGACTTGACTTCGAAGACGCCGTCGCCGAGCTCCAGAATGGAGACATCAAACGTGCCGCCGCCGAGGTCGAATACGGCAATCTTTTCTTCTTTCTTTTTATCGAGACCGTAAGCCAGCGCGGCTGCGGTCGGCTCGTTGATGATGCGCAGCACGTTCAAACCGGAAATCTTGCCGGCATCCTTGGTGGCCTGACGTTGCGAGTCGTTAAAGTAGGCCGGTACGGTAATGACCGCATCGGTAACCGTCTCTCCCAGGTAATCTTCGGCGGTCTTCTTCATCTTCTGCAGGATCATGGCCGAAATTTCCGGAGGACTGTACTTCTTGCTGCGGACTTCAACCCAGGCATCGCCGTTGTCTGCCTTGATAATCTTGAACGGGCTGATCTCAATATCTTTGCGGACAGCATCAGAGTCAAATTTGCGACCGATCAGACGTTTGATAGCGAACAGGGTATTCTCGGGGTTGGTGACGGCCTGGCGCTTGGCCTGTTGACCGACCAGACGTTCACCGCCTTCGGAAAAAGCGACCATCGACGGTGTGGTGCGGGTGCCTTCGGCGTTGGCGATAACTACCGGTTCGCCACCTTCCATAATGGCGACACAGGAATTTGTCGTTCCCAGGTCGATACCAATAACTTTGCTCATAATAAGAATCCTCCTTAAAGATTCAGTTTGTATTCAGTTCGTTTATGTTTGTAATATGGACTAATGGGGGATGCTCCGTTGCATTATTCCTCTTAGGGTGTCGGCTCTTCAGTCGCCGAATCCGCAGCATTCGCGCCTGTCGGGGCCTTGGCCACCATGACCAGCGACGGCCGCAGTAGACGATCATGCAGCAGATAACCTCTCTGAAACTCGGTGACAACCGTGTTCGGAGCCTGTTCGGCTGACTCGATCTGACCCATGGCCTGATGCAGGTTCGGATCAAAGCCTGCGCCGACCGCCTTGATCGGTTTGACGCCGAAGTCCTCCAGAACTTTACGGAACTGGTTGATTGTCATGTTGACACCCTCCAGCAGCCCCTGGTTGCTATCAGCGCCCTGCTCGGCATGAGCGACCGCGCGCTCGAGATTGTCCAGCACCGGAACCATCTCCTTGAGCAGGCGATCATTGGCGAAGCGCAGCGCATCTTCCTTGTCGCGTTGATGACGTTTGCGGGCATTCTCCAGATCCGCCCGTTCACGCAAATAAAGATCCCAGTTGTTGCTGGCCTCCATCCTGGCCGTTTCAATTTCATGCTTCAGCCTGGTCACGGGGTCGGCAGCTCCTTCCGCTGTGGGGGCTTCACTTCCTTCGGCAGTCATTTCTTCCAGAATCTCGGTAACCGACTCCTGCTCCGGGATGTCCTGGTTCTTACGTTTCTTTGCCAATGCTTTAATCTCTCCTAATCGTTGTCTGTATCTAGCAGGCGGCTGATCAAATTAGCCGTGTAATCGACAATCGGAATGATGGTTGAGTAGGGCATACGGTTCGGACCGATGACACCGAGAGTGCCAAGGGCGCCGCGCTTGCCGGAATAGGCAGCAGTGATCAGGCTGCAGTCCGAGAGTTCGCTGTATTCGGTCTCGCTGCCAATGATGACCTGAACCCCTTGGGATTCGAGGCCGCGATCGAGCAGGTCGACCAGAATGCTTTTTTGTTCGAAGGTCTGGACAATGCGTTTCATGCACTTAAGATCGGCAAACTCGGGCTGCTCAAGAAAATGGCTGGTTCCTTCGATGATGATGTCGCCTGAGATTTCATCGATCAGAGCCGCGCTGGAAAGGGCAAACGCCCGCCGCAGCAGATGATCATACAAAGCCTTCTCATGCGCCATCTCGGTAACGACCCGGGCACGCACCTCCTGAATGCTCAAGCCGATCATGGTCTGGTTCAGATAATTGGTGATCTGTTCGAGATCACGAGGTGTCAAGTCCTCATCAATTTCGACCAGTTTATTTTGTACCAGTCCGGACTGGGTAACAAAAACGGCAAGCACCAGGCGTGACGAGAGCTTGACAAATTCGATGTGCCGGAAAATGGTCGATTTAAGGCGTGGCGCCATAACCAGGCCAGTGTAGTTGGAGAATGATGACAGGGTGCGGCTGGCTTCACGCAGCATGTCTGCCATATGCAGGCCGTGATGCTGGTATTGGACCTCAATCTGGTCTTTCTGCTGACTGTCCAGGTCGCTGATGCGCAGCAGGGTGTCAACATAGAAACGATAACCTTTTTCAGTCGGGATGCGTCCCGCAGAAGTGTGCGGCGAGGCCAGATAACCAAGATCTTCCAGTTCGGCCATGACATTGCGCACCGATGCCGGCGACAGCTTGATCCCCTGGTTCCGGGTCAAAGCCTTGGAGCCAACCGGCTGAGCGGTTGCGATATATTCCTCGATGATGGCTTCGAGAATTTTCTGGCTTCGATCTGTCAGGGTGTCTGCCATGAGGGACTCCGTGCTAAAAACTCAAGCCGGATAACCCGGCCTGCTGTGAACTTTTTGGCACTCGTTTACAGGGAGTGCTAAAAGTATCGTCAAGATAACAACGGCAAATACCTTTGTCAAGGGACGCAAGCTGATTTTCTGCGGGGAAAAGCGCTTAAAGAAAAGGCAGAATCAGGCGATCGAAGAGCAGCCAGCCGGCAGGGGTAAAGGACCATCGGCCACGCTGATTAACCAGCCATTGCGTATTTGAGGCAATCGCTTCGGGAAAAGCCTCTTGAAGAGTGCAGCCGAAGCCTTGCAGCAGTTCTGCGTCGCTAATGCCGCGTCGGGTGCGCAGAGCCAGGTAGATTGTTTCACGCAGGGCCGATTGACGGTCAAAGGTCTCAAGACACCTCATCGATTGCCGGCCATCCTGCAGGGTTTGACGATAAGCGGGCAGATCCGCCGGGACTTCCCAGCGGCTTCCCCATTGGCTGTCGCAAAAAGAATGCGCTCCGGCACCTATGCCGAGATAGGGGCGGCGTTGCCAGTAACCGAGATTGTGACGACAGAGATAACCGTCGCGGGCATAGTTGGCGATTTCGTAATGCTCGTAGCCGGCCGCGGCCAGTTGTTCATGGATCAGCATGAACGCTTCAGCATAGAAATCACCGTCGGGCAGCGCCAGCTCACCTGAGGCGACTCTTTGTTGAAATGGCGTCTCCGGTTCAGCGGTCAGCCCATAACAGGAAAGATGTTCGGGAGCGAGTTCGAGATAGCGACCGAGATCATCTTCAAGCTCTGCAAGTGTCTGCCCTGGCAGGGCAAACATCAGGTCAAGCGAGAGATTGTCAAAACCTGCCCGACGGGCCTGGTTGCAGGCATCAATCCCATCCTGGTGATTGTGCAGGCGACCCAGCAGGGCCAGCTGTTCATTACTGCAGGTCTGCAGGCCGAGGGAGAGGCGGTTGATACCGGCGTTGCGATAACCGCTCAAGCTATTCAGTGAAACGGTTCCCGGGTTGGCTTCAAGGGTGATCTCTGCATTCTTTGCCAGGTCAAGGTTCTGCGCTACGGCGCGCAGAATATCGGCAATCTCCGGCGGTTTCAGCAGCGAAGGCGTGCCGCCACCGAAATAGACGGTCTCGATCGGGGCGTGCCAGCCATGTTGCACCGCCCAGGCCAGGTGGCGCTTGAGGAGTTCCGGGTAGCTCCGAAGGGTTGTTTCGGTCGCTGCTTCGGAATAGAAGTCGCAATAGGAACATTTTTGCCGGCAAAAAGGGATGTGCAGATAAAGTCCGGCCATTTAGTCACGTCTTCGCGGTACAGCGTTACATGAGGAACAGGAGCATGGATGTCAGGGCAAGAAGCATGACAGCCAACAGAACTCCGATGCCGACCGGATAGGACGCGCTGCGGCTGCGGCTGGAAATCTTCCCGGCGGTCTGTTCATGCTGGCCCTCAATGCCGCTGGTTTCGACCAGGAGCCGGTAACCATACTTCTGCAGGTTCGCACCCGGGTCTTCGAAGAACTGGGCCAGCAGCCGGGCAAATTGCTGAGCGAAGGTCCGATCGGCCCACTCGTTGATGCCATCGAAAGCCCAGCGGCTGAAGCGGTAAATCTGGCGACAACCCTTGCGGTAAAACCAGTCGGCATCCACGTTGATCGAGCGGATTTCTGCTGGATAAATCCCTGCGAGCAACAGCAGGGTAAAGGCCAGTGCCGAGAAAAAGAGCAGCTGGGTCTGTGCCAGCACATGACTGGTCGTGTAGGGCTGGTAGTCGATGGTGTAAGGCAGCAGGCTGTAAAGGTATTGCGGGAAACACCCGATCAGGATACAGAGCGCTGCCGAAATGCCCATGGCCAGCAGCATATGCGGGGGAGCCTCCTTGCAACGGATGCCGGAGTCGTGGGAGAAGAAGGCGAAAAAAGGAATCTTGATGCCGGCATGATGGAAGACCCCGGCCGAGGCAAAGAGCAGGATGAACCAGACCCAGCGCATTTCACCGAGAGCCGCCGCCTCCATGACCATCGATTTGCTGACGAAGCCGGAAAAGAGCGGAAAGGCCGATATCGAGGCGGCCCCGACGATGCAGAAAGCACAGGTCCAGGGCATCGATTTGTAAAGACCGCCGAGATCGGTGGCGTTGATTTTGCCGGTGCGGTACATCACTGCTCCCATGGTCATGAAGAGCAGCCCTTTGAAGAGGATGTCATTAAAAGCATGGGCGATGGCGCCGTTGATGGAGAGGGCGGTACCTATGCCGATACCGACCACCATGAAACCGACCTGGTTGATCAGGCTGTAGGCGAGCACCCGCCGCAGATCGTTTTCGATAACGGCATAAAAGATCGGGAAAGCCGCCATGGCGGCGCCAATGAAGATCAACTCCTCGGTACCGGGGAATGCTCTGGCGAGTGCATAGATAGCGGTTTTCGTGGTGAAGGCGGAGAGAAAGACTGTGCCGGTAATGGTTGCTTCGGGATAGGCATCGGTCAGCCAGGGATGCAGTATCGGCCAGGCACAGTTGACGCCGATGCCGATAAATATCAACCAGGATGCGGTTGTCCCCAGTCCAATCAGGCCAAAAGATGCTGATCCGGTCTGAGAGACGTGCATGATGATGCCGGCCAGCAGACAGAGGCCGCCGGCGACATGAACCATAAAGTAGCGGAAGCCGGCACCGAGAGCCCGTTCGGTACGGCGCGCCAGGATCAGGAAGGTGGCGCTGATCGTCAGCAACTCCCAGAAGGCAAACAGGGTGAACATATCGCCGGCGAAGATTGCGCCGAGAGCCGCCCCGGCGTAAACGGTACCGGCGATGTTCTGCACGGTATCATCGACGTGCAGAGCATAGATTGCCGAGAGAAAGGCAATCAGATGGAAAATGTAGCCGAAAATCAAGCTCAACTTGTCGACGCGGCCGAGTACGATCTGATCGCTCAGGAACGGCAGGATCCAGTGGCTGCCGACCGGAATCTGCAGCAGATTGACGAAGCTGATCACCGGCAGCAGCAGCAACAGGGCCTGACGGGCCCGGCCCTTGAAGAGCGGTACCAGCAGTCCACCGAGAATCATGATCAGTGCCGGCGGCAGGGCGTTAATCGTCATAGTGATCCTCTTTGCGCATGACCATCGGCCGTAGTACATATTTCGCCACGATGACCAGAATGACACAGGCGACAAAGCCGTAAACCGCATAGAAACCGAAATAGCCTTCCCAGGCGAAGATGGCATGTTTGTGATAGAAGATGTCGACGACCAGGAGCAGGACCACACTGGTGTAGAATATCCTCAGCAGGCGTTTGACGTTCTCAGGCTTGTCAAACATTCCCAACTCTTCGTCTATGCCTATCGGTGGTTTTTCGTCAAAGTCTATCGGTTGTCGGGACATCCGTTGCTCCTTACCAGGTCCGCCAGAAGACAAAGGCCAGATAGAAAATGCCTATTGTGATGCAGATATAAAAGATCGGCCGGTAGCCTTTTACAGCGTCGTGGGAGAGGATCATCGGGCCGTCCTCTGTCTGGCCATGCTTGTTGTTTGGTTCGTCGGCTTTCATCTTGGATACTCTCTTGTTCCGGAAACGTAATCCAGCGGCAGGTCAGATGCCAAGGGCCATGCGTGCCAGTTTCAGCAGCGTGTCAGGATAGAAAAACAGGGCCAGCGAAACAAGGGCTGTCACCGATAATGGTATCAGGCAGAAGAGTGGCGCTTCCTTGATGCCATCGCCTTCACCGTCCGCTGCCGGTACAAAAAAACCGCGGTAGACAATTGGAAAGAAATAGGCGGCATTCAGCAGAGAGCTGATCAGCAGAACGACAACCAGCACCAGTTGGTCACCCTCAACGGCGCCGATCAGCAGGTTCCATTTACTGATGAAGCCGCCGAGCGGCGGCATGCCTATGATACTCAGGGAGCCGAGGAAAAAGGCCAGGTAGGTGATCGGCATGCGTCGCCCGAGGCCGTCCATCTGGCTGATATTTTTTTTCTTGCTGGCGACATAGATCGCCCCGGCACAAAAGAACAGCGTGATCTTGCCGAAGGCGTGCATCGCCAGGTGCATGACTCCACCAAGCATGCCGGTTGCCGAGAGCATGCCGGCGCCGAGCACCATGTAGGCAAGCTGGCCGATGGTCGAATAGGCCAACCGGCGTTTCAAGCTGTCCTGTGTCAAGGCCACCATGGATGCGATCAACAAGGTCACCGAAGCGATATACGTGATCAGTGAACCGAGGTCGGCAGACTGTAGCGTCTCAGGTCCGAGGATATCAAAAATGATCCGGAAGATTGAGAAGACTCCGGCTTTGACTACGGCCACGCCATGCAGGAAAGAACTGACCGGGGTTGGCGCCACCATCGCCGCAGGCAGCCAGCCATGAAACGGCATCAATCCTGCCTTGGCAAAACCAAACAAAAAGAGCACCAACAACAGTGCCAGCAACTCCGGAGATGCCTTGCCGGCCAGGATGCCGCCAGAGGTAAAGTCAAGCGTTCCGGCAACAGAATAGGTGATCATCATGGCCGGCAAGGCCAGGCCGATGGATGTGCCGAGGATGTAGGTCAGGTACTTGCGTCCCGAGGAGCGTGCTTCAGCATTCTGCTCATGGGTAACCAGCGGGTAGGTTGAGAGTGACAGCATCTCGTAGAAGAGATACATGGTCAACAGGTTGCCGGCAAACGCGACCCCTAAGGTGGCCGAGATGGCCACGGCAAACGAGGCGTAATAGCGGGTCTGGGCGTGCTCGTCGAGCGCCCGCATGTAACCGATTGAATAGATCGAGGTAAACAGCCAGAGACTGGAGGCCACCAGGGCGAAGATCATTCCCAGGGCATCGACGCGCAGTTCGATCGGCACCCCCGGGATAACCTGGGCAATGGTGAAGACGTAGCTGCTGCCCTGCAGAACCCCCGGCAGCAGCGAGGCAACAATCATCAGCTTGACCAGGGCGATCAGGATGGTCCAGCTCTCACGCAGGTTTGGCTGCCGATGCGCAAGGATGATCGGCAAAGCTCCCAGCAGGGAGACAAGAATTGCGGCCAGTGGCCAGATGGAAACAATCGGTGTCATATTTCTCTCAAAACGGGTTCTGGGCAGAGTTGCCCGGACCCAGCAGGTCGCGGTTAAAAACCGACCGGTATCATCAAGCGGATGATGTTGTGAACCAGGGGTCCGGTGCTTAAGCCGACCACGATCAGAAGGACAGCGGTCAGGGCCAGAGGGCTGAGTATCCACCAGGGCGCCTCGTGTCGTTCAGCACTTGCATGTGCATGGTGCTCGCTGTCTTGCAGAGAACCGAAATAGGCCAGCTCGATAATCCTGAAGAAGAGGACGGCGTTGACCAGGCTGCTGAAGATCAGAGCGACGACGAATTCCCATTGGCCTGCTTCGATACCACCGAGAAGCAGATACCACTTGCTGTAAAAGCCGCAGGTCGGTGGCACGCCGATCATAGCGAAAGCACCTATTGTGAAGAACGCCATAGTCCAGGGCATCCGGCGGTAAAGGCCTTTTAAATTATCGAAGTGGAGACTGCCGGTACGATAAGCGATGGCGACGGCGGCCAGAAACAGACAGAGAGTCATCAGCGCGTCGTTAACGATATGCAGCAGGGTTCCGGTCATGCCCTGGTCGTTGGCCAGCCAGGCGCCGCCGACCATGTAACCGACCTCGGCGATGATGATGTAGGTGAGCATCTGTTTCAGGTTGCGTTGCGCTAATGCCAGTGATGATGCGCAGACGATACCGATCGACGCAGCCCATATAACCAGAGTACGGACATCCATACTGATCAGCGGGAACTCCGGCGATTGAAAGGTGAGCATCAGGCGGACCATCAGATAGATGGTCACCTTGGTCATCAGCGGCGCGATGAGCACCCCGGCTCCGTCCGGTGCATCTGTGTAGGCTCTCGGCAGCCAACCGTGCAGCGGGAAGAACGCCATCTTGATCCACAAACCGATCAGGATGAAAGCCAGGGCAGTTGACAGAGCGGCGCTTCCCTGCAGGGCCGGCAGGTAACGGGCGATGTCGGCCATGTTGAGAGTGCCGGTCAGCAGGTAGAGATAACCGACTCCGAGCAGATAGAAGGAGGCTGCCACCGAACCCATGATGATGTAATTGAAGCTCGACAGCGGGGCCCGTCCGCGGCCCAGTGCGATCAGGCCATAGGTGGTAATCGAGGTGATTTCGAGCATGACGTAGAGGTTGAAGGCATCGGCGGTCAACACCAGCCCCATCAGCCCGGCGATCAGAATCAGATAAAGGGTGAAGAAGATATGTTGCCGATCTTGCAGATCGCGCTCGACGCAGGGCAGGGCGGCGAAGGTGGCGATGAAGGAGACCGCAGCAATGAGCAGCAGCATCAATGCCGAGAGCGGATCGACCAGCAATTCGATCCCCCATGGAGGCGTCCAGGCCCCGGCGGTATAGCTCAAATCTCCCGACACAAGTGTCCGCTTGAGCACGACAATCGCCAGCAGGCTCGAAAGCCCCAGAGCTCCCAGCACCATTGGCGCAATAACCTTGCGGCGCGTGCGGCCAAAGATGTTGACCAGGAAGGCGGTCAACAATGGCGCCGCCATCACATACATGTGCAGATTGGATTTCATTCGTTCTCAATCTTTTCCAGGATTTCGTCTTCTTCCAGGGTCCCGTACTTGCGATAGATACGCTGCATGACCGCCAGGGCGACCCCGGTCACGCTGACACCGACGACGATCGCAGTCAGCATGAGCACGTGCGGCAGGGGATTGACCACCTGATTCACATCCACCTGTCCCTGCAGAGCGGCGTACTTATCGAGAATCGGAATGCTGCCGCCCTTCTTTGCCCCGGTGGAGACAAAAAACAGGATGATCGCCGTCTGAAAGATGTTCATGCCGAGCAGTTTTTTGACCAGATTGCGTTTGCCTATCATGGCATAAAAGCCGATCATCATCAGAACCACATAGATCCAGTAGTTATATTTGGCGATGATGTGATCCAGGAGACTTTCCATTTACAAACCCTCATCGAGTCGGCCGCCAGAGGCCATGTCCCAGTAGATCGAGACCATTATTGCCATGACACCCATGCCAACGCCGACCTCGACCAGAAAGATTCCGTGGGAACGCCAGGAGATCGGGTCGATCGGCAGGATTTTTGCCAGCGCGCTGTAATCGAGAAACATGCCGCCAAGCAGGGCGCAGAGCGTGGCAATACCCGTGAAGATCAAGGCCCCGGCATTGGCCAGCAGGATATCGGTGCCTTCCGACAGGTAGTGTTTACTGGCCGGCATGCCGAAGGCAAGGGCGAACAGGATGATCGACGCACCGAGGACAACGCCACCCTGGAATCCGCCGCCCGGGCTGTAGTGGCCATGGACGATAACATAAAGACCGTAGAGCTGGATGAAGGGGACCATCAGGCGCACGGTCGTTTCGAGAATGGTGTCGCGCTGTGGAATTCGCTCCCGTGTTTCCTGTAAGCTGATCCTCATTGGTCGTCCCTCCGCCTCAGAATGCCCATGACCGCCATGCCGGCACTGTAGATGACGACCAGCTCGAACATGGTGTCGTAACCTCGGTAATCACCGAGAACGGCGGTGACGATATTCGGCACATGGGTTTCTTTAACCGCCTCTTCCACGTAACGCACCGATATATTGCGGTTGGGCGGCGACTGCGGGTCGCCCCATGCAGCGAAGTCGGCAGTACCGTAGAGCAGCAGGGCACCGGTGATCAAGGTTGCCAATAAAGCCAGAGGTTTCAATCTTTGCTCCTGCGTGTGGTGCGAAAGATGGCTGCAATAAAGAAGATGGTGCTCACGCCGGCGCCAACGGTTGCTTCGGTAAATGCGACATCGACCGCCCCCATCTCCGCCCAGAGCAGGCACATGAGAAAGCTGTAGGCGCTGAAGATGATGGTTGCCGAGAGCAGGTCTTTCACGGTGATCGTCGCGACAGCGCAGCAAACCACCAGCAACAGAAGAACCAGATCGAGTTGCCAGATCATTTGCGTGCCCCTTTCTTCAGCCAGGGCTCAACACCGACAATCAGAGCCGCCTTGGTGATCGCGTGGGTTGCTGTCGGGCTGGCCATGAAGATGAAGAACACGATGAAGAAGACTTTCCAGCTGACCAGCATGCTGGCGAAGCTCAAGTCATGCAGATTGTACAGGGCGATGGCTGACACGGTGAGGGTCGCCGCCAGAGTGTCACACTTGCCGGCAGCATGGAGTCGTGAATAGAAATCCGGCAGGCGCAGGATGCCGATGGTGCCTATGGCGAAGAAGAAGACCCCTAAGACCAACAGAAAGGTCACAATTACGTTCATGCCGAGACCTCCTTTTTAGTATCCAGATCGTCCTCAAGGTGAACCCGTTTGCTGCGTCGGAAGTACTTGCAGGCGCCGATGGTGGCGATGAAGTTGAGAAATGCATAAGCCAGGGCGATGTCGATGAACATCGGCATATCTTCGTAGATTAAACCGATGAGCAGCAGCAGCACGGTTGTTTTGGTGCCGATCATGTTCACGCCGACGATCCGGTCAAGGACTGTCGGCCCGCCGAGCGCCCTGACCAGAGTGAGAAAGATCAGCATCACCAGAGCCAGGGCAATCGCTAGAAATACCTGACTCATCATACTTCCTCCGGTTCCAGTGCCCGAGCGATGCGTCTTTCCATTTCACCTGGCAGGCTTTCGGCGGCGCTCCTGGTTAGTGCGTAGACCGTCATTTCGTCATCCTGCAAGCTGACCGTGATGGTACCAGGGGTCAAGGTGATTGACTGGGCAAAGGTCACCCGGGCAAAGTTCGATTTCAACTTGGTTTTGAAGCGGATCAACTGCGGTTCCATCTTGTCGAGCATTTGTGGATGCAGAACGATATAGGCGACTTGCAGGCTGGACATTACAATCGCCCACAGCAGCCAGGGAAAGTAGACGAGCATGCCGAAGATTTGTTTGGCCCGCACCTCGACGCGCAGGCCTTCGAATAACATCTCTCCGGAGAAAAGAGCAACCAGCAGGCAAGAGATCACCCCAAGGGTCAGATGAAAGACATCGAACATGCCGGATAGAACAACCCAGAAACTCAACATGACTGCAAATGTGGCAAGTTTTGCTTTCATAGCCCTCTACACGTAAGCGGATCTTTCTAACGCAAAGCCACCTTCAGGGATGGAAATATAAAACACCAATCTAATTATCAAAATGCTACATGTCTTAACATGCTTATTGCTGGTTGGTCAATAGTATCAGTACATTGCAGAGATTTCTTGTTTGACTGCTTCGGCTCGCTTATAATCATTCAATCGGCAAGTCTTTTTTTACACTCAGGACAGCTGTAAAACTTTGTTTTTTGAGAGGAGTCCATGATAAAGAAACTCTGTGCAGCAGCGATTCAATTCAACATTGAACTTGGCAACATTGACCGGAATCTGGCAACCGTCGAGGCGGCTCTTGCCCGGGTTGCAAAACAGGATGTGCAGCTGGCCGTTCTTCCGGAGATGTGGAGTGTCGGTTACGATTATAAGCGATTGGCAAAGCATGCTGCCGAAACTCCTCGGGTGATCGAAGCGCTCTGCCGACAAACGGCCGAACTCAACCTGGTTGTGGTCGGCAGTCTGCCGGAGCAGGATGATGGCAAGCTTTATAACACTGCTTATGTGATCGATCGGGGTACTTTGCTTGGCAGCTATCGAAAGCTTCACATGTTTTCTACCATGGGCGAAGATCGGTTTCTTTCACCGGGCAATCGGAGCCTTGTGCTGCCTACGTCTGTAGGTCGTCTCGGTATCGCCATCTGCTACGATCTGCGCTTTCCTGAGCTTTTCCGCAAAATGGCTCTTGAAGGGGCCGAAGTTATCTGCCTGCCGGCAGAATGGCCCAAACCCCGCCAGGATCATTGGCGAACCCTGCTGCGCGCAAGGGCTATGGAGAACCAGCTTTTTATGGTGGCGACCAACTGCTGCGGCATTCAGGGCAATCTGGATTTCTTCGGCACAAGCCTGTTGCTGTCAGCCCGAGGCGAAGTTCTTGCTGAAGGCGGGGAGACCGATGCCGAGTTGATCGCCACGTTTGACTACCAGGAAATGGTCGACTACCGCATGCAGATCCGTTGTTACGAAGATCGGCGACCGGAAGTTTATGGAACACTTCCTTAGGGATGGGATGCGAAAAATGCATTAAAGCTTTGGACTCAGGTTCTTTTAAACCCCTGGTCTCCGAGCGGGTAAAGTTTAACTTTAAACGATTTGCGGTCATCATGAAGCAGCAACGGCGCCAGCTAATAAAACTGGCGCCGTTGCTGCTTTTCGTCTTCTGTTTCACGGATTTACTGCCCCAGCGGTTGTGCCTGCCCGCGGTATTCATCAGGGACCTCATCCAGCGAATCGGTAAAGTGGAGTTCGCCCTTGCCGTCGGAATAGAGGTATCGCTGTAATCCGCTGGTCGGCGGGGCGCTCGCGGGTTGAGTCTGATCCGGGTTTTTGATCTTCTGCGGTATTGCCTCCTGCTTTTCCTGTTGCTTTTCTATCACAGCTTCAATCGTTTTCGGTGCGGCCTGCTGCTTGCCGGTTGCCATGTCGAGCAAACGATTGCGAAAATCGCGGTAAAAGTTGCTGACAGCCGCGTGGGCTGGATGGACAGGGGGTACCTGCACAAGGAACTGGTCGAGAGCCAGTATCATGATGAGAAACAGGAAGGTCCAGAAAATCGGTTTGATCATGCGAAGTATAGGTCCTCAGTGCGAATGATAGTCGTTATTGTGGCCGTCGGCAGATTTGCGGGGGCGATGTCTGAGTTGCTGGATAACCGGTCCGGTCGTGCATGCGGAGCATTCTCCCTGGAGCGTCGTGTGGGTAATATGATAATCGTGGTCGAGCATCTGTTCGAGATTACCGATAATCTCCCCCTGACGCAAGCGGAACTCGGGGGCGAGGTCGATGTGCGCTGACAGGGCCGTGATATGAGAGCAGATCGACCATATGTGCAGGTGGTGAACGTTATTGATTCCCTCTATGGAGCGCATCTTGGCGACCAGTTCATTAATATCAATGTGTGCCGGCACCCCCTCGAGAAGAATGTGTCCGGCCTCACGCAGGATGCGGATTGCGCCCCAGCCGATAATCAAAACAATGATCATGGAAATCAAAGCATCCAGCACGAACCATTCGGTATAGTGCATAATGATGCCGCCGATGATGACGCCGACCGAGGCGATGGCGTCGCCAAGAACATGCAGAAAGGCGCTGCGGACATTGAGATCGTCGTGTGAATGACTATGCAGTCGACCGGCTGCGATCAGATTCATGACCAGGCCGATAATGGCGATGATGAACATCTCCTTGCTCTTGACGGCTTCCGGATGAATCAGCCGCCCCCAGGCTTCACTCATTATGCCGAAGCCGATCAGCAGCAGGGTGGTGCCATTGATAAGCGAAGCAAAGATCTCGGCGCGATGCCAGCCGTAGGTGCGGGTGTCGCTGGCCGGGAACTTCGCCAGATGAATGGCCGCCAGTGACAGGATCAGAGCAAACAGGTCCATGAAAACATGGGCGGCATCAGACAACAGGGCCAGGGAGTTCGTCCAGAAACCGCCGATAAGTTCGGCAATCAGGGTGACGGCGGTCAGGCCTATCGCAACAACAAAGCCACGCGTGATGCCACGATCCAGAAGGCCGTGATCGTGATGATGATGGCTGTGATCATCTTGATGATCCTGGTCTTTTGAGTTTTGCTCGGGTAGGGTCATTGCCGCGCTCTCCAGTGCACATTCTAGGCTGACAGAGATCCTTAAATCAAGCTTCGTGGCGTTGACGCAAGCATTCCCTTTTCATGATTGTTGTGTTAAGGTGACCGGCGACTTTGAGTGGAAGCAACCAGACAAATCAGGACACGGGTTATGAGTGAAGAGCTATACGATGTATTGATTATCGGCGGCGGTCCAGCCGGATTGACCGCCGGCCTTTACACCTCGCGCGCCAGGTTAAGAACCCTGCTGGTGGAACGCATGATTCTCGGCGGTCAGGTGATGACGACCACCAAGGTTGAGAACTATCCGGGCTTTCCCGGCGGCATAGACGGCCCCGATCTGATGGCGCGCTTTCAGAAGCATTGCCAGGAATTCGGTCTGGAGACGATCACCGGTGAAGTCACGGGTCTGATTGACAAGGGCGATGAGAAGCTTGTTGCTGTCGACGGCAGGGAGATTCGGACCCGCGCGGTTATTATTACCACCGGCGCCGAACCGAGCAAACTTGGTGTCCCCGGCGAAGTTGAATTCACCGGGCGTGGTGTTTCTTACTGCGCTACCTGCGATGGGGCTTTCTTTCGCGATGTGCCGGTGGCGATTATCGGCGGTGGCGATACCGCTGCCGAAGAGGCTCTTTTCCTCTGTCGTTTTGCCAGCAAGGTCTTTTTGGTACATCGCCGTGATGAATTACGTGCCACCAAGGTTCTGCAGGACCGGATCTTCGCCAACGACAAAATTGAACCGGTGTGGAACAGTACGGTCGAGCAGGTTGTGGGCGACAATTCCGGGGTGACCCGTCTGGTCTTGCGCAACCGCGAGGATGATTCGCAGCGGACCCTTGAAGCTGTCGGCATGTTCGTGGCCGTCGGCGTCACGCCGAAGGCCCATTTCCTTGCCGACATCCTTGATCTCAATGCCGAAGGCTACATTCTGACCGATTCAGAATGCCGGACCTCGATGCCGGGCGTTTTTGCCGCCGGGGATGTGCGTAAAAAGATTCTCAAGCAGATTGCCACAGCGGTTGGTGACGGCGCGATTGCCGCCATTGTTGCCGAGAAGTATCTGGACGGCATGGAATAGTTGGAATAAACGCTGTAAGCTGTAAGCAGAAGTCATGAGGCGTCCGTTGCCTTTATCTTCTCGTGATATTTTGCCCCTTGGGGTATTACAATGACAATCAGGAGGGAATATGCTCGCCAAGGTTCTGTCCGGGGCGTTGCTCGGCATTGACGCTTACCCGGTTGAGGTAGAGGTCGATATAGCCCAGGGTCTGCCGCAGTTCGCTACGGTCGGTCTGCCCGAGGGTGCGGTCAAGGAAAGCAAGGATCGCGTGCGCGCCGCACTGCAGAATTGCCGGTTCGAATTTCCGCAGCGCCGCATCACCGTCAATCTCGCGCCCGCCGATATCCGTAAAGAAGGAACCGCCTTTGATCTGCCGATGGCGGTTGGTCTGCTGACGGCCATGGGGCTTGTGCCGCCGCAGCGTGCGGAGCGCTTTCTCCTCATGGGCGAATTGTCACTGGATGGTAGCGTCAAGTCGGTCCGTGGCGCCCTGCCCGTGGCAGCCGCGGCCCGCCGTTGGGATCTCGACGGCCTGATTCTGCCTGCCACCAACGCCGAAGAGGGGGCGCTGGTTGGTGGGCTGCCGGTCTATGCAGCCAACACCCTTGGCGAGGTGATCGATTTTCTGACCGGCAACCTCACTCTCGTTCCCTGCCAGGTTGATATCGCCTCGCTGATCGACGGCGGCGTGCACGACGACGTCGACTTTGCCGAGGTGCGTGGTCAGGAGCACGTCAAGCGGGCCCTCGAAGTGGCTGCGGCCGGCGGGCATAATATTCTCATGGTCGGCCCGCCCGGCAGCGGCAAAACCATGCTGGCGAGGCGCATCTCGACAATCCTGCCGGCGCAGACCTTCGAAGAGGCGCTGGAGATCACCAAGATTCACTCGATCCTCGGCTTGCTTCCCGCCGGCCAGGCGCTGGTTGCCAAGCGCGTCTTTCGCTCTCCCCATCACACCATTTCCGATGCCGGCCTGATCGGCGGCGGCACTCACCCCCGTCCGGGGGAGGTTTCGTTGGCGCACAACGGCGTGCTGTTTCTCGATGAGTTGCCCGAATTCAAGAAAAATCTTCTCGAGATGCTGCGCCAGCCCCTGGAAGACGGTCAGGTCTGTATCAGCCGGGCAGCGCAGAGTCTCACCTATCCGGCCTCTTTTATGCTGGTTGCTGCGATGAACCCCTGAGGTTGTGGGCCCCTTTACCAAGTTTTCTGAAAGGTGGAGTATAGGTCAGCGTGAAGTGAAGGTTGTCTTCCTGAATCCGGATCGCTTCAACCAGCTCATCGATCAGCTTGATTTTCTCTTCATAGCCTAATATCGGCCACATTGAGGCGAACGTTGTCGCCTGCTCTATCAGGTACTCTTTTGAGATTGCGTTAGTCTCAAGAAAATCAATTTCAGCTTGAAGGCGAGGAAGTTCGTCTTGAATGTTCTCTTTGCGCTCTTTTAGAGGCAGGAACCTTTCGGTGAAGGTAGGTCTATCGAT
>JAVVDT010000089.1:0-8892 GCA_032250875.1 Desulfuromonadales bacterium | reverse complement strand
CAGCGGTTGAGGAAGTTCGCTCCATGACTGATGACATGGTCTCAGCGACTTCTCGCCAGATAGAGAATACCCGCCAGATAGAAACCTCTGTGGAGCGCGTCAGCGATATGGCACAGCGGATTTTCGATGAAATGGACGATCGCCGCAAAGGCAGTCTGCAGGTAATCGAGGATTTGAGCAGGCTCAAAGGGAAAACCGGTTGAACCTGTCTGGGGGCTGGATGCTGGGGGCTGGACAAAAAGCATAAGGCTTGAGGCCTGGAGTATGACTTCCCCTTCACGTCTCCAGCCTCCAGCCTCCAGCCTCCAGCCTCCAGCCTCCAGCCTCCAGCCTCCAGCCTCCAGCCTCACATCTCATCAGCGTGGCGGACTGCCTTGATCGGGCAGGCCTCGCGACCCGGGCAATCATGACGTCGGCAGGGTTCGACGTGAATGGTGACATCCGTGCCGATGATATGTTCACCAATCTTCTTTTCGATATAGTCGGTGATGTCGTGAGCCTCTTCGACCGAAAGGTGCTTGCATACAGTCAGGTGGAAATCGATAAGCTTCTGCGATCCGGCTCGACGCGTGCGCAGGTTGTGGTAGCCGGTCAGCTCGTGCTTGTGGTCGTTGATCAATGTCTCGATTTCCCTGCGCACCGTCTCGGGAAGTTGTTCGTCCAGAACATCACGCATACCCTGGCGCAGCAGGCGCAGCGATTCGAACAGAATGTAGATTGCCACCAGGGCCGACATGATCGGATCGAGCCAGGGGAGGTCAAAGCGACTGATGAGGACCAGCCCGGCTAACAGCGCCAGGTTGGTGTAAACATCCATGGAAAAGTGCAGAGAGTCGGCTTCGAGAGCGGAAGAATCGGTGGCTTTAGCAACCCGCCGCAGGTGACGGCTGATGAGGAAAGAGACGACAGTACTGACGGACATGACCGCAATGCCAATCCCGGTCTGTTTGATCGGGCTGGACTCGATCATGCGCTGAATCGCCTCGTAGATGATCCATGCGCCGGAGACTGCGATGACGATCGCTTGAAAGATGGTCGCCAGGGTTTCAAACTTGCCGTGGCCGTAGGGGTGCTCATCATCAGCCGGTTGCTCAGCATGATGAATTGCCATCATGTTGATGCCGGACATGAGGATGTCAAGCAAGGAGTCGATCGCCGAGCTGAGCACAGCCAGGCTGCCGGTGAACAAACCGGTCACCAGCTTGAGAATTGCCAGGCACAACGCGGTGAAGACGGAGAGACGAGCTGCCGCAAGCTTTGGTGATCTGGTCGATTGGGCCATGTCAGTCGTTGACCGGTGCGAGCGGACAGGCCTGCCGCCAGGCGTCATAGCCATCACCTTCAATAGCCCAGAAGGTTTCAATCCTCTGCTGGTAATAATCGCGTTGCTGGCATTGACTGGCGATCTCATCGGCCAGGCTATCACTCATCAGCCCTTGTCTGGCAAGAAAACGATAAAATTCCGCTGTTCCGCACAGGATACTTGCCAACTCCTTGAGATTGGGTTCCGGAGTGCGGATGATGTACCAGTGTCCGGCAAATTGACGAATGTGTGAAGCGACTACGGCAAACAAATTTTCACGGCGATCGGCAATGACGAATTCGCGCAAAAAATAATCGGCGCCATGACAGAATTCACCAGCCTGTTCCGGCGAGATCCCGCCCTGCCTGGTCAGATCCTGGTAGAGTCGCCGCAACAGATCGACGCATTGCTTGTCGACACGAATCTCATCGTCGAGACTGCCTACGCTATAGTCTGCCTTATTGAGCCCTTGCAGCAGGGGGTGGATTTCGGCTGAAAGTGTCATGCCGCAGTTCTTCTCCTTATGGTATGAATCCGGCAACTATTCAGCACATAAGCGAGAGCATGTGAGCTGCAGCCATTGCCTGCGTCCAACGTTATCACTTAACTTCCCGCAAGCAACAGCTGCAGCTCACATGCTGTGCCGTTGAGTAAGGGAGCTGAACAGTTACTAAATCCGGGCTTAACCATAATGCACATTGCGGTTTGTTGGCAACCGCCAGAATCGATTATATGACAGTCTTTGCTGTTTACAGTTGTCTTGTCGGTTTGTTAACATAATAAGGCTGCGAATAAAGAAGTGAATAATCTACTCAGCACATTGCAAAACAGAGCTGAAAGCTGTCATAAAAGCGGCTTAAAGCTTCACATCATAGTGTTTGCAGAGAAATTCTGAAACGATCCATAAAAATGTGTGCTTGGCACGAAGACACAAAGGCACCAGAAAATGCGTTTTATGGGATAAAAAGCGTTCTTTTCGATCTCGATATTTTTGATGTTTGCATTTACACCCAAGTGTTTACTTTGTGCATTGGTGACTTTGTGGCTAAGCTTTGTTCAGATTGCAAGTCCGTTATAAAATCAAGACAACCCTCCAACGGGTTGTTTTTTTGGGGAAAATCTCGATGGCTAACATAACACCCATGATGCAGCAATATCTGGAAATCAAGGCTGATTATCCCGATGCGATCTTGTTCTTTCGAATGGGTGATTTCTACGAAATGTTTTTGCAGGACGCTGTCATTGCTGCGCGGATTCTCAATATAACCTTGACTGCGCGCAACAAAGGGGCCGCTGAAGAAATCCCGCTCTGCGGCATCCCCTTTCACAGCTGCCAGCCCTATGTCGCCAAGCTCGTCCAACACGGTCATAACGTCGCAATCTGCGAGCAGATTGAAGACCCGAAGGCTGCCAAAGGAATTGTCAAGCGTGCTGTTGTCAGGGTGGTGACGCCCGGCCTGGTTGTCGACACTGACACCCTCGATCCTCGCCGGAATAATTACCTGATGGCGCTGACGCCTGTCGATGCCTGTTATGGCGTCGCCTATGTTGACATCACTACCGGCGAGTTCCGCGTGACCGAACTGCTCGACGCGGTGAGCACCGCAGGTGAGGTGCTCTCCAGGGACCCGGCTGAAGTGCTGATCGCCGAAGGTCGCGCCGGCGACCAGCTGGTCGATGCTTTGCAGATAACCCTGCAAGGGCGGATTATCAAGCGTTTGCCCGAATGGACCGCGGCCGAAGATCGCGCCAGACAGGTGCTGCTGGAATTCTTCCCGGGCAGCTCTCTGGAAAGCTTCGGCTGCCCAAATATGCCCGGCGCGATTCAGGCTGCCGGGATGGTCCTCTACTATCTGGAAGAAACCCAAAAGGGGGCCGCTTCCCACCTGCAGATGCTGCAGACCTACCATGTGCGCGATCATATGGTCCTCGATGACTTTACCCGTCGCAACCTTGAGCTGACGGAAACTCTGCATGACGCCGGTCGTCGCGGTTCACTGCTGGGAGTTATGGACCGTACCGTGACGGCCATGGGCGCTCGTAAACTGCGGCACTGGATGACCCACCCGCTCGTGGACCTGCAACGCATACAGGAGCGTCACAGTGCTGTCGAGGAACTGGTCCGGGAAAGTCTTTGTCGCGATGATCTGCGCTGTGCTCTTGATGACGTTTACGACCTTGAGCGGCTTAATGGCCGGATTGCCATGGCGACCGGCAATGCTAAAGATCTGACGGCCCTGCGTCTCTCCCTTGAAAAACTGCCGCAAATTATCGATCTGCTTGAACGTATTGAAAACCCTTTGCTGACCGGTCTGCGCGAGAGTCTGGACCCTTTGCCTGACATGGTCGAGTTGATAGCGACGGCCATCGTTGACGATCCTCCCTTCGTGATGCGCGAGGGCGGTTTGATACGCGAGGGCTTTCACGAGGAACTGGATGCGTTGCGCGGTATCAGTCGCGAGGGCAAGGGCTGGATTGCCCGTCTGGAACAGGATGAAAAAAAACGCACAGGCATTTCGACGCTCAAGGTCCGCTACAACCGGGTCTTCGGTTACTATATTGAAGTGACCAGGTCGCAGCTGCAGCGTATTCCGGAAGATTATCAGCGCAAGCAGACGCTGGCCAACGCCGAAAGGTTCATTACGCCGACACTGAAGGAATACGAGGAAAAAGTTCTTGGTGCCGAGGACAAGGTGGTCCAGATCGAATATGACCTCTTCCAGCAGGTGAGGCGCCAGGTCGCGCAGCAGGGTCAGCGTATTCAGGCGACTGCCGACAAGGTAGCGGTACTCGACGTTCTGCTTGGCCTGGCCGATCTGGCCCATGAACGCAATTACTGCCGTCCATTAATGGACGAATCAACGGGCCTGCTGATTGAGGACGGGCGGCATCCGGTAATCGAAACGATGAACCTGGGTGAACGTTTTGTCGCCAACGATGTCCATATGGATACTGTTGAGAGACAGATACTCATCATTACCGGACCCAATATGGCCGGAAAATCGACATTCATGCGTCAGGTAGCCCTTCTGGTGCTGATGGCGCAGATGGGCAGCCTGGTGCCCGCAAAAAAAGCACGCATCGGTATCGTCGATCGAATTTTCACCAGGGTCGGGGCCAGTGACAACCTGGCCCGCGGCCAGTCGACATTTATGGTTGAGATGACGGAAGCGGCCAACATCCTCAATCATGCTACGCCCCGCAGTCTGATCATACTCGATGAGATCGGTCGCGGCACCTCCACCTTCGATGGCATAAGCATTGCCTGGGCGGTGGCTGAATATTTGCATGATAATCCCGCGGTGGCAGCCAAGACGCTGTTTGCAACCCATTATCATGAATTGACTGAGCTGGCCCAGACGCGCGAACGGGTGAAGAATTACAACGTCGCGGTCAAAGAGTGGAACGACCAGATCATTTTCCTGCGCCGCATCGTCAAGGGCGGGGCAAGCCATTCTTATGGTATCCAGGTCGCACGTCTGGCCGGGCTGCCTGGCGCGGTCATCGAACGCGCCAAGGAAGTTTTGCGTAATCTGGAATCGGGTGAATACGAAGCGGGCGCGCCACGTCTGGCCCGCAGCAAGCGTGCCGGCAAATCGGCCGGAACTCCGCAACTGGGCTTGTTCGAGCAGCCCGATCCGGTCAGGCGGCGTATCGAAGAGATGGATGTTTCAGTTCTGACGCCGCTTGAAGCTCTCAACATACTCGACGAATTGAAGAAGATGCTTTGAATCCTATGAATCGTATCATTATTTGTATATTGGTTATCGTTTGCCTTGTTTTGCCGGCCATCGCCTCTGCCGAAAGCGCAGATCAAGCCTACCGGAAAGCCCGTGACGACTATCAGTCATTACAGAATTCCTCACGCAAACAGATGTATCGTGAGCAGTGGCAGAAGGTTTACAGCCAGTATGAATCGATCTATAAACGCTTTCCCAAATCAAAGCGTGGCGCCGATGCCCTGTACATGTGCGGCAAGACCACAGCGGGCCTCTATCATATCAGTCGTATCAAGCCCGATGCGGAACGGGCTGTTGAACTTTTCGTGCAAATGGCTGAAACCTATCCGGACAGCTCCCTTGCCGACGATGCCCTGCTGCAAGCCGGCGAACTTCTCGAAAATGCCCTGAGCAACAAGCAGCGTGCCTATATCTTATACGATCGTCTGGTAAAAACCTTTCCCGCGGGAGATATGGTCAATAAAGCCAGAGCCAGATTGACGGCCCTTGCCGGGTATGCCCCGCCGCCGGAATTAAAAGCGGTTAAAGACGTGGGAAAAGTGGCCGACCAGGCTGTGGTGTCGTCAATTGGTGCTGCAACCGGTTCCACTGGAGAAGGTAGCCTGACCGCTATTCGCTATTGGTCCAACCCCGGCTATACCCGGATTGTCCTGGATGTCTCCAGTGAGGCGAGATTCTCGGCCCATTACCTTAAGCCTGATCCAACCGAGGGGAACCATCCGCGTCTTTACATCGATATTGAAAAGACCGGCCTGGATGAAAGCCTGAAAGATCCTAAAGTTGTCGATGATGGCCTGCTGCGACAGATCCGTACCGGTCTGCCTCAGCCCGATACGGTACGCGTGGTCCTGGATCTGGACAGTCTTGGTGATTACAAAGTCTTTCCCTTGAGCGATCCATGGCGGATTGTGATTGATATCTCCGGAGACAAAGTCCCCGAGCTGACACGCCTTGAGCCGGAAATCTCGGCACTCCCTGAATCCGGTACTGATGCGATCGCCAGGGTGCTGAAGGATACGCCAAAAGGCCAACCGCTGCACATCCCCAAGGTTGCGGCTGCAACAACCTTGCGCCGGATCGTTGTTGATGCCGGCCATGGCGGCAAGGACCCCGGAGCTATAGGTCCGAGCGGCGTCCTCGAAAAAACCGTTACCCTTAAACTGGCCCAGGCGCTGGCAGCAGAGCTGACCCGGCAGATCGGCTGCGAAGTGATTCTGACCCGCAACAGTGATGTTTATCTACCCCTTGAAGAACGCACAGCTATCGCCAACAAGGTGGGTGCTGATCTGTTCATATCACTGCATGCCAATGCCAACGCCAACAGGAATGCCTACGGCATCGAGACTTATTACCTTAACTTTTCCAAAAACGATAAAGCTGCAGCGGTCGCCGCGCGCGAGAACGGCACCTCGCTCAAACAGGTTTCCGATCTCGAACTGATACTGTTTGATCTCATGGCAAATGCCAAAATCAATGAATCGAGTCGTCTGGCTACCGAAATTCAGGAAGGCCTGGTGCGGGGCATCAGCAAGAAATACAGCGATGTCCGCGACCTTGGCGTCCGTCAGGGCCCTTTTTATGTGCTGCTTGGCGCCACAATGCCCTCTGTTCTTGTGGAAACAGCCTTTCTCAGTCATCCCCGGGAAGAGAAGCGCCTGATCAGCAGTGACTTTCAAAAATCCGCTGCTGTAGCGATTGCCGGTGCAATCAGAAATTATGCGGTCAATAACAAACTGATTGCAGCCAACTGAAATGATGACCCCATTCAATTCACAACCCGATGACTACGGCGAGTTTGTTTAAGATGATGCTACAGAAGTCCCACCAGGATTTTTTTGCCACGGAAGTGATGCTGGCCGGGGATGTGCCGTTTGAAGAGAGACGTCCAACTCTTCTGCTTGCAGCGCGTCAATATCTCGAGCATCATCGCCGGCTCTGCTATGAAATGCACAGTGCCGGCGGCAGTGGCCGTGAAGTTGTCGCATGCATTACGTCGATGGCAGATGAATTGATCCACAACCTTTATCAGTGCGCCGCCGCCGATTTTCCTACTGCCGGCAAGGTTTGTTCTGCAGTCATTGCCCTGGGTGGATATGGTCGTGCCGAATTGAATCCTCTTTCCGATATCGATGTGATGTTCTACTGCAGTGATCAGAACAAAGACCTGGCTGAAAAAATTGCCGAACGGGTCCTCTACATGCTTTGGGACCTCAACCTTGATGTCGGCTACAGCGTGCGGACTTCATCTGACTGCCTGACGCTCGCCCAGCAGGATATTACGATTCGCACCGCTATGCTGGATGCACGTTTTCTCGCAGGCGATGAAGTCCTCTTCCATGAATTCGAACAACAGGTTTCAAAACCTCTGTTGAGCCGCAACAGCCAGAACTTTCTGAAGGCGAAGTACGAAGAGCACGAGACCCGGCTGACCAAATACGGTGCGTCGGTTTATATGCTGGAGCCGAATATCAAGGAAGGCGAGGGCGGCCTGCGCGACCTGCATACGGCGATTTGGATGGCGCGCGTCAAATTCAAGGCCCACGACCTGCGTGATCTCTTGAAAAAAGGGGTGATTTCCGATCGTGAATTCCAGGATTTCGAAGAGGCTTATGACTACCTCTGGCGGATCCGCAATGAGCTGCATTTCCAATGCAAACGCAAAACCGACCAGATGCAGTTCGAGAAACAGGCGCAGATCTCTGCTTTCCTGGGCTACAAAGACACCAAAAAAGCTCTTGCTGTCGAGCAGTTCATGCAGGACTATTATGCCCAGGCAACCGAGACCGAGCATCTGGCGTCCACCTTGATTTCACGTGCATTCAAAGACAAGGATGCTTCGAAGGGGCTGTTCGGCTACCTCGGCCGGCGAAGTCTGGGCGATGATTTTTTCAGCTATCGCGGTGAATTGATTACGACCCGTAAAAATCTGTTTTCGAGTCGTCCTGAAGCCATGATGCAGGCATTCCTCCTGGCCAAGCAGAACAAACTTCTTTTGAGCGCAGACGTCAAAGGTCAGATTCGTGACAACCTGTCTCTGGTAAATGACAGGTTCCGGCGCAATCGAGAAGTTTCCGAAATGTTTCTGGAGATTATGCGCGGGCCGACCGGGGTAGCCCAGAGTTTGCGTGATATGCATCATGTCGCTTTTCTGAATCAGTATATCCCTGAATTCAAGAGGATTTACTGTAAGGTCCAGCACGACGCCTACCATGTTTACACCGTCGATATCCATTCGATCTTTGCTGTCGAGGAAATCGAGAAGCTCTGGTCCGGAGTCTACCAGGAAACCAAGCCGTTATTGACTAAGGTTGCCGCCGATATCGGCAAGCCGGAACTGGTTGTGCTGGCTGTGCTGTTCCATGATATCGGTAAGGGCGAAGGCAAGGACCATTCCAATAAGGGCGCGGACATGATGCCCAAAATAGCCCGCCGCCTGAACCTGCCCAAAGAAGACAGCCAGCGACTGGAGTTCCTGGTGCGTCGTCATCTGGACATGGCGCACATATCACAACGCCGGGATCTGAATGATATCCGCTTGATTCAGGACTTTGCCAATACCATGATGATGGCTGAGAATCTGAAAATGCTGTTTCTGCTGACTTTCGCCGACATCAAGGCGGTTGGACCCGACGTCTGGTCCGAGTGGAAAGGTCATTTGCTTCAGGAGCTATTTGAAAAAACTTACGAAACCTTCGAGCGCGGCAACTTTATGAGTGAAGTGCGCTCTGAACGAGTGCGCGTACGCAAGAGCCGGGTGCTGGCCGCTCTCAAAGACGATTTCGGGGAAAAACAGGTCAAGGATCGCCTGCGCTCGATGAGCCTGCGCTATTTGCTGACCCATCGTTCATG
>JAVVDT010000088.1:0-8896 GCA_032250875.1 Desulfuromonadales bacterium | reverse complement strand
GTGTAGACCTCGGTGATCTTCTTCTCAAACTCGACAATCTTCTCTTTGAACGGCGTCAGAATGGTATCGAGGTTGGCCTTGCTCTGGTCGGCAAATGTCCTGGTTTTTTCCGCAAAGATCTGATTGGCCAGATTCTCAAACTGGATCTGCAGCTCCTGCTTGGCATCATTCAGAATCTGCAGGTTTTCTGCGGATCGTCTGGTTTCCTCCTTGAGCTCTGTGGATAAGCGTGCTTGCTGCCGTTCCAGTTCGGTGCGCTCCTGGATGAGCTTGTCGCGTTCCTCATGCTTGTCCCGGAGTTGCAACTCAAGGCGCTGCAAGTGCGCATTACGATTGGCGAGACGTTCTTCAAGCGTTGCCAGATCGCTGGAAAGCTCCTGACGACCGGCTTGATGCGCCGCTTCGATGCGGCTTTTAACCAGCAGGATGGCCGGGAAGAGTCCCAGGACAAAGCCAACCAGCAGGGCGGCAACGAGCCAGATCAGGTCAGGCGTAGCAGGCATGCAAGGCTCCATAAAAAGTATTTAGGGATGATTGACGGACAAAGATAGCAGTCTCAGGATGAGGCTGCAACAGAGGTGTGACAGAATAGTTCATTGTGGCGACAGCACAAGTGAAGCCGCACGCACGTTTAAACGTAGAAACCGGTGGAAGTAAGCAGTCAGTATCGAATCAGCTTAGGCAGTACTGATGCAGATCTTTAGAAAAGTGGTCCAGACCGTCTTTGGTCATGCGCGCAGGTGTCTGGCAGGTTGTACAGATTTGACGGTGACCCGGAGCATAATCCTGCAGGTTGAGGGGCAATGTCTGCTTGCACTGCGGGCATTCGAAGCGAAGAAGTAAGGTCATGACTGGCTCCATTGTTGGTGCTGACTAATGATGGAGGATAACATGCCAGATATTGAAGTGGCTCTGCAAGTAAAAAAAGTAATCCGGTTATTTACTTTACTCAAGTGAGGCTCTGATTGGCTACTGAGAAGCAGAAAAGCAAAAGGAATTGGCCGCTGATCAAATCTGATGAATGCTGATCAACCAAAAAACAAGAATGGGTTAAAACCTTAAGGTTCTTTTGCTTGATCTGCTTTTGCTTCTGACTGAAAGATTTTAACCATAAGTCTTTAGCCTTTGACCTATCAGCCCTGATCAGATTTTATCTGCGGCCAATTAAGGCTTTGCTGTTTGCTCCTTGAGTTCTGCTGCAACGCCAGGGCCAGCGTCTCGACAACCAGAAGGCCGGTTTCTGCCGCGCTTGGGCCGTAGGCAAGGATGCCGTCCTGATGGCCGGTCATGACCAGCAGGCTGGCACCAGCTTGCTGGGGGAGTGTAGCCAGACGCTGAATTTCTGCTGCCATGGCCGGTGTTCCGTGAGCTGCCGACGGGTCCGTGCAAGGCAGTTTCAGGCGTGTGCGGCAATTAAAGATGTCCGGGCTGTGGAGATGCATGACCCAGAGGATCGCGGAGTTGCTTTGGTAAAGGGATGCGTGGGAAAGCGCCTCCGATGACGGCTGGATCTGCCCTGATGCCCTGAGCTGGTTTGCGGCAGGGAGGCATTGCTCAACCGTAGCGTAATGGCGAGGCAGCAGCTTTTGCAATGGGCCGGTCTGCGTACCGCTGATCAGAAAAGCAGAATTATCCTGACCCGGCAGGCGGCGGCTCAGATTGCCGAAGCCGTATCCGTCGTAGCGTGCCGGGTCTTGACCAAGCAGACCCAGACGGCGAAAGATTTCGCGCCAGGCGTTCAGCTCAAGCAGAAGTTCTTCAGGCGGGGTCGGTCCCTCCTGAAAATCGAGCTGGAATTTGATGACGCCTTCGCGGTTTGTCTGAGTCATGCCTGAAAAGATTCCGGATGATCCGTCATGACGCCCTCGCAAATGCCATCAGCCATCAAAGTCAACGGTAACCACATGTGAGGCCATGGCTTTGACCTGTGCCACGATTTTCTGATGTGCCGGGTGAACGTTGTAGCGTTGCAGCGCGTCAAGGTCTGCAAAGCTGGAGACCAGTCCGAGGTCATAGGAGCGTTCGGAACGGACAACGTCGGTACCGAAGCGATACTCGCGAATCTCTTCAATCAATTGCGGCAGGCCACCGAGGCCTTCGGCAAGCTGTTGTATCTCGGTTTCCGAGGTCTCCGGTTTGAACTTGAAAAGTACGATGTGGGTAATCATCACTGCTCCATGCGCTGCACTCAACGGTTAAGTTGAGACAGCTGTTCGTTGAGAGTCCAGTAGTCATAGATATAACCGATACCGAATAAGCCGAATGTTGCCAGATAAAGGATGCCGGTCAGCCACTTGCCCATATACATGCGGTGGATGCCGAAGAGACCCAGGAAGGTCAACAGAATCCAGGCGACATTGTAGTCTATCGGACCGGGAATAAAACGCTGGTCGGCCTCGCGATCCATGCCGGGGATCAGAAACAGGTCAACCAGCCAGCCGATAAAAAGCAGTCCGAGCGTAAAGAAGTAGATCGTTCCTGAAATCGGTCGGCCGTAATAGAAACGGTGCGAGCCGGTGAAGCCGAAAAGCCAGAGGAGGTAGCCGATCAAAGGGGTGTGAGTCGTCTGCTGCATAGCAAGGTTATCCTCTGTTTCAATCTCTCGGTATCAGGTCAAAAACATCGAGAATGGTGCGAGTCGCAGAGTTAAGGCGGATGATCTTATTTTCAATCCGCAGGATTTCCGAGCCGACCGGTGGTGGCGCAAGCCGATGCAGCAGGATATCGGGGAGGCTCTCCCCCTGACGATAGATATGGTAATCCAGGCTATAACCAGGAGCGACCTTTTTCTGCCAGCCGGGAGGCAAGGTTTTGCCGCGGGCAATTTTTTTCTGCAGACCGTAAGGCAAATCCCTGCCGTGCTGTTGTGATACTGTCCGGTTGCGTTCAAGCAGCACGGTTCGAATCAGGTTGCGTTCAGCAGGGCTGAAAGCCGCTCGGCGTTCAACCTTAAGCGACTCTCTGCTCTCTTTTTGCGAGAACGTATTGTCTTTTGCTTTTTTTGATTCGGCCTGAACCGGCAGGGTTGCGGCCAGGACCAGGATGATCAGAATAACAGTGCGCCACATAATGAATTCCCTGGAAGCATCTCCGCGTTTTTTGTGGTTTCTTGAAAAGTGACAAAATAATAACCATGCAGTTCCCTTACTCAACGGCACAGCATGTGGGCTGCAGCTGTTGCTTGCGGGAAGTTAAGTGACAACGTTGGACGCAGGCAATGGCTGCAGCCCACATGCACTCACTTACGTGCTGAAGAGTTACCAAAAAGAACAAGAACAGAAGCATCCTAATACATTTTGCCGGAGCTGTCACCAGTCATGCACGTGTGACAGTACCGTATTTATCATGTATATTAACAACTCAACTTTGCAGGCGTGTACTCTTTTCACAGGGAGACGACCATGCAGAACCAATTTGATTTTTTCGCTTATGGCAAGCAGGTCCGCGGGTTTACCACTTCTTTGATGTCCTCCGGCAGCAACGCCATGGGAATCTCCGGCCGCATGCATCTTCTGGCCGTTGCCGCGGAAAGAGACCTTGCCCGCTTTGGTCGTTCTGCCGCAACCTCACGTGTTGCCTGCGGCCCGGGTTGCGGAGTCTGTTGCGTTGTTAATGTCACGATCCTGATGCCGGAAGCAGTCACGATTACCTGGTTTTTACAAAGGCATTTTTCTGCTGAACAGTTGGAGGGCCTTCGCAGCCGGTTGCAGGAGCTGCTCAGGCTGACGCGCTGGCTGGATGATGAAGAACGCCTGTTCCTGCGAAAACCCTGCGCCTTTCTGGATGAGCACGGCAGCTGCATCATTCATACGGTTCGCCCGCTCTTGTGTCGTGCAATGACCTCCACCGACCCCAAACGCTGCCGTGATGCGATAGCGATGGTTCCATTGGCTGGCGCGCCAAGTGTTGAAATGGACCTGTTCCAGAAAAAGTTGATCGAAACAGTCTACTGCGAGTTGGCTGGATCACTCGAAGATCTGGGACTTGATCACCGGCCGAGAAGATTGAGTGCGGCGGTCCTGATGCTTCTTGCTGAACCGGAGATGATTACTTTGTATGCGAATGGCGAGAATGTGCCGATTCACTAGGACTCTCCATAAGCCGGACAAGCGTTTAGTGGATTTTTTTTGATTGCAGAAGGTCTGATTCGCTTTTACCTTTCTGCTTTTTGATCTGCTGTAAAACATTCCCGTTGTTTTTGAGAAAGAGGGTGATCTCTTCAGCATTCATGGCGGCTCCAAACAGCAGTCCCTGAACTTCATGACATCCACGCTTGCGCAGAAAATCCAACTGCTTTGCATCTTCAACGCCGACGGCGGTCACCGACAGGCTCAGGCTGCTCGCCATACTCAGGATCGCTTCGGTAATGGCGGCATAATCCGGATTGTGAATGATGTCGCGAATGAACTCCTGGGAAATTTTGATGCGGTGAATCGGGAAGTGCTTCAGGTACAGCAAAGAGGAATAGCCGCTGCCGAAGTTGTCGATGGCAAGATTTATGCCGCGCACCTTGAGGTCGGTCAGCGCCATGATACTGTCATTGACGTGGCTCATAACCGAATTTTCCGCAAGCTCAATTTCCAGGGTGCTGGGGGTGATGCCGGTCTCGCTCAGGATTGATTCAATGCGATCAATGAAATTGGACTGGCGGATGTGATGCCCTGAAAGATTGACAGACATACGAAATGGCGGCAGTCCGGCATCCTGCCATGTTTTGGCTTGAGCACAGGCGGTTTTCATGACCCACTCGCCAAGAGGAAAAACCAGCCCGCTTTCTTCGGCAATGTTGATGATCCGGCTTGTTGGAATCAGGTTGCCATCGATATCATGCCAGCGCAGCAAAGCCTCGACTCCTGAAATCCGGCCAGTGGCCAGATTGACTTGCGGCTGGTAGTGCAACTGCAGCGCGCCGCTTCTCAGTGCCTGTCGCAGACGATTCTCAAGATCCGTTTTGGCCTGGGCTGAGGTATTCATCTCGTCCGAGAAGAACTGGAGATTATTGCGACCACGGCTTTTAGCGACGTACATGGCAGTGTCCGCACTTTTCAATAACGTTTGTGGGTCATCGCCGTCAATGGGATAAACCGCTACGCCGATACTGGCTGTGGTGAAGAACTCGCGGTTGCCGATCTGAAAAGGTTGCGCCAGGGTTTCGAGAATACGATGGCCCATGATCGTAAAATTGGGATCATGATTAGGGTCGGCCTGCACGATCACAAACTCATCTCCTCCCAGGCGGGCAAAGGTGTCCCCTTCACGGATGTACTTTTTTAAGCGTTGCGCGACAGATCGCAGAACCAGATCGCCGATGGCATGGCCCTGAGTATCATTGATCAGCTTAAAACGGTCGAGATCGAAAAAAAACACACCGACCTGCCTGTTGTCGCGGCGGGCCAGAGCCATCGATTGCAGAATACGGTCATTCATCAAGGCGCGGTTGGGCAGGCCGGTCAGGGTGTCGTAGTATGCCAGCTTTTCGATGCGTTCCTCGGCAGCCCGATGGTTGGTCAGATCATTAACAACCGCCTGGCTCTCGGTCAGGTGGCCCGCACAATCACGTTGAGCAACTTCAGAGATCGAAACGGCAAGAACGGAACCGTTGGCCATACGCAGTTGATAGCTGTGGTCTTTAATTTCTCCTACATCAATAAGCGTCTGAAAGTGCTTTGCCCTGATCTCCTCAAGATTCTCGCCGATGACAAATTGGAAGAAATCTTTGTTGATCACCTCTTTGCGAGCGTAGCCGAGGGTGTCGAGCCATGCCTGACTGACGGCAAGCAGGCGCCCTTCACCGTCCAGGGAATGCAGCATGGCAGGGGTTGTCTGATAGAAGTTCTGCAAGCGTTTCCGGCTGTCTTCGAGACGGCGGCTCATGCTGTGCAAGCGCAACTTCGACCAGCCGACGAGAAGGCCGACCAGCCCTCCAAACAGAGTCGATAGCCAGAATTGACTGATATCGAGGGGCAGTTCGTGAATAATGCGCTCGAGAAAAGCCACGGCACAAGCGGCCAGAGCACCAGCGACGCACCAGCCGCAGAGAAAAACGAAGGAGCGATTTTCAGACATGAACTTGGACATAGAACGGCTACCCGCATATAATGTAACTATTAGCAGCCCAGTACGGTAGTGGAGTGAGAAAACCGGACTATAATATTGATATCAGTAAATATTGTATGCGTTTCCAGCCCTCTGTCAAATAGCGCAAGGCCCGGCGATGACATCGCGTGGCGTTCTGTGTTACGATAATCATCCTGAAGTCTGGCTTCTGTTGTTACTTCTCAAGGTGAAGACATGGCAAGACCGACCGCCAATAATCAAACCCGCTCCGAAAGCAGAAGCCGTGCCCGCATCAAACGACCGCCAATGTTCATGGTCCTGATGCATAATGATGATTATACGACCATGGAATTTGTCGTCGAAGCGTTGACCGTGGTTTTCCACAAGTCGCCTACCGAGGCGAACCGGATCATGCTGCATATCCACTTTAAGGGTTCGGGTGTCTGTGGCGCTTATCCTTACGAAATTGCTGAAACCAAAGTAAGCAAAGTTCACGATATGGCGCGAAAAGAGGGTTTTCCTCTACGTTGTTCTCTGGAGCAGGCCTGATCTCTGCCAGACAGGGGATGATAAATGGTAACGATTCAGCACATAAGCGAGTGCATGTGGTCTGCAGCCATTGCCTGCGTCCAACGTTGTCACTTAACTTCCCGCAAGCAACAGCTGCAGCCCACATGCTGTGCCATTGAGTAAGGGAACTGAATAGTTACCATAAATGTGCGAAACCAAAATCATTGGTAATGGAGTAATCAAGAAACATGTTTAACCAGGATGTTCAAATAACCTTTTCCCTGGCAGTCAGGGAAGCCCAGCGCCGGCATCATGAATTTCTGACTACCGAGCATGTTTTGTACGCCATGCTGTTTGACGAACACGGTCAGGAAATTTTGCGTGCCTGCGGCGGCGATATCGATAATCTGCGTGAGGATCTGGAGCTTTATTTCGATCAACACCTGGAAGCGCTGGAGCAGACAGACCAAGATATGCCGGAGCAGACTGTCGGACTGCAGAATGTTTTGCAACGAACCGTGATGCACATGCAATCGTCCGGCCGTGAAGAGATTGGTATTGGCGATATCCTCTCGGCCATCCTTGAACAGGAGGATTGCCTGGCCGCACAGATTCTTCAAGCGGAAGGGCTGTCCAGACTCGACGTTTTGAATTATGTCTCTCATGGCATCAGTAAAGTCCCTTTTCAGGACGCCCAGCCCGGGCCGCGTGAACCGGACGAGCAAACCAGGCAATCACCTGAAAGTAAACCGGCCAAGAAGGTCAATCCTCTTGAGGCTTTTACCATTAATCTTCTCGAACAGGCTGCCAAGGGCAAGATAGACCCTTTGATCGGCAGGCAGTCTGAATTGGAACGCACAGTTCAGATTCTCTGTCGTCGGCGCAAGAATAACCCGGTGCTGGTTGGCGAACCTGGAGTCGGCAAAACCGCGATTGCCGAAGGCCTGGCTCTGCGCATCCTCGCACGGGAGGTGCCGGAGCTGCTGCAAAACGCCGAACTCTTCGCTCTCGATATGGGATCATTGCTGGCCGGCACCAAATATCGGGGTGACTTTGAAGAACGACTCAAGGCAGTCGTGCAGGCCCTGTCGAAACGGCCCAGCGCTATTCTGGTGATTGACGAGATTCATACAATTGTCGGCGCCGGCGCCACCAGCGGCGGTTCGCTCGATGCAGCCAATATCCTCAAGCCGATGCTTGGTTCCGGAGAGATTCGCTGTATCGGTTCGACCACCTACGAAGAATACAAGAATCTGTTTGAAAAGGACCGTGCGCTTTCGCGTCGCTTTCAGAAAATTGATGTGCTGGAGCCGAGTGTCAGTGAAACCGTCGAAATCCTGCAAGGGCTCAAACAATCCTACGAAGAACACCATGGTGTCAAATATACGACGGCAGCCCTGGAGGCTGCGGCCAGCCTGTCTGCGCGGCATGTCAACTTTCGTCGTCTGCCCGACAAGGCTATCGATGTGATTGATGAAGCCGGTGCCCGGCTGCGGCTTTATCCACGCAAACGCCCGACCATCGGGGTTCTTGATATTGAAGCCATTGTCGCCGGGATGGCGCGCATTCCTGCACGCAAACTCGGTCAGACCGATCGACGCAAGCTGAAAGAACTCGACCGGTCTATCAAGCGTCAGGTGTTTGGCCAGGATCAGGCGATCGATCAAATCTGCCAGGCGATTCGTCGGGCACGAGCAGGCCTTGGCCAACCGGAAAAGCCGACCGGGTCGTTTCTCTTTACCGGACCGACCGGGGTGGGCAAGACCGAAGTTGCCCGACAGCTTGCAACGCAGATGGGAGTGGAGTTCCTGCGTTTCGACATGAGTGAGTACATGGAGAAACATGCGGTATCGCGCCTGATTGGATCGCCGCCGGGGTATGTCGGATTTGAACAGGGCGGTCTTTTGACCGACGCCGTGATTCGTCATCCTCACGCCGTGCTGCTGCTAGATGAAATCGAGAAAGCACATCAGGATATCTTCAACATTCTGCTGCAGGTCATGGATCACGGCTCCTTGACGGACAATAACGGCCGCCAGGCGGATTTTCACAATGTGATCCTGATTATGACCAGCAATGTCGGTGCCCGGGAGATGAGCAACGTGCTGATCGGCTTTGGTGATCGTCTACCCGGTGAGACACGGCAGGCGGTTGAGAAAACCTTCTCGCCGGAATTCCGCAACCGCCTCGATGCGATTATCTCTTTCCGTCCTCTCGATGAAGAAGTCATGACCCGCGTCGTCGACAAATTTATCCGCCAGTTGCAAGTGTCACTGGCAGAGCGCAAGGTGACTTTGGCTCTGACCGACGGCGCAAGGCGTGACCTGGC
>JAVVDT010000087.1:0-8970 GCA_032250875.1 Desulfuromonadales bacterium | reverse complement strand
CGGCGCTGTCGCCGACTGCACCATCATCGAAGCGACCGCCACCGTCGGCGGCGGCGCCCTGCCGCTGGCTGAGCTGCCGGGATGGGTCATTGCAGTCGCGCCACGACAGCTGTCCCTCCAGAAACTGTCCGAACGTCTACGGCAAACTGATCCACCGGTGCTTGGCAGGATAAAGGATGACAAGTGGCTGCTTGACCCTCGCACTCTGATTCCAGGCGAAGAGTCGTTGCTAATCGCTGCATTCAGCAAAGCGCTGAATGTCGAGGGCAAGGAGCGTCAATCGTGAGACCAAACCAACCCCCCTCGGTCCCCCCTTGTCAGGGGGGAGGTGACAGGCGCTTGCCAGAAGGAAGTTTCAGCTCCTCCCCCGACAAGGAGAAGCAAGGGGGGCATGATCAACACTTACCCGAAGGTGGTTTTAGCTCCTCCCCTGACAAGGGGAGGCGGGGGAGGGGTTTAGAATCAGAGGCAAAATCAGGCAAGCAGAGAGGTCAGGGTTTCCTCCCTTACAACAAAAGACTCATCGCTCCAGCTCGTGAGAACCGCAAGAATCCGACCCCGGCTGAGATGAAAATATGGACGGAGATCCTGCGCATGCGACAGTTCGCCGCTTTCAAGTTCCTACGCCAGAAACCCATCGACAACTATATTGTTGATTTCTACTGTTCCGAACTCCGACTGGTTATCGAAATCGATGGGGAAAGTCATGCTGAAAACGTCGCATATGATACAGAGCGAACCAGGGTTTTGCAGTCACTTGGTCTGACTGTGGTCAGATACACAAACAATGACATCATGCAGAATATTGAGGGAGTGTATGATAATCTGAGTAAAATGGCAGGAGAACCAACCCCCCTCGGTCCCCCCTTATCAGGGGGGAAGTGATAACAATCATGGCCATTTCCTCACCCCGCTACCATATTATCGGCACCGCCGGGCATGTTGACCACGGAAAAACCGTTTTGATCAACAAGCTCACCGGCATCAATACCGACCGCCTTAAAGAAGAACAGGAACGCGGGATTTCCATCGAACTCGGCTTTGCTCCCTTCAAGCTGGCCGACGGCAGCATGGTCGGCGTGGTTGATGTGCCAGGTCATGAGAAGTTCATTCACAACATGCTCGCCGGAATCGGCGGCATCGACCTGGTCCTGCTGGTGGTCGATGTCAACGAAGGCGTCATGCCGCAGACCCGCGAGCATTTACAAATTCTGCAACTGCTGCAGATTCCGCGCGGTATTCTGGTATTGACCAAGTGCGACCTGGCTGAAGACGACTGGATCGATATCGTCGAAGAGGAAGTGCGCGAGACTCTCGCCGGGACCTTCCTTGCCGAGGCACCCTGCTGCCGGGTCTCGGCGATTCAGGGTGACGGCATCGAGGAACTGCAGCAGACCATCCAGCATATCCTCGCTGAGCTGCCACCACGTGACGAAGACGGCCCGACCCGCCTGCCGATCGACCGGCATTTCACCATCAGCGGTTTCGGCACGGTGGTGACCGGCACGCTCCTCTCCGGTCGCATCAAGGTTGGCGACACCGTCGAAGTCGTGCCGCCGGGCGAGACGGTCAGAGTCCGTGAGGTCCAGGTGCATGGCCAGAAAGCCGAAGTGGCTCGTGCCGGACAGCGGGTTGCTCTCAATCTGGCCGGCTTGGAGCGCAGCAATCTCACCCGTGGCGCAGTGGTTGCAACACCTGGCTTTTTCACTATGACCGATCGCTTCGACGCCCGGTTCAACCTGCTGCCTGAGGCGCAGCGGCCGCTCAAGTTCCGCGACCCGGTGCATCTGCACATGGGCACCGCCAAGGTCACTGCCCGGGTGGTTCTGCTTGACCGCGACGAAATGCAGCCGGGAGAGAGCGTACTGGCACAATTTCACCTCGACAGCCCGCTGGTCGCCCATCGTCAGGACCACTTCATCGTTCGCTCCTATTCGCCGATGACCACTATCGGCGGCGGCCAGATCATCGACCCGGGCCCGGTTAAGCACAAACGCTTCCGTGCTGAAGTCATGCATGCTCTCAAGGAACTGGAGTCAGGCGAAGGCTCGTTCATTGTGCAGAAACTCGCCGAACTCGGCTGTGTCAAGTTGAAGGAGTTGGAACATGCCTCGGGGATGGGCCGCGAACGCATCACGGCGTTACTGGAGAATCTGACTGCTTCCGAGCAGATCTGTCGCATCGGCGACCAATGGGTGACCAGTGAGACAGCCCGCGCCTGGCAACGCGTACTGCTGGAAACGGTCAACAACTTCCACCGCGACAATGCCCTGCAACCCGGAATTTTTCACGCGACCCTCAAAGCGGCTCTGCCTGCCAAGGTTGCACCCAAAGCCTTTGAGCAGCTTCTCGGCGACCTGATCGCCAACGGTCAGCTGGTACAACGGGGGGAATGGGTCGCCCGTACCGATTTCACCCCGACACCTACCGCGGAACAGTCACAACTGCTGCAAAAACTGGAGAGGGTTTATCTCGATGCCGGCGTCGAGGCAAAAGGGCGAATCGACATGCTCGCTTTAGCCAGTGTGCCGGATACGCAGATCGAGTCTTTACTTACCTTCCTGTTTGCCAATGGTACCCTGATCCGACTCAACGATGATACCTTCCTGCACAGGCAGGCATACGAGAAGGCTGTTGCGGCTCTGAAGGCACACTTTGCCGGGAAAGAGACCCTGACCCTCGCCGAGTTCCGCGACCTGATCGGCAGTGCGCGTAAGCAGACCCAGGCAATTTTGGAATACTTTGACAGCCTCAAGTACACCATGCGCAAAGGCGACGAGCGGATCGCCTGGCAATTGAACCGTGAAGAGTAAGGCGTGAGATGTCAGGGGAGCAGTAAAAAAACTCAACAGCGTTCATAACTATTCAGCTCCCTTACTCAACGGCACAGCATGTGGGCTGCAGCTGTTGCTTGCGGGAAGTTAAGTGACAACGTTGGACGCAGGCAATGGCTGCAGACCACATGCCACAACTCACACCCTTGGGAAAAACGACATGAGCATAAAACTGACCCATCTGTCCAAAACCAGCGGTTGAGCCGCCAAGATGGCCCCCGGGCCATTGGCGCAGGTGCTGCGCCAGCTGCCGACCGTTGCAGACGAGAATTTCCTGACCGCCGCGATCCCTTTTGCCGATGCCGGCGTTTATCGTATTTCCGCGAATTGCGCCCTGGTGCAGTCAGTCGACTTCTTTACACCGATCGTCGACGATCCGCGCACCTTTGGCCGGATTGCCGCAGCCAACGCACTCTCCGACATCTACGCCATGGGCGGCAGGCCTCTCACGGTGATGAATCTGGTCGGTTTTCCGAGCTGTCTCGAACATGATGTCCTGGTGGAGATTCTCAAGGGGGGAGCCGAGAAGGTCCATGAAGCCGGGGCGGTTGTTGTCGGCGGGCACACTGTTGAAGATGATGAGCCGAAATACGGTCTGGCCGTCACCGGCCTGGTTGACCCGCAGAAGCTGATCACCACTGCAGGAGCACAACCCGATGATGTACTGATTTTGACCAAGCCGCTCGGCGTCGGCATTCTGACAACTGCGCTCAAGGGAGAAGTGATCAGCGAGAAACAGATGGCCGCAGCCATACTCGGCATGGAGACCTTGAACCGGGCGGCATCGCAAGTCATGCTCGAGGTTGGGGTGCATGCCTGTACCGACATCACCGGCTTCGGCCTGCTCGGTCACGCTCTGGAACTGGCCGCAGCCAGTCAGATCGGCATCGAAATAACCGCTTCCGCTCTGCATATTTACCCGCAAGTGATGGAACTGGCCGCCATCGGCCTGGTGCCGGTCGGCAGCTACCGCAATCGCGAGCATTACATGCCGAGAGTGGTCAACCGCCAGCAGGTGGCAGCGGAGATCGTCGATATCCTCGCCGACCCGCAGACCTCGGGCGGTTTGTTGATTGCGGTCGCAGCGCAAAAATCGCAGCAGCTTACAAAGCAACTCGAAGCGGCCGGGTGCGATGCCTTCAATATTGGTCGAGTGGTTGCCGACCATCCCGGGCAGATGACCGTCAGATAAAAGAGCTGTTGCCGTTCCTGTTTCTTCAGCAAAGATTTGAAAAGGTCGTTTCGTTCAGGTGATCTTTTTGTGCAGACCGGAGCGTGCGTGAGTTTCGCAACTTTTTTTTGGATTTGGTATAGCAATTATTGATCGGACACGTTGCAACCGATTCTATCTCTGCTAGCTTTAAATCATCAACTTATTACGAGAGGAGAATCAAGATGGGAACACATTGGATTGATGAAGGCTGCATCAATTGCGGGGCATGTGCAGAAGTCTGCCCGGTCGATGCAATCAGTGAAGAGGGTGAGGTTCATGTGATCGACAAGGAAGTCTGCATCGATTGCGGAGCATGCGATGATGTCTGTCCTGTTGATGTTATCAAATGGGAGACGACAGCTTGATCCATCTGCGAGACTTTTGCAGAGGTCAATTGTCATCCGTAGCGAAAAACAGGTTCATTTCATAAGGATACTGCACAAAACCAAGCAATAGCGGCCGCCTGTTTGATAGGTGGCCGTTGTTAATCCGGAACTTTTCCATCTCCCGTCGAATAATCAATTACGACTTTTCTGAAGTCTGTTCTCGAACACCCGCTTTCCACTTCTGCCTTTGCAACTTGACAGTTGCCCGATTTCCCAGGCAGCGCAGAATCGCGGCATGCAATTTTTTCCTGTCAATCGGCTTGGTCACAATTTCGTCCATACCTGCTTCCAGACAGCGTTTCCGGTCTTCCTGCCGGGCATGGGCAGTAAACGCGATAACAGGAACCTTGCGGCTATTTTCAGTCTCGCTTTCCCGAATATGCCGGACGACATCCAGTCCGCTCATATCCGGCATCTGCAGATCGACAAGGAGCAGGTCAGGATTTTCCTTTTGCTGTTTTTGTAATACCTGCATGCCGTTTTCAGCCTGGATCACCTCCAGCCCCCAATCTTCCAGAACCATGACGGTCAGCGCCCGGATGTGGGGGTCGTCTTCGCCAAACAGGATTCTGGCCCGCGGCAATTTCCGAGTGGACGAGGGTGTCTCTGTTAGCTTTTCAACAGTACCTTTGCCGGATTCTTCCACTGCCGGCAGCTCATTGAAAGGCAGGGTGAAGTAAAAAGTGCTGCCTTCGCCCTTGCGGCTTTCCACCCAGATAGAACCTCCCATACGTTCTACCAGGCCGCGACAGATAGCCAGGCCAAGACCGGTTCCGCCATATTTCCGCGTGATCGAACTGTCCAGTTGGGTAAATCTCTGGAAAAGCCGATTAAGATCCTCGGCAGGGATGCCGATACCTGTGTCGCTCAGGCTGAACAGCAGCTTGACTGTGCCATTTGCTTGCGGCTCCGGTGAGAGTTCAACCCGGATGCTCACTTTTCCAGATTCAGTGAACTTGATGGCATTGCCGGCCAGATTGACCAGCACCTGCCGCAGGCGTTTGCAGTCACCCACGACAGTCAGCGGGATCTCGTCGGCAATATGCAGATCGAACTGCAGGCCTTTTCTGTCAGCTTCATTGCGAAATATGCTGACGGCATTTTCCATGTTCTTCCGCAGCTCGAAAGGTAAGGATTCAATCTTGATCATGTCGACTTCAATCTTGGAAAAATCGAGGATATCGTCCAACAGCTCGAGCAGGGAGATGGTAGAATTCTCGGCCATTTCGACGCAGCGCCTTTGTTCGGGTTCAAGCTCGGTATCACGCAGATACTGCACGGCGGAGAGGGTCACTGTGATTGGCGTACGGATCTCATGACTGATGGTGGCCAGAAATTCGGATTTGGCCCGACTGGCTTCTTCGGCATCCTGTTTTGCCTGCCGCAGGTAACCCTCGAGTTGCTTTTCTTCAGTGACATCGCGAATAGCCAGCAAAATAGTTCCCGAAGAGGGGGTGTTGGCTTGTATCTTGCGCGCAGACAACATCATCGTGCGCAGGCCAAGATGGGCAAAGTCGAACTCCACCAGAAAATTGTCCATCTGGCTGCTTAACGGCAGGATTTCTTCCAGCAGGCGGCGCAGGTCGGGATGATCCCATTGTCCAGTGCCAAGATTGTAAAGCTTTTGACCTTCAGTCTGTTTGGGACTGCCATGAAATTTCTGGTAAAAAGCTGGATTGGCTTTTTTGACCCGCAGGTCTTCATCGAGAACCAGCAGGGGGTCTTTGATGGTATCAACAATCTGCAGAGAATATTTGTAAGCCTTTTCAACCTCCTCCAGACTGCGTTTGATCTGATCGATATCGAACAGTGCCAGCACCGCTCCCTGAATCTCTCCATTTTTCTCGTTGCGGTAGGGACGAATGCGCACCAGGTTCCAGCGTCCCTTGCGATCCATAATTTCCCGCTCCATCTCCTGTTCCGAGCGAATGACTTCGAGCATGGTTTTTTCCAAATCGGGAAATTCGAAACTCAATTTGAGATCGGCCACGGATCGTCCGACATCGCCGGGCGTAATTTGCAGCATCTCTTCGGCGTTCTGGCTGATCTTTCTGATCTTCAATTCGTTACTCACAATCAGAAAAGGAATCTGCACGCTCAAAATGAGGTTATTCAGATCATTGTGCGTCCGAGCCAGTTCCTCGTTGCGATTTTGCAGCTCCTGGTTGACGGTGGTGAGCTCTTCATTGGAAGATTCGAGTTCTTCCTTGGCGGTTTCTATCTCTTCATTGATACTCTGCAACTCTTCGTTGCTGGAAAGAATCTCCTCGTTGGCAGCTTTCAGGTCCTCCAGCGCTTCGTCTTTTTCCTCGACGATCTGCTGAGCATAGTTCTGGATGTTGGTCAGCTCTTCTTTCAAACGCCGATTTTCCCGCATGAGATCGGTCTCCGTCATTTCTTCACGCGGTTCGCCGACTTCCGCGCTGTCCAATTGGACGGAGACTGGAAGGAACTGGACCAGGAAAAATTGTTCGTGGTCGTATTGGAGCGGGCTTACCTCCAAAGTAAAAGACCTGGTCCGGTCGTCATCAAAGTGCAGATTTTCCTTCTTCTGTGCAATCCCACTTTTTTTCGCTTTCTGCAACAGGGCGTGCAGGTCAATCCGCAGCATGTCATTGGCCATCTTCAGCAGATTCAGACTGGCCTTGCCCGGATGATGCTTGATGAAGGAGGTGGTATTGCCACGGAACTCCACGACATTCAAATCGTCATCGATCAGCACCGCCGCTGGATCAAGCTTCTGCAGCAGCAACTTGTCGACTTCACGGTGCAGGTTTTTTTCATCGCTCTTCCAGCGCTGCGGTTGCACTTCCATCCCCGACGCAGGCCGCTTCCACTGTCTGCCCGGCCAATATTCAACGGCTGTACGCTGCGTGGCTTTTTTTCTGGCGTAGATGCGGTTTTTTTTGTCGACACTGGAGAACAGATCGTCTGATTGACCAATATTTTCCGAGGAACCCAGTACCAGGAAGCCGCCGGGGTTGAGGGCATAATGAAAGATGGGAAACACTTTTTTCTGCAACGCTGAACTGAAGTAGATCAGGACGTTGCGACAGCTGATCAAATCCATGCGCGAAAAAGGTGGATCACTGATGAAATCCTGGTGAGCAAAAACACAGACTTCACGCAAATGTTTCTTGACCTGATAACCACCGTCGGCAGGGGTGAAGAACTTATGCAGGCGAGCTTCGTCAAGACCCGAGATCTGGCTTTCCAGATAAAATCCCTTGCGGGCCTTCTCGATGGCGTCTTCACTGACATCCGTGCCGAAAACCTGCATCGTGTGATACATGTATTTCTCACCCAGAAACATTATCAGAGCCATTGCCAGAGAGTAAACTTCCTCTCCCGTGGCGCAGCCGGGAACCCAGATGCGGACTGGATCACCATCTTCCTTGGCCTCCATGATCTTCGGAAAGACCTTGTTTTCAATAGCTTTAAAGGTCTCGGGATCTCTGAAAAACTGCGTGACCTTAATCAGCAAATCCTCGCGCAGAGCTTTGATTTCTCGCTCATGTTCTTTCAGAAAAACCGTGTATTCCTCCAACCCTTCGATTTTGTGGATAGCCATGCGTCGGGCGATGCGCCGCCGAACAGTACTCTGCTTGTATTGGGAAAAATCGATCCCGTTCTTCTTCAGCAACCGTTGAATCTTGTTCCACCCCGAAAGAACCTCTTCTTCGATCGCTTCCAGAGGTTTCTCCAGATAGGGGTGATGGACCAGATCGCCGAGTTTTCGTGCAATATTCGCCGGATCCAGGATCAGGTCGATCTGTCCCGACTGAACGGCATTGAGCGGCATTTCAGCAAACTGGGCACTGCCTTCGTCCTGCGCGAAAGTGATGCCGCCGGCAACCTTGATCGCTCTGATGCCCGGCGTCCCATCCGATCCGGTTCCCGACAGGATCACCCCGATGGCTTTCTCCTGGAGTTGCTCAGCAAGGGTTTCGAAAAAGCGGTCGATCGGCTTGAATTTCCCTGGCGATTGTTCGCGTTTAGAAACCTTCAGCGTACGGCCTTCGATGGTGAGGCTGCGATCGGCTGGTATCACGAAAACCTGGTTCGGAGCCAAGTTTTTTGCCTTCTCCGCGGAATGGACCGGCATCTCGGTATGCTTGGCCAGCAATTGCGGCAGATTGCTTTCATGTTCGCTGCTCAAGTGAATGATCACAACAAAAGCCATGCCTGTATCCGTGGGAAGATGATTGAACAGTTCCTCCAGAGCACGCACGCCGCCCGCAGATGCGCCGATGGCGACGACGGGAAATTGTTTTTCATTCACCAGGGCTGGTGACTCGGATCTGTTGTCAGGAGTGGCATCTTGCTCTTTGCTTTTAGCCTGTTCCGGGTTTTTCTTGCCGGTTTTTTTCTGAACTTGATCAGAGGAGTCCGTTTGTGATGCATTTGCCTCTGTTGCGGGGTTCTTGTCTATGGAGCGGTGCTTCTTCTCGCTCATAAAAATCTCGTTTTTTTAGGAAATATGGAAGAATTCATTACAATAAATTCTACCGTACAATCATGTCTTTGCAAAAAAACG
>JAVVDT010000086.1:0-9211 GCA_032250875.1 Desulfuromonadales bacterium | reverse complement strand
GCAGATATTGACGTCAGCCAGTTCCATCCGCAGACCATCGCCTTCCTCAATGAACTTGGCCGCACGCTGTTCGGTGACAAGCCGCTGCTTGAAGGGCTCGCCGAGTACAACGCCTGGGTGAATGAGAATATGACCCCGGAATGGATTTCCGGGGTGATGACCGACATCCTCGACAAGCGAAACGCGCTGGTGATCGACAGTATGATGCGGAGCCTGGAGTATTACAACACCGTTATTATCCCGTGGGGGGCGATGCACATGCCGGCTATCGAAGCCGCCGTGCTCAAGCAGGGCTTTGCGGCCGGTGCCGAGCATGAGCGGCTGAGTGTCGATTTCCGAGAGATCCCTTTTGCGGAGTTGTGGGAGAAGTTTGCTGTTGATTCAGAGGTAGAATGACTCACGACGGATCATTTGCAACAAACAGGGCCAGCGCATATGCGCTGGCCCTGTTTGTTTTCTTTTGCAGCTTCGATCAGTTTGCGGCGTCGACTGCCGTCAGAAAAGCATTGAGCATTTCTTCACCTTCTTTACCGAGGGATTCAATCACGTACTGCTTGACGGCGGGAGCTGCCGCTTCGCGGAACATGGCTTTTTCCTCAGGGGTCGGCGAGTAGATCTCCATCTTCTGGGCCAGGGCCGGCAGGCCGCGGTCGGAAGCTTCGATGATACGGCTGATGCCGCGGCCGGCAACAATGGCCGATTCGGCGGCGTAGTTCACCACTTCCTGCTCTTCCTGGCTCAGGCTGTCGTAAAACTTCTGGTTGATGACCCATGGGTAGGGGGCAAACAGGTGGCCGGACAGGGTCAGGTACTTCTGCACTTCGTCAAATTTGGCGAACTTGATAATCGGAATCGGGTTCATCTGACCATCGGCGACACCTGTCTGCAGAGAAGTGTAGACTTCGGCCCAGGGCAGGGAGACTGGCTGCCCGCCGAGTGAACTGACCAGAGTCTTGTGGGTTTGCAGGCCCATGGTACGAATTTTCAGGCCTTTCATGTCGGCCGGGGTCTTGATGGGGCGCTTGGAGTTGGAGAAGGCAAAGAAGCCGCCAGAGTCTCCGAAACCGAGTACTTTGAGACCGGTCTTGGCGTTTATGTCGGCAGCCATCTTGTCGCCAAAGGGTCCGTCAAACACAGCGTAGGTCGCACTGATGTTGGGGAAGGCAAACGGGATATCGAGAACGCCGATCAGCGGGTAGATGGAAGCCATCCCGCCGGATGTGGCGATGGTCGACTGGACGACGCCGGCTTTGACCTGCTGCAGGACTTCACTGTCTTTGCCGAGCTGTCCGCTCGGAAAGATCTCGACCTTCACAGAGCCATTGGTGCCAGCTTCAACCAGGTTTTTAAATACCGCCGCCATGGCTCCGGTGGCGTTGTCGAAGGGGTCTTCGTTGTTGAGGTGAGCCAGTTTCAGGCTTTTGGCGGCCTCGGCCGGGGTCGGTACCGCCGCCAGGGCGATGCAGAGCATCAGGGCGACGCAGAGGGCAAGAGTCTTCTTGATCATGTTGTTCTCCTTTCGTGGAAAAGCTGTTACTGCTTACAAGCCCAGCAGTCTCGGGACATAAAGGGTTAAATCGGGCCAGAAGGCGATTATAATTAAAATCAGGGCTTCCACCAGCAGAAATGGCCAAAGTGCCACAGTAATGCGTTCCATTTTTTCACCGGTCACCGAAGCCAGGACGAACAGACAGGCACCGACCGGCGGGGTCATCAATGAGATGTTGAGGGCCAGTACAATCATCACCCCGGCGTGTACCGGATCCATGCCGATCTTCAGGGTGAGCGGTACGAGGACCGGAGCGAGGATGATCAGCGCCGCGTTGATGTCCATGAACATGCCGATGCCAAGGAGCAAAGCGAGGATCAAGGCGATGATGATCTGTGGGTTGTCCGACATTGAAAGGAACCAGGCGGTGATTGCCTGGGGGATCTGCATGAAGGTCAACCACCAGCCGAGGATCGATGCCGAAGCGATGATCAGGAAAACCACGCCGGTGATGCGGGCAGTGCGGATCAACATTTCAAGGATGTCGTTAAAACTTATTGCGCGGTAGATCACCGTGCCGACGAAGAGGGCATAAAAAACCGCAATCGCGGCGGCCTCTGTGGGAGTGGTGACGCCGGTGAGAATCGAACCGAGAATGAAGATCGGCATGGCCAGGGCCAGCAGGCTGGAGCGGAAAGTTTTGATGATGCGCAGCAGGCTAGGGCGGTCACCCGACTTAGGCAGTTTCCAACGGCGGCCAAAAGCTGCGATCAGTGCCATGCAGAGCAAACAGATCAATAGCCCGGGCAGGATACCGGCAGCAAACAGCCCGGCTATGGAGACTCCCATCAGCGAGCCGTAAATGACCATCAGGTTGGACGGTGGAATGGTCGGGCCGATGATGGATCCGGCGGCAGTGACGGCGCAGGCAAACGGACGAGTGTAGCCTTTCTTGACCATTGCCGGGACAAGGGTGTTGCCGAATGCCGCTGCATCGGATACTGCGGCACCGGTCATGCCGGCAAACAAAACGGAAGCGATCATGTTGGAATGGGCCATGCCGCCACGCAGATAACCAACCAGGGCGTCGGCAAAGGCGACGATCTTCTCGGTGATACCGCTGCGGTTCATGATCTCACCTGCCAGGATAAAGAAGGGCATGGCCATGAAGGTGAAAAGGTCGAGTCCAGCAAAAAAACGTTGCGCAGCCATGTTCATGAAGTCCATACCGCCGGCCTGGCCCATGCCGATCATGCCGGCGATGCCGAGTACGTAGCCGACCGGCAGGCCGATCAACATGAGGGTGAAAAAGCAGATCAGGACTATCATGATTGTTTCTCCCCAGGAGCCAGGTGCGTCAGATCCCTTATGGACACCAGCAGCATCTGCAGTGCCGCAAGCCCTGCTGACACCGGCACTGCGGCGAATGGCACCGTCATGGTCATATTGAAGATCGTGGCGTACTGGCTGGCACCGTCACGGGCCATGTTGAATCCGTACCAGGTCAGAACCAAAAAAAAGGCCAGCCCGAGCAGGTCAAGGACAACCCGGATGACCATCTGAAGTTTACTCGGCAATGATTCGAGTAGCAGCATCAGGCCGACATGCTCACGGTAGTAGACACCGCAGGAAACCGCCAGCAGCGAGCCCCAGATCATCAGATAGCGGGCCAACTCTTCAGTCCAGGTGATCTGTAGATCGACCATATAGCGGGATATGACTCCGAGCCAGACGTCGAGCACCATCAAGGCAACCAGTAGAGCACACAGGCGCTCAACTACCCAGTTCAGGCGGCGGGCGAAATGATCGGTCATTTGCGACATGCTTTCATTCTCCGGGCTTTCCAGGGTTACAGGGCGTGTGTTGTCTTGGTCGCGCGCAGCACCTTGCCGGCACGTGTGCTTTTCAGTAGCTGGCCGTTCTGCAACACCAGTTCACCGTTGACCAATACGTGTTGGATGCCATCCGGGTATTGTCGCGGGTTGATAAAGGTGCCACGGTCAAGGACTGTCTCTGGATCGAAAATCACCAGGTCCGCACAGCAGCCGACAGCAACGCGGCCGCGGTCGCTGAGGCCGAACACTTCGGCAGCCTTGGCGGTCATCTTGCGAACGGCCGACTCCAGAGAGAGAGCTTTCTCCTCGCGGACGTATTTGCCGAGCACGCGAGGGAAGGCGCCGAATGCCCTCGGGTGCGGGGTTCCTCCCAGTAATCCGTCGGTGCAGAGGTTTTGTTCGGGCCTGCACAGGAACCGGACGATGTGCTCCTCCTTGCCGTAGAAATCGACCATGCCAACAGCGTTTTCCTCATCGCGCAACAGGTCGAAGGCTGCGTCATAAGGGGACTTGTCGCGCATCCTGCCGATATCCACCAGACTTTTGCCGATCAAGTCACGATTGGCGTCGGTCGTGACGCTGGTGACAAAAATCTGGTCGAGTCCGGCGAATTCGACGAAATTGTCCCAGTTTGGCAGACCGGTTTCGATATCGCGCACCATCTGCCGACGCAGCTGAGAATCATGCAGACGTTCGAGCAGGCGGTCGGTGCCGCCGTCATGCGCCCAGGGCGGCAGTATGACGCCGAGCATGGTGCTGCCGGCGACATAGGGATATTGGTCGAAAGACACCTGCAGGCCTTCGTCCCTGGCCTGGTCGAGGAGTTCGATGATCCGGTCGATCTTGTCCCAGTTGTTTTTACCGCAAACCTTGAAATGGGAAAAGTGCAGTTTCACTCCCGATTCTCGTCCGATGCGGAAGATCTCCTCCATAGACGCCAAAATCTCGTCGGCCTCGCTGCGTTGATGGACGACGAAGACGCCGTTGTGTTCAGCCACAACCCGGTTAAGCTCGATGAGCTCGCTGGTGTCTGCATAAGCGCAGGGGATGTAGATCAATCCGGTAGAGAGACCCAGGGCGCCGGATTCCAGCTCCCTTCGGGTGATCTCCTTCATCAGGCTGATCTCAGATGCGGTTGCATGCCGCTGGGTCAGGCCCATGGCCTCCATGCGGATGTTGCCATGGGGCGCGAGGTAGCCGACGTTCGGCCCGATGCCGGTTTGCTCGAGCAGGCGGAGATAGCCAGCGGTTGTCTCGTGGTGCCAGTCGATGACGTCGCTGCTGCCTTCCAGCCCGGCAAGGTTTTTGCGCCAGGGGGCGATGTACTTCGCTGGCAACGGCGCAAGGGAGATGCCGTCCTGGCCGAAAATCTCAGTGGTAATCCCCTGCCGGGTCTTGGCTTCGGCGTAGGGGTCCTCGAAAATATTGAGAGTGGAATGACTGTGGCTGTCAATAAAGCCGGGGGCGATGACCAGTCCGGTCGAATCGATGACCAGATCGCTGGCAAATCCTTCGCATTCACCAACTTCAACGATGCGACCTTTGTCGATGCCGACGTTTCCGGTGAAAGCTGGTTGTCCGGTGCCATCGACGATGATGCCGTTCTGCAGGAGCGTCCGTGCGGTCATTGCGCTTCTCCGGCGAGCAGGGTGCGGATGATGCCATAGTAACCTCTGGCGGCTCCCAGCAGTTGCTCGACTGCTATGTGTTCGTCGATGGTATGGGCCAGATTCTCCGGTGAAGGGCCGAAGCCGAGGGTGGCAATGCCGGCTTCGCCGGCATAGTGGCTGCCATTGGTGCAGAAGGAGTAGTGGGTGATCTCTGGCTGCAGGCCGACGCTGTGCAGCCCGGCCAGGGCCAGCTGAACGCAAGGAGCCTCCTCGGCAAACAGCCAGCCAGGGAAGAATCGCTGTTCGCTGATCATCTCGCCGGTGTAGCAGCGCTCACTGCCAGCCGAGTAGGATACGCTTGCCTTGAAATCCGGAACTTCTTTTGTGAGGGACTCGATCGCTTCGCGTAGCGGCGCCAGGACCTCGTCGGGAGTTTCGTCGACCAGTAGGCGACGGTCGTAAGTTGCCCGGCAATAGGAAGGTACGACGGATGCTCCCGGGTAGGGAGTGGACTTGATGTCGGTAAGTTCAAGGATGCCTGGGCCGAGAACCGGATGACTGCTGGTCGGCAGGGCGCGCAGGCGTTCAATTAACCTGGCCATGTGATAAACAGCATTGATCCCCTTGTGCGGGTTTGCCGAGTGGGCAGGGCGACCAAAGGTCTCGACGACGATTTCGGCGCGGCCGCGCTGGCCGATCTTCAGATTCAGTTCCGAGGCCTCGCCGATAATGACGTAGTCCGGCTTGATACGCTCACTGATCTCGCGGGCCGCAACGCCCTCGAAGCATTCCTCATGCACCACGCCGGCCACGTAGACGGTTCCGGCAAAATTGCGACCGGTATCCTCAGCGAAGAAGCCGGCGGCACAGACCATGGCCGCCATCGCACCTTTCATGTCGGAGGCACCGCGTCCGTAGATGCGGCCATCGACCAGCTCACCGCCGAAGGGGTCGTGCTGCCACGCCTTCGGATCAGGAACCGGAACTGTGTCGATGTGGCCGTCGAGCAGAACGCTGCGACCGGGGCGATTCCCTTTGATAACGCCGATGACGTTGCCGTAGCGGTCGACTTTGCAGTCATCGAAGCCGGCCGCGGCGAAGTGTTGTTTGAGCAGGTCGGCGACCCCGGATTCTTCCCCGGAATAACTTTGCTTGCGGAGCAGCTTCTGGCAAAGGGTGATCACCTGCTGCTCGCGTTGATTGTCAAACATGTTGATTCGGTCCTTTTGTGCAGTCAGTACGACTGGTGGCGCAAAAGTGTTTTATCAAAACGATAATTATTTATCACTTCGATAAATTTTGTTGTCTCATCGCATGTTGTTCATTGCCTTTGGAAGTCTCTCTTTACTGTAAAGCTCATCCGCCCGCTTGACTTTAGAGTTGCTTGAGCAACCCGGTCCGTTCATTGAACTCATCGATCAGCGCATTGAGCTCGTCGAAGTGAGCGGGGATATCACTCCAGTAACTGTCATTAAACCATTGAGACTGGATCTCTTCATAGGTTTTGCCCTGCTGCTCGACCCAGGTGTAGTACTTAAGGTTATGAATCCGTTTGCGCCCGTGCAGGGTCAACTCAGTCATGTGATCAGTCGTTTGGCCGAGCAGATGCTGATGGAAGGCGGCCACCGCATCAGCCTCGCTGAATTCGCCGTCTTTTTCAGACAGCTCTTCCAGGCGGCTCTGGTACATCTCCATAGAGTCGGTCAAAACCGTCATTACTACGTCATTTGCACCAAGTTCATAGTGCTTGGCGAACTTGATCGCCGAGAGCAGGTTCGCTACGCCGGAAATTCCCAGCAGGTGCAGTTGGCTGACCAGCTGCTCGGAAACGCCCTGACGGCGCAGGTACTTTTGGCCGATCTCGGTGTTGAAGAGGCGAATCAGCTCCATCGGCCCCTCATCATCGATGGCAATCACCATGTCGGTGCTCTTGACGTTATGTACCCAGGGCACATGCTTGTCACCGATTCCTTCGATGCGGTGGGCACCGAAGCCGTTTTCCAGCAGGGTTGGGCACTGCAGGGCCTCGCAGGCGGCTATTTTGCTGCCGGGGAAACGTTTCTTGAGATAGTCACCGCTGGCGATGGTGCCGGCAGAACCGGTGGTGTAGACTGCGCCGAAGAAATGGTCCTGCGGACCCATGGTCTGCTCCAGGACATCGCCCATGGCACGACCGGTCACTTCATGGTGCCAGAGATAATTGCCGAACTCGTCGAACTGGTTGAAGATCATCAGGTTCTGCCCAGAGTTGCGCAATTCCCAGCACTTATCGAAAATCTCCTTGACATTGCTTTCGCTACCCGGGGTTTTGATGGTTTCTCCGGCGACCGTGGATAACCATTCGAAGCGTTCTTTGCTCATACCCTCGGGTAGAATAGCGATCGAATCACAACCGAGCAGGTTCGAATCGTAGGCACCGCCGCGGCAGTAGTTGCCGGTGGAGGGCCAGACCGCTTTCTGGGTGGTCGGATCGAACTGGCCGGTCACCAAGCGCGGCACCAGGCAGCCGAAGGCGGCACCGACTTTATGGGCACCGGTCGGGAACCACTTGCCGACCGGCGCCAGGATGCGGGCCGAAACGCCGGTGAGCTCACTTGGAAACTCGAGAAAGTTGACGGGGCCGAAACCGCCGCCGCTGGTGACCGGTTCGTTGCGCCAGGTGATGCGAAACAGGTTGAGCGGGTTTAAATCCCATAGGCCGACATTTTTCAGCCGGTCGGTGATCGCTGGCGGGATTGTCTGCGGGTCGGTCTGCTGTTTGAGAGTCGGGATAATGATATTTCGCTCACGGGCCAGTTTGACGGATCGTTCGAGCGTTGCTTCATGTTTAGTCAGATCAATAAGTTGCATGGTAACTCCTCGTTTTCTGTGCGTATAAAAATTTATCGGGTTTTTGTCAGGAAATGCAAATTTGACAAGCTGTTAACCACCCTCTTCAGATCGTCAGGGTCGCTAGTGACCCGGCAGGGACGGCTACCGGCCATCTCGACGGCAGTCAGGGCGCTGGCAATATCTTTGAGGCCGCTGCCAGTGTTCAGCACCACAATCCGTTCGTCGCCCGCCACCAGGCCATCGGCAACGGACTGTACCAGACCGGCGTAGGCGGCGGCTCCAGCAGGCTCAGCGAAGACGCCGCTGGCGCGTGCCAAGGCGGGGATAGCAGTAAGGATTTTCTGATCACTGACAGTGATGAACGCACCTCCGGTTTCGCGGACCGCAGCCATCGCCTTGATGCGGTCACGGGGCAGACCGGCGCTGATGCTGTCAGCCACCGTATGCGCTGCAATGGGTAGCTTGGTGAGGACATCTTCGCCGCGCTCCCAAGCCTCGGCGAGAAAGTTGCTCCCCTCGGCCTGAACACCCATCAACTTCGGCATGCGGTCGATCCAGCCCAGAGCGAGCAGGTCTTTGAGACCCTTGTGCAGTCCGCCTATGATGCAACCGTCGCCGACGCTGACGAAGATGCGGTCGGGCGTCTGCCAATCGAGTTGCTCGCAGATCTCAAAGCTGGCGGTCTTTTTCCCTTCGCTCATGTAGGGATTGTAGCCGGTGTTACGATTGTACCAGCCATAGAGCTTCTCGGCTCGCATACAGAGATCAAAGGCGTCACCGTAGCTCCCCTCGACCAGCAGAACAGTCGAACCGAACGCGAGCAATTGGGCGATCTTTGCTTGAGGCGTCGATGTGGGGACGAAGATAACATTGGCCTGGCCGACGCTGGCACACAGTCCGCTCAGGGCTGCGGCGGCGTTGCCGGTACTGGCAGTGGTAATGATCGCGGCTTCAATTTCCCGGGCCTTAACCAGGGCAATGGCGCTGGCCCGGTCTTTGAAGGACGCGGTCGGCTGGCGGCCGTCATCTTTAACCCAGACCTGCTTCAGTCCCAGCTCTGCGGCCAGACGGGGAGTATCATAAAGGGGAGTCCAGCCCACGGCCAGTGGCGGCAAGGGCGCATCAGGCGCGATCGGCAGCAAAGGGCGATAGCGCCACATGCTGAAATCGTTGCAGCTGCGCAGGTCATCGCGGGAGAAACGTCCGGAAATAAGATTGTAATCATACTGAACATCGAGAATGCCTTCATCTCCATGCTCAGGACAGATGTATTGCGCCTCGTCCGGCGAATACTCCCTGCCGCAGATGATACATTTTAGATTGAGCAGATGATCCATGATTGCATCCTTGTCGCCCGTCGATTGCGTTTAGCAGCCTGTCGGACTATCCATGAGCCGGCTGCAAATCCGGCTGTTTGGCCCATATTTCAGCTCCTTTTTGGTCCA
>JAVVDT010000085.1:0-9291 GCA_032250875.1 Desulfuromonadales bacterium | reverse complement strand
GGAAGATCCTTTCGGTGATATCTCTTTCGAAGAAGATATGCCTGATGCAGAACCAGAGCCTGCTGCTGCATCAGATGATTGGAGTGATGTTGTTGCAGCGTCTTCTGCCGTAGCGCCTGTCGTTAATGACCCTCTTGCCATTTCTGAAGATTTCAGCTTTGCAAATGAGGAGCCCGCTACAGAAGCATTTGAAGATTTCAGCATTGCAGATGAGGAGTTCGCTACAGAAGCATCTGAAGATTTCAGCTTTACAGAAGAGGAGTTCATTACAGAAGCGTCAGAAGATTTCAGTTTTACAGAAGAGGAGCCTGCTACAGAAGCTTCTAAAGGTATGAGTTTTACAGAGGAGTCTGCTACAGAAGCTTCTGAAGGTATTCGCTTTGCAGAAGAGGCGCCAGCGGTTGCCGATGCCTACTCGCCTGCAGAAGAGGTTCCGTTAGCGGAGACTGTCTTCGATGCCTTCGAGGTGGACGAAGACGAAATTATGTCTCTTGATGACGATGATATTCTTGGTGCTGAAGATCTTGAGCCAGTCATGCCGGAACAGACCCTTGCTGCCTGGTCGCGCGATGAAGTCGCTGTCGAGGATATTTTTGCCGAACCTGTCGAAGAAGAACTTGCCAGTGAACCTGAACCGGTTCTTGAGGCTTCCATCGAGCCTGCACCTATAGACGAAACTTCAGTCCTTTTCGATGAAGAAGCTGCAGCAGAAGTGACTCCGGATTTTGAATCCTCTGCTGTTGAACCTGTGCCTGTAGAGAGGCCGGCGGCTGTTGTTGAAGAGCCTGAGCCAGTTGCAATGGCCCAAAGCATTGAGGATGTAGAAGCACAAGCGTCTGCCTTGAGCGAAGAAGAGATCGAGAAGATCATTGAGAAGATTATCAGCCGGGTCGTGGAAAAGCTTGCCGGGTCGATCCTTGAGCGTGTTGCATGGGATGTTGTCCCTGATCTGGCCGAGAGTCTGATCCGCGAAGAGATCCGCAAAATCAAGGATGCTGCAGCAGCCTGATCGGGCCACCGCTTTTAACCAACAGATTGACGTGTGAAATGGGGATTGCCAAAATCCCCATTTGCATTTGTCTGAGTTTATAAATAAACCGAAATTGCCATACTGGAAGGACGCGACACAGATGGAACAGAAGTTGAATAAAGGCTATGAGCCGCATGAAGTTGAGAGCAAGTGGTACCGGAGATGGGAAGAAGACGGACGATTCCATGCCGATGAAAAGTCTGCAAAGCCACCTTATTCGATTGTCATCCCGCCACCGAATGTGACCGGTGTATTGCACATGGGTCACGCTCTCAATAACACTTTACAAGATATTCTGGCTCGCTGGAAGCGCATGCACGGCTATGAAGTTCTTTGGATGCCAGGGACCGACCATGCCGGGATCGCAACCCAGAACGTTGTGGAGAAGCAGCTGGCCTCGGAAGGCTTTGATCGTCACGCTATCGGCCGTGAGGAGTTTATCGCACGTGTCTGGAAATGGCGTGAAGAGTCAGGCGGGCAGATTATCGAGCAGTTGAAACGTTTGGGCGCCTCCTGCGATTGGCAGCGTGAACGTTTTACCATGGACGAGGGCCTCTCCGCTGCTGTTAGGGAAGTGTTCGTTTGTCTTTATGACGATGGCCTGATTTACCGGGCCAATCGTTTGATCAACTGGTGTCCGCGCTGCCATACCGCCTTGTCTGATCTTGAGGTTGAACATGAAGACAAAAAGGGACATCTCTGGCACCTGCGCTATCCGGTTGTCGGCACGGATCGCTATCTGGTGGTCGCGACCACCCGCCCGGAAACCATGCTCGGCGACACGGCTGTTGCTGTCCATCCCGAAGATGAGCGTTATCAGGATCTGATCGGCAAGAAGGTTCTGCTGCCACTGGTCAATCGTGAGATTCCCATTGTTGCCGACGATTATGTCGATAAAACGTTTGGCAGTGGCGCCGTGAAGATTACCCCGGCGCACGATTTCAACGACTTCGAACTCGGTAAACGGCATGATCTCGAGAAGATCAACATTTTAGATGAATCGGGTATTGTTAATGAAAATGGCGGCCGCTACCAGGGGCAGGAGCGCTACGAGGCGCGTGCCAATGTGGTTGCCGATCTGGAAAACCAGGGCCTGCTGGAAAAGATTGATGACTATGCCAATGCCGTCGGCGAGTGCTATCGCTGCAGAACCGTTATTGAGCCCTGCCTGTCGCTGCAATGGTATGTCAAGGTCGGCCCTCTGGCTGACGAGGCGATCAAGGCGGTCCAAAATGGTGATACCCGCATTGTTCCTCAACAGTGGGAAAAGACCTATTTTGATTGGATGCACAACCTCCAGGACTGGTGCATCAGTCGACAGATCTGGTGGGGGCACCGTATACCGGTCTGGTACTGTGCCGACTGCGATGAACTGACTGTCAGCCGTGAAGACGCAACGGCCTGTAGCCACTGCGGCAGCAGCAACATCCGTCAGGAAACAGATGTCCTCGACACCTGGTTCTCATCAGCGCTCTGGCCTTTTTCAACCATGGGGTGGCCGGAAAAGACCGGGACATTGGCCAAGTTTTATCCGACCTCCTGCCTGGTGACCGGATTCGACATCCTGTTCTTCTGGGTGGCCCGTATGATGATGATGGGCCTCAAGTTCATGCAAGACGTACCGTTCAAGGATGTCTATATCCATGCGCTGGTCCGTGATGCCCACGGCCAGAAGATGAGTAAAAGCAAGGGCAATGTTATTGACCCCCTGCATGTGATTGATGAGTATGGTGCTGATGCCTTTCGTTTTACCCTGGCGTCTTTTGCCGCCATGGGGCGCGACATCAAGCTTTCTTCCGACCGGATTGCCGGTTACCGTAATTTCTGTAACAAGCTCTGGAATGCCAGCCGTTTTACGCTGATGAATCTCGAAGGATTCGACCCGGGCGGCATCGACCTGAAAGCTCTTGAACTCTCTGATGCCGATCGCTGGATTCTGACGCGGCTTGAAGAAACTATTCGCCAAACCACCCAGGCTCTTGAGGGCTACAAATTCAATGAAGCTGCCAGCACGCTTTACGCATTTACCTGGCACAACTTCTGCGACTGGTACATCGAGATGGCCAAGGACGATCTCTACGGTGACGATGCCTTGGCGAGGGCGCGCGTGCAAAGCGTTCTCTTTGAGGTGCTGGAGACGTTGTTGCGTCTGTTGCACCCGTTCATGCCGTTTATTACCGAAGAGATCTGGCAGGTGTTGCCGGGTGAGCGCCCCTGTACTTCGATCATGCAGGCCGATTATCCAGATGGTTCAGACCTCCCGACTGATGTTGACGGTGCCGAACGAATGGAGCTGGTCATGGAGGTAATCCGTGCGATTCGCAATATTCGCGGTGAGATGGATGTCCCTCCTGGCAAGCAAATCACTGCGTTGCTGGATTGTAAATCCGACAAAGCCCAAAACATTCTTGAACAAGGGGCCGCGGCTATTCGCGTGCTTGGTAAGGTTGGACAACTGACGATTGGTCAGGGTCTAGACCGCTCGCAGCAATCGGCCACACAGGTTGCCGGTGATGTCGAGATTTCTCTGCCATTGGCCGGATTGGTGGATGTTGCCGAAGAAGAAAAACGTTTGCAGAAAGAGATTGCCAAGAGTCAGAGAGATGTTGATCTTTTTAGCAAAAAACTCTCTAACGAGCAATTTGTTGCCAATGCTCCCGAGCATGTCCTGGAAAAAGATCGTGGCAAACTGAAGGACGCCGAAGAGAAGATGGCGGTCCTCAAGGAGAGTTTGTCGAAGATCCAGGCTTTGATGTAGAGACAGGAAATAGTTGACAACAAAGGACGGCAGATATTGATTCTGCCGTCCTTTGTGGTTATCGTTGGTTTGTTTCTCAATACCCCAGCTCAATCTCTTCAAGAATCTCTGCCAGGTGCTTATTTATCTGGATACTGCTGTCCATGCTGTTGATTTCCGTGTAGCGCCGGCACGCGATTTCCATGGAAACCCCCTTGAGAAATGCCTTGGTGCGAGGGATGAAGGGAGCAGGCATGGAGAATTCTCTTAAACCCATACCAATCAGCAACAACAGGGTCAGCGGATCTGTTGCCATTTCGCCGCAAAGACTGACTCCCTTGTTCATAGACAGAGCGGTTTTTGTCACCTCGTGAATCACTTGCAGGACAGCGGGATGCAATGGGTCGTAATACTTGCTGACCAGGGGGTTGTTGCGGTCGGCGGCCAGCAGGTATTGAACCAGGTCATTCGTGCCAAGAGCAAAGAAATCAACCAGATTGGCCAGCTGCGGAACCAGGCGTACTGCTGCGGGAACCTCGATCATGACACCGACAGGGATCTTGTCAGGACATGCGATGCCTTCACTTGAAAGGTTGTGTCGAGCCTCTTTGACCACCTCCAGACAGGCGCGGGTTTCATCCATGCTGGAGATCATCGGAAAAAGTAATTTGACCGGGCCGTGCATGCCTGCCATGAGGACTGCTTCGATCTGGGTACGGAAAATGTCACGATTATCGAGTGACACTCGCACGGAGCGCCAACCCATGAACGGGTTAGCTTCTTTTGGGTGACTGAAATAGGGCAGGGCTTTGTCACCACCGATATCCAGCGTGCGAATGGTTACCGGCTGCCCATCGAATTCTTTAATCACCCGACTGTAGAGGTCGTACTGGTCGTTGCGACCGGGGAAGTCCCCGCGAGCCATGTAGGGGAATTCTGTCCGATAAAGTCCGACACCTTCGGCGCCAAATCGCTTGGCAACGTTGATGTCGCTGACCAGGCCGATATTGGCGCGCAGGGTGATGCGAACACCATCGCTGGTCATGGCAGGTTGATCACGATATTCATCCAGACGGCTGAGTTCACGTGTCTGATCCTGTAACAGACGCCGATACTCATCCTTGACTGTTTCCAGTGGATTGATATAAATCCGTCCGGTGTTGGCATCAATGATCAGATTGTCATCCGGGGCAATGTACTTGAGAGCTCCTTGCACGGCTACCATTGCGGGGATGCCCATCGATTTTGCCATGATGACAGCGTGAGCATTGGTTTCTCCCGCTTCGGTGATAATGCCGAGGATCTGCTCGTTGTCCAGAGCAGCCATATCCGAGGGCAGGATTTGTCTGGCAACCAGTATACCCGGGTGTTTTAAATGCAGATTCTGTTCTGAAGTGTCGCCAATCAGGTTGGCAAGGATGCGGCGGCCTATATCTTCCATGTCCGAGGCGCGTTCACGGAGATAGGGATCTTCCATTTTATGGAAAACCTCAATGTAGTCGGCAACAGTTTTTGCCAGAGCATAAGCTGCGCTGTGACCGTCATGAATTTCACTCTGAAGTTTGTTAATAAAGCTGCGGTCTTCAAGAATCATCAGATGTGTATGAAAAATTGCTGCGTCACTCTCACTGAGGCGCTCTGCAACACGTTTCTCAAGAAAGATTGTCTGAATGCAGGTTTTTTCCAGAGCGCTTTCCAGATTCTTTAATTCGGTTTTGATGTCGACATCTTCTTCGTGAAGAATGTCAGTAAAGCCCAACCGTTCCTCAAGAATCGCTGCGGGCCCGATGGCAACGCCAGGATAGGCAACGTTGCCTGACAGGACGTTCTGTGTGGGGCGCACAGTTGCTTTCTCCGCGGTTGTCAATGTCTGCTGCTGTGCCTGGGCAAGTGCGTGGTTGACGCGCTGACTTTCTTCCTGGTGCAGGCGAATAGAATCCAGCAGACGGGCATTGACAACAATTGAGGTGATCTGGAAGGCAATAGTCGACAGGGCGCTGATTTCTTCTTTGTTGAACTGCCTGGGATCTTTGGTTTGCAGAACAATGACACCAAGGGGGTTGTTGCGATCAAAAAGAGGAATGCCAAGGAATGAATGAAAGCGTTCTTCTCCAGTCTCTTTAAAATAACGATAGCTGGGATGCTCGTGGGGTTCTTCGATGGCTATGGCATGGCGTTTCTGGGCGGCCATGCCGGTGAGTCCTTCGCCGATCCGCAGGATCACCTTTCCCACCGCTTTGCGGGAAAGCCCTTTGGAAGCTTGCAGGCGCAAGGTTTCGTTGTCGGCATCGAGAAGATAGATTGAGCAGACATCCGTGTGCATGCGACGTGCAACAAGGTTAACAATGTTGCGCAATGTTTCATCGAGATCATGCGACTGCAGAATCAGTGCACTGATGTCCTCGAGAGTCGTAACGCCTAATTTTGAGTCTGGCTTGCGTGGCATGGGATTGCCGAAGTTAGTGGTTTGTGGTCGCGGGTATGATAGCGGAGGCAAGACATTTTGGCGAACGAAAAATGCAGGGACAGGACAGGATGTGACGTCTGTTTAAGTAAAAAAACGCCGCCCGGGGGAGAGAGGTCCCTGGCGGCGCAAACAAGGGAACAGGAATCCTTGGTTTGGATACGGGCGTCCCTAGACAGTTAATTGAATTTATGAGCAACTAATGTGCCAAGCTTGACGGATGCCGGGAGATTCAATTAACTCACTGTTGTTGATGGTTTTTCTGTCGAGGAAGGTATGATGAATCCGGGGAGACCTGTGCCAAAATCGGCACGCAGTAATGAAGTTCAGCGGGGAAACACAGTAAAAACGGATGAAATCGCTGTGCCTAAATTGGCGCAGCGTGGAGACGATTTATGACAAGAATTGTCTTAAAGAAATTTCATGTTGAAATCATGCTTTAAAGCTTGTACCGCTAATGCCGTTGCGATTGAGCATCCGATAAAAGCTGCGCCTGGGGATTCCGGATAAGCGTGCGGCGGCAGAGACGTTGCCTTCAGCTTCACGCAGGTAGCGAATCAGCAGGTTTTTTTCAATCTGGTTTATATGTTGCTGACGTTGACTGCGTAAACTGTCCTGGTTCGTTTGACCTGGAGACTGTAGGGTCAGCTCAGAAAAAATGACAGGAAGGTTCTCCAGTCTGATGATTTTGTCATGAGTCAGTACCGCCGCCCGTTCGATAATGTTCTGTAATTCACGAACATTGCCTGGCCAATGGTACTGGCGCATGGCCTGAATGGCACGATCTTCAATGCCCAGCAAGGTCTTGTTGACACGCGTACTGGCTTTGGCAATAAAAGTCTGAAGCAGTTCATCGAGGGATTCAAGTCGACTGCGCAATGGCGGCATGGTGATGGTAAATACATTTAACCGGTAAAAGAGGTCTTCACGAAACCAGCCTTCTTCCAGGCCCTGTTCGAGATTGCGATTGGTTGCTGCGATCAGGCGAACATCTACTTTGGTGGAAGTTGTATCGCCGACCGGGCGGATTTCTCCACTATCGAGAACGCGCAACAGTTCTGCCTGAAGCTTGGGCGTAATGTCGCCGACTTCATCAAGAAAAATTGTGCCGCCATCGGCCGCTTCAAAGAGGCCGCGTTTCTCACTGATTGCGCCCGTGAATGCACCTCGCTTATGTCCGAACAGTTCGCTTTCGAGGAGACTGTCTGTCAAGGTTGTGCAATTGACCGAAACCAGAGGCTTGTCGGACCGTTGACTCTGGGCATGAATAGCGCGTGCTGTCAGTTCTTTGCCGGTGCCGCTTTCTCCGCGAATCAATACGGTTGTTGGCGTCGGTCCGACCTGATGGATCAGCTTGATAACTTCTCTGGTGCGCTGATCATTGCCGATAATAATTGTTGTGCCAAATTCCTGTTTTAAAGCATGTTGAGCGAGTTCGTATTTCTGCGTGAGTTTGATATGGTCTTCTTTTAGCCTTTTCAGCGAGTAAGGAAGACACATGTCGCCTTCAGCCAGTTCCCGGTACACGGCAACGGCATGATCCCGACAGGTCGGGTAACCGCAGGCGCCGCAGTTCAGCTCGTCTTTGGTTTCGTACTTGTCGGTCGATTGCAGGATCTGACGTAAACGTTCGCTGCTGGGAGTCTTGGGAAGTTCGTGCTTATTGGAAAATGTTTTGCTGAAGCTTGGCAATGGGGTTTCTGCAAGGTAGGTCGATTTGGTCCGATAGTAAAGATTCTGATTTAGGTGCTGCTCAATAATCAGGTTACGTTTGGAAAAAGTGGTCAGGCGGTTGTTCTTGCCCGGACCGCCGATACAACCGCCGTTACAGAAGCGTATGTCAACAACTTTTGGTGAAATCCGGCTTGCTGCAAGATCTTTTATCACCTCCATGGCGTTTTCTTCACCTTCGGCTTCCACATAATCCTGATTGGTGATTTCACTGGCGATATCGAAAGATTTGAATGGCCCTCCGGAAATTGCAAACAGTCGGCCGCGTTGGGGTTGCATGCCGTCAAAAGCGGTTTCGCCTAGACGCTTCAAATCAAGCTTTCGGCTTTTGAACATCTGGCTGAGTTCCTGGTAGGAAATGACACAATCAATCGCCCCTTCAGTTTGCTCGGCAGTGATTTCGAACTTTCCGGCAATGCAGGAGCTGATATAGACAATCGGGGTGTCGGCGGTGGTGCGACTCTTGATAAAGCGGCCAATGGCAACCATGGGTGAGACCAGGCCGATCAGATTTTTGAGCAGTTGCGGATAGTGTCTTTGGATCAGGTCGACGATCGTCGGGCAATGGGTTGTTATCAGCGGGTAGGGTAGGCTCTTCTCCAAGTGCTTGCGGTAACTATCACGAAGCAGGTCGACGCCTGCAGCTCCTTCGTGGACTTCAGCAAAACCGAGACGACGCAGGCCAGTGACCAGTTGGCCTGAGCGAAGGTCATGGAAAAATGCCGGATGCGAGCAACCAAGGATGGCGATAGGTGGTGTGTCGCCAGCAAGCAGGTTCCGGCACTCACCGACATGATCGGCAATTACCTTGGCCTTCTGCGAGCAGCTTTTAATGCATTTGCCACAACCGATGCAGCGATTGTCAATGACTTCAGCATAGTCACGATGGACGCTGATTGCCTTGACCGGGCAATTGCGGACGCATGCGTAACATTTTCTGCAGTTTTCCTTGACGGTGATTATCTGGCCCATGATACTCCTTTGAGCTTAACGGCAGAATTGTGCCATCTGCGTACCGATTGTGTCAATCAAGGATTAAGAATTGCACTAGTACCCTGTAACCTATAGGATTTCGCAAGATTGCGCAGGGATTTGGCGTGTCAGCAAGGCGCGTCTTCAGCTGCCCAGCCGTAGCTACTCAGCTGAAGGCGCAACGCCGCTGACGCGGCAAAGAACCAGCAAGATGCGAAAGATTATGGGTTACAGGGTACTAACTTGCAGGGTTCATTAACGATAAGGCCATAAAGAACGACCACGATGAACGTTATCGCTTTGGCGCTCATGTGGCGGTAATGTTATGTTTGTGCGCAAACAACTTAAAAGGAGATT
>JAVVDT010000084.1:0-9324 GCA_032250875.1 Desulfuromonadales bacterium | reverse complement strand
AAACGAAATAAAAAGAGCAAGGTCAAACGATTAAAGCGAAAACGACGTGGTGCAAAAACCTAACCGGACAATGCTGAATATTATGTTGCAATGCTTCGGTAACTTTCTATAATTATCGCTATGCATGATACGCACAACGAAAAATTAAGAGCAGCTGGCTTAACAGACATCACCGGCGTCCTCCTCGCCGGCGGCAAAAGCTTGCGCATGGGCCATGACAAGGCTCACATCATCGTTGAAGGGCAGACCCTGGTTTCCCGCTCGTTCGATCTGCTGCGCCGTTATTTTACAAAGATCCTGATCGCCGGCAACCGCCCTGACCTGGCTCAGCCTGGCATCCCGGCTCTTCCGGATATCTACCCCGGCAGCGCCCTGGGCGGGCTCTATACAGGGCTGCTCTCGGCAGACACAGACTGGATTTTTGTCGCTCCATGCGATATGCCCTATCCGGACCACCGCATACTTGAATTGTTGCTTGCGCAGCGTAACGGATTCGATGCTGTCGTGCCGCGTACACCGCATGGCTATGAACCGGTGTTCGCTCTCTACCACAAGCATTGCCTGCCGCAGATGAAGGGCATGCTGAGCCATGGGCAGTTTCGTATCTATGATTTTTACCAGCGCATTGCAATTCGCTTCCTTGACTGGCAGGAACTTCCGGACGACTGGGAACGCTCTTTATTGAATGTCAACACGCCGCATGAACTGGCCCGGCTCAGAGAGAAACAACCATGACTATTCCTGTCGTCTCGATTGTCGCCAGAAGCGGCACCGGCAAAACCACCCTGCTGGAGAAGCTGATCACCGAGTTAAAACGGCGCGGCTACAAGGTGGCCGCGATCAAGCACGATGCGCACCGTTTCGAGATCGATCATGAAGGCAAGGATTCCTGGAGACTGTCCCGGGCCGGGGCCGACACCATGCTGATCACTTCGCCGGACAAACTCGCCATGATCAAGCAATACCTGCCGGAGCAGGAACCAAATCTGGCTGAAAGCGTCGCGCTCTATTGTCAGGATGTCGATATCGTGCTCACAGAAGGTTTCAAGAAGAGTGCCATGCCGAAGATTGAAATTCACCGGCAGGCGCGCAGCGCAAAATTGCTCTGCCGCGCTGAGGAACATGATTCGGCCCTGATTGCCGTTGCCTCAGACAGTTTTCTTCAGGTCGACGTGCCGCTGTTTGATATTAACGACGCACAAGGTCTTTGCGAACTGATCGTGGAGCGGTATCTGCGGTGACAGCCTTACTGGTTCGCAGCAAAACCTGGCTGGCGCTCAATGGTCAGCCCTCTCTTGATGACGGACGGTTGCTATGCAGAACCTTTACTTGCAGAAGTGGCATAAATTGATGCCGTATCTTGTCTTTCTCTGCCTCTTGATGATCAGCATTGCCCCTTCATCGAACGCCGCGATCCAGCCCGTTGTGGTTTTTGCCGGCTCCGCATCGCAGCCACCGCTCGAAGAAGCCGCCAGCGTCTTTGAAGAAGAAACCGGTATCCCGATCATACTGCATCTGGGTGGCTCCGGATCAATGCTCAGCCAGATCCAGCTGACCGGTCAGGGCGATCTCTACATACCCGGTTCGCCTGACTACATGGAGAAGGCCAAGGCATTCGGCCTGGTAGAAAGTGATGCAACCATCATCACCTATCTGATCCCGGCGCTCATTGTTGCCAAAGGCAATCCACACCACATCACCGGACTGCATGATTTGCTCAAACCGGGTTTGCGCATCGGGCTTGCCGATCCGGAAGGCGTCTGCGTCGGTCTCTACGCTGTGGAAATTCTTGAGGCCAATGATTTGACAGACAGGGTCCGTCCCAATCTGCGCGGTATGGTCGAAAGTTGTGCAAAGACTGCGGCCCTGATTCCCCTCAATCTGGTGGATGTGGTGCTCGGCTGGCGAGAATTCACCGCCTGGAATCCTGCAGCAATGGAGGCTGTCCTGCTCAACCCGGACGAACTTCCACGCCTCGCCTATATCCCGTCTGCCGTGCTGAAACACGCGAAAAATCCGCAAGCAGCGGAAACCTTTATGGCATTTCTGAAATCCGAAAATGGACAGGCAATCTTCCAGAAATGGGGCTACTTGACTGACGAAAGTGCGGCCCGCAAGTTTGCGCCTCAAGCACGGATTGGCGGCCTCTATCAACTTCCGGGGAACTGGTGATGAGGCCAAGGGATGGCTTCTTTAATTTTGCCATGCTCCTGCCCTTGGCATTACTCGGCGGCTACTTTCTGCTGCTGGTCGGCAGCCAGTCGGCTTTTTTCAGTCTCTCCAACTTCATTGAGCAATTATCACTAGCCGATATCCGCTCGGCAATCGCGCTGAGCCTGATTGCCGCAACCGTCAGCAGCACAGTCGCGGTCAGCGTAGCGATTCCGTCAGCCTATGCCCTGGCCCGCATTGATTTCCCCGGCAAGCGCTTGATCGATACCTTTATCGACCTGCCGATGGTACTGACCCCGATTGCCTTGGGCACTCTGATTCTCATGTCCTGGAATACAGCAATCGGCAGAATGCTTTCTGATTTCGGCCTGACGCTGCCGTTTACCCTGGCCGGTGTCATCCTCGCCCAGTTTACCGTCATCGTCGCCATCAGCGTGCGCATGCTCAAAGCGACGTTTGAGCAGATCAACCCTCGCCAGGAGCAGGTTGCACGATTGCTCGGCTGCTCGGCTTTCGGCAGCTTTATGCACGTGACCCTGCCGTTAGCCAGACGCGGCATCCTCGCAGCGATCATCTTGACCTGGGCCCGCGCCGTTGGCGAGTTTGGTGCCACAGTCATGGTGGCCGGCACCGCCAAGGGGCAGACCGCGACCTTGCCAAGCAGCATCTATCTCGCCATGTCGATGGCCGACCTGCCAAAAGCCGTGACCCTGGTCGTGATCCTGATCGGCATTTCATTACTGGTGCTGTTCGGGGTCCGATTGGTTTTGGAGCGACAAACATGATACGGGTGGAGCAGCTTACCGCGAAACGGGGGAATTTCACTTTGGGGCCGATTGATCTCGACCTCGGTAACAGTTCTTATCTGACCATTCTCGGCCCATCGGGATCTGGCAAGTCACTCTTTCTGGAGACCTGCATGGGTTTGATCGTTCCGGACAAAGGTCAGGTCTGGTTGAACGGACAGGAGGTCACAAGAATCGCTCCCGAGCAACGCCAGATCTCTTATTTACCGCAGGATCTGGCCCTTTTCCCGCATCTCAACGTTCGCGAAAATATCCTTTTTGGAGCCAAACGCCGTCAACTGGACATGACCCGGGTTGCAGCACGGCTCTCCAGTCTTTTGGACCTGCTGGCCCTTCACAGTGTTATCGACCGCCATGACGTGGCCACCCTCTCGGGCGGAGAGAAGCAACGGGTCGCTCTTGCCCGTGCCCTGTTGCCGGAACCTCGGCTGCTTTTCCTCGATGAACCTTTTTCTGCACTGGATGCAACGATCAGGAGGCAACTCCAGGTAAAACTGCGTGAGATCAACCGGCAGCTGGGGGTCACCATCCTGCATGTGACACATGACCAGGAGGAAGCTTTCATGCTCGGCGAGCAGATCGCCGTGGTGATCCGAGGACAACTTCAACAGGTGGGCTCCCGCGATGACATTTACTACCGGCCGGCCACTCTTGATGTTGCCCGGTTCCTGCGCAACCAGAACATTTTCGACCTGACCGTCGAAGACGTGCTTCCGGATGGATCGTTACAACTCGGCAGCGACATCCGTCTCAACGCACCCGGGCATGCAGGAGCCAGGAAGGGCCAGCAGCTCGCCACCGGCATCCGTTCAGAGGAAGTGATCGTCATCCGTCCGAATAAGCCGATTGGCCCTGAGCTGCAGGACAACCTGTTCCACGCCACCGTCGATGACATACTTGTCTTCGGTGGCACACAGACACTTTGTGTCAAGCTGCATAACAGCGGTGTCGCTGTTGAAGTCGATCTGCCGAATTGTGCTATGCGTGATTTGGGTTATACCGTAGGTGATACCCTGAGAGTCTGCCTGCGCAAACACAGCCTCTGGACGATACCACTGATTGAGACTGCACTTTTGAGAGAGGGTCATAATGACCCGTTACAATGACGCCTTGCAGGTTGTTTGGCCAGTTTGTCAGCGCCTTTTTGCTCCATAGCTACGGCTATCAACCTGCAATCGTGACATCCAGAGTTTCCGGATGGACACGAGCTAAAAGCTATTCTCAAACATCCAAATTTTCGCAACGGCCCGTATATCTGACAGACTGCCGGTACAAAGATAACGGTTAAAGTATTCAGGCCTATCAAAGCTGATGAACTGTGCAGGATGCACGACGCAAAAAGGTAATGTCTGAAAGATGCTTACTGCTTGGTATCAGAGGTCTCTGACTGAGACATGCTCTGGATGAGCACATCGGCACCGATCGTTGCGGCATGCCGTACCAGACTGTCGGCCAAATCACCATCATGATCTTTGAATGCCTGAATCATGTTGCGATGATCTTCTACCGAAACGTCCATGCGTCCCGGCTGTGAAAGCGAAGCCAGACGCAGGCGTTTGAACTTCATGACAAGCTGGTTGATCATATCGTAAAGCTTCTCGTTGCCGGCGGCCTTGATGAAGACCTCATGGAACTCGTTGTGCACACGAAAGAAGTTCTTTACATCGCCTTCGCTGGCGATTTTCTGCAAGCGCTCATTAATCGATTCAAGACGATCCAAGTCTTTTGCCGTGAGCTTTTCCGCGGCCATCCTCGCGGCGAACCCCTCCAGGATAATCTTGATCGCATAAAATTCCTTAATATCCCGCTCGGACAGCGAGGCGACAACTGCACCCTTGCGTGGGACCACGTGCAGGTAGCCCTCGGATTCCAGTTGGCGAAACGCCTCCCTGATCGGCGTACGGCTGATGCCGAAACGTTCTGCAAGGTCCGGCTCAGAGACCCGCTCACCAGGTTTCATGTTGCCCTTCAGGATAGCATCACGAATCGTTTCCAGAATTTTTTCACGTAAAGTCTGATGTCTTTCAATCTGTTTTCTGCGCACAGGGAAACTCCGTCCTATTAAAACTCGGCAAATTGTATACAGTATACACAAAATGTCAAGCTCTTTCTCTCTGCGATCAGGCGCTAAGCAGCTTAACTGCTTGCTTTTTGCTCGTGGCGTGATTATCATCGTTTCGGTTTTAATGACTGGTATTTATTAAAATATAAGAACTTTTCGGAGGTTTTCAGCAATGACTCTGCCGCGCTTGGGAGGCCACATTCCTTGGTCACAGATCGAAACGTCTCTTAAAAGTGTGCTTGATCTCGGTCTGACTCCAGAGATTGCCATCAAAGGGCCGGAATTGGATTGTTTGAACGAAAACCTCGTAGCACTAGTTGCCCGTAAACTCGCAGCGGCTCAAATCAGGCCAACGGTTCATGCGCCTTTTTTCGATCTCAACCCCGGCGCTCTGGATCCCCTGATACGCCAGGTGACTCACCAGCGGCTCATTCAATCCTTATCGCTTGCAGGTCGCTTGAACGCTCACCTTATGGTCATTCATCCTGGTGTTGATAAATGGCGTTACCCGAACCTCGAATTGTCCTGGCTGGCTCTGGCAAAGCAATTCTTTCCACCACTTGTCGCGCAGGCGTCGGCTTGTGGCTGTTGCCTGGCGATTGAAAATATCTATGAGGAAACACCGGACCTACTGGTGCAACTGGTAGAAGGCATCAACTCGCCATGGTTCGGTCACTGTTTTGATGCCGGACACTGGCAGCTGTTCGGCAAACAATCAATGGGGGTTTGGCTGGATGCGATTACGCCAAAGCTTTACCATCTGCATTTGCATGATAATCACGGCCGTGCTGATGAACATTTACCGGTTGGTGAGGGGGCGATTGATTTTGCACCGCTAACGCTTAGACTGGCTAAAATGTCATCACTGCCAAGCATGACCCTCGAAGCACACAGTCTAGAACACCTAAAGCGCTCTTTGCACCAGGTCAAGGCATTACTCAAATGAAATAAAAAGGGCGACCCGTATGTGAGTCGCCCTTTTATGATTATCTCTTGAAGCTGTTTCAGTGAAGAGTCTTGCTTGCCACCTGAACGCGAATCAGAGCTCGCTCCAACGCAGCTTCCATGATCTTAAACTGCTTGTCTTCGCTTGACAGTCCCTTAAGAGCCTCTTCAGCACGAGCAAGCGCTGCTTTGGCGCGTTCCACGTCAATCTGGTCGGCAGGTTCAGCCGTTTCGACCAACACTGTCATGACATTGTTTTCGACTTCCACATAACCCCAGTTAACAGCAACTTGAAAGGTTTCATGCCCTTTTTTATAGGTCAGTACGCCGACCTTCAAGGTTGTCAGCAGGGACGTATGGTCGGGCAATACACCAAATTCACCGACACTACCGGGAGCAGTCACTTCATCAACCTCCTCCGACAGTACGAGTTTATAAGGTGTTACCAGTTCCAATTTGAGCTTTTCTGCCATACCTGTTTATTCCTTTATGCCGGAATTTGCTGCTTAAGCAGCCAGTTGCTTGGCCTTTTCCAGAGCTTCTTCCATAGTGCCAACCAGATAGAAGGCCTGTTCAGGGATATCGTCATATTTGCCGTCAACCAGGTCGCGGAACCCCTTAATGGTATCCTTCAACTCCACATACTTGCCTGGAGCACCGGTAAAGGTTTCGGCGACGAAGAATGGTTGAGAAAGGAAACGCTGAATCTTGCGTGCGCGAGAAACGGCCAGCTTGTCATCTTCTGAGAGTTCATCCATACCGAGGATGGCTATAATGTCCTGCAGGTCCTTGTAACGCTGCAACACAAACTGAACGTCACGAGCACACTTGTAATGTTCTTCACCGACAACCTGCGGATCAAGAATTCGGCTGGTGGAGTCGAGAGGGTCGACCGCAGGGTAAATGCCGAGCTCGGCGATCTGACGAGATAAAACCGTGGTCGCATCAAGGTGGGCAAACGCGGTTGCCGGAGCAGGGTCAGTCAAGTCGTCGGCAGGAACGTAGATGGCCTGGACCGATGTGATCGAACCTTTGCTCGTCGTGGTGATTCGCTCCTGCAGCTCACCCATTTCAGTGGCAAGAGTCGGTTGGTAACCAACGGCAGAAGGGATGCGGCCAAGCAACGCCGAAACCTCGGAACCGGCCTGCGTAAAGCGGAAGATGTTGTCAACGAAGAGAAGAACATCCTGGCCTTCCTCATCACGGAAATACTCGGCGACCGTCAGTGCCGAGAGAGCAACACGGGCGCGGGCACCCGGAGGCTCGTTCATCTGGCCGTATATCAACGCTGCTTTGTCGAGAACACCGGAATCCTTCATTTCGTGCCAGAGGTCGTTGCCTTCGCGGGTCCGCTCGCCGACCCCGGCAAAGACCGAGTAACCGCCGTGCTGCTTGGCGATATTGTGGATCAGCTCCATGATCAGAACGGTTTTGCCGACACCGGCTCCACCAAACAGGCCGATCTTGCCGCCGCGAGCGTAAGGAGCGAGCAGGTCGACGACCTTGATGCCTGTCTCAAAAGCTTCGACTGTCGTCGACTGCTCGATGAATTCCGGAGCCGGACGATGGATTTCCCACTCCGCCTCATTACCGATTGGACCTGCTTCATCAACCGGCTCACCAATTACGTTCATGATCCGGCCAAGAGTCTTGGGACCGACCGGCATAACAATCTGCTTGCCGGTATCGAGTACCTCCTGGCCGCGAACCAGTCCTTCCGTGGCGTCCATAGCGATGGTTCGTACAGTATTCTCACCCAAATGCTGGGATACTTCCAGAACCAGGTTCCACTCCCGATCATCAATCGACGGGTTGGACACCCTGAGCGCGAAATAGATCTCGGGAAGCTTGCCGGCTTCGAATTCGACGTCGACAACCGGGCCGATGACCTGTGTGATGTGTCCTTTATTCATGGTGAACAGTTCCTCCATTCTTCCCATCCGGATTCCGGATGGTATGTTCTCTAATAATCGCTGGAAACTTACTTGATCGATTCAGCGCCGGAGATAATCTCCATCAGTTCCTTGGTAATGGAGGCCTGACGAGCACGGTTGTACTGCAGAGTCAGCTTGCCGATCATTTCCGCGGCATTTTTGCTGGCACTGTCCATCGCCGTCATCCGGGCACCATGTTCCGAAGCCGCAGATTCGAGGAGCGAACGGAAAATCTGCACTTCAACGTGTTTCGGCAGGATCTGATCCAGAACCTCTCGTGCATTAGGCTCGAAGAGGTACTCGGCCGCATACACACCCTCAGCCGCATCTTTCGGCACAATCGGCAACAGCTGAGTCACCGTCTGCACCTGGGTCATGGCACTCTGGAATGCGTTGTAGGCGACAAAGACACCGTCGTATTCACCACTTCGGTAAAGTTCGATGATTTCCTGACCAAGGAGAGCTCCAATCGGATACGTCACCGGACCAGAACCAGACAGATGCTCATGTACCTTGGTGATCACCATTCCAGCGCGTCGCTTGAGATAATCGTTGCCCTTGCGCCCGGCGATCAAAATTTCGTAACTTTCAAAACCTTCTTTATTTGCACGAATAAAGCGCTCAGCCGTCTTGGCGATATTGGTATTAAAACCGCCGCAGAGACCACGGTCGCCTGTGATCAGCAACAACAATGCCTTGCCCTTACTACGTTCGGCGAGCAAGGGATGACTGTCTGCGTCTTCACGCATAGCCAAGCTGGAAAGCACGTCATGCATCTTGTCCGAGTAGGGACGTGCAGCGGTCACGGCATCCTGAGCACGTCTCAGCTTGGCTGCCGAGACCATCTTCATGGCCTTGGTAATCTGCTGCGTGTTCTTGACCGTGCTAATCCGTTTTTTTATGTCTTTAAGACTTGCCATCTGTTTTTACCCGATCGTTGCGTGATTAAGCGACAAACTGGTTCTTGAATTCATCGAGAGCGGCCTTGATCCGGTTCTGCAGCTCGTCATCAATAGCTTTCTTGTCACGCAGCGTCTCAAGCACATCGGCGTGGCTGCTTTCCACAAAGGAAATCATTTCTTTCTCGTAACGCTGAACCGCATTCGCGGGATAGTCGTCAACATAGCCGTTGTTGACAGCAAAGATCGCCAAAACCTGCTTTTCAACGGGTAGAGGCACATACTGGCCCTGTTTGAGGATCTCAACCAGTCGAGCACCCCGATTCAGCTGACGCTGGGTAGAGGCATCCAGATCGGAACCGAACTGTGCAAAGGCGGCCATCTCGCGGTACTGGGCAAGGGCCAGACGCAGCGTACCAGCAACTTGCTTCATTGCTTTGATTTGCGCGGAACCACCGACACGTGAAACCGAGAGACCAACGTTGATTGCCGGACGAACCCCGGAG
>JAVVDT010000083.1:0-9449 GCA_032250875.1 Desulfuromonadales bacterium | reverse complement strand
CTAAAGACTGTTGGACAGCATTCTCCGGCAGCTTCAGAACCTCGGCCTCTTGCGGATAGAGGACACCGACAAAATTAGATGTTTCAGGAAACTCCAGGTTCAGCCCCTCTTCACCATACTTGAGATGGATGTGCATGCTCTCCTCCACGTTTGCGTGTCCTGGGAATCAGTCGGACTATACGGGCCGAAGCGAAAATCCGGCTCATGGATATTCCGGCAGACTCCAAGTATACAGGAAACTTTTTGACTCATTCGGTGATTGGTGTTTTTATCGGTTGCGCTTTTGTGGTATAGTCTAACCACCTCAAACGCAAAAGAGGTCTCTCAAATGTAAAGGAGGAAGATGTTATGCCAGTCTCTGATCCGCCGGGCCATTCAAGGGAAGCCTCATCAAACTGAAAGTCGATAAAAATCTGGATCACAGCAGCCGGGTGATCCGATAAAGATTCCCACGACGGGAATCGCAAAGTAAATAAATGATCGCAAGGCACCCCGGGAATCACCGGGGTGCCTTGATTATTTCAGGGGGGTGCATACAACAAATTTCACTTCTCACGGATTCAGGGTTTACAATCCACGACTGCGGCGTTCAGTAATTGTCTCACCGCCGACACCGTAATTGTCGGTATCGATTTCATCAATGACGACGACAGTGGTCTTCGGTCCGCGATTGATAACATCGACCAGCAGGTCGGTCACACCTTTGATGAGCGCTGCTTTCTGCTCTGTGGTGAGTGCTTGCTGTTCACGGGTAAGCTTGATGTTGACGTAGGGCATCAGGTCTCTCCTTAATAATGTGTATTTTGTCCGAGACAGGACCGTTTCCGGACGAAAACGGTGCCTGTGTTATCCGTAGTTTCCAGTCGTCCACTAATTCTGCTGTCATGGTCTTTATAGTAGAATAACGATTTGTCTTTGAACTGCAAGAGTGAATACCCCGGATACATGTACAGCGCCTCCGCCGTCTGGCTTTTTTTTGGCAGCATGCTCCGGTTGGGATTGATGCGAAAAGAGGATTCAAGTACACTCACTCTGCAATCAATCCGGAGTGCCGTCAATTCGGTCTACAAACAACCTGGCCCTGGCCGTCTGTCGTCAGGCTCCCTGGAGTAAAACTATGATTCTTGGCATTGCCGGCAAGGCCGCTACAGGAAAAACCACGGCAGCACATCATCTGGCGCCGCTGCTTGATAAAGAGTGCAGAATTGTACCCATGGCAATGGTGCTGCGCGATGAGGTTGAAGCCTTTTTACGTGCCATTGGCGCCGATGAGTCGGTGCCGCTGGTTTATGGCTGTCAAGATGATAAAGTCAGGATCTTTTACGTAGACGAACAGCTGGCCATGACGCACTGTCCAAAATGGCCGCATTTTGTTTCGGAAAACCGGGAGATCCAGGATCGGCCGGGACAAACAGCCGTCACGGTGCGACGGCTTCTGCAATGGTGGGGAACGGAATATCGCAGAGATCAGGATCCCGATTACTGGACCAGGGCGTGGGGACGCAAGGTCGAACAGCTTGATCTTGCACATCTGCATGTTCTTGTCGATGATGTACGCTTCATGAACGAATTGCAGGTGATCAAGGAACACGGCGGTTTGATTGTCAAGATCGAGCGTCCCGGTTTTGACGGCGCGAACAACCATGCCAGTGAAACTTCTCTGGATGCATACCACGACTGGGATTGGGTCTTGTTAAATGATGGCACGCTCGAAGAGTTTCAGGCAAAGATTGAACAACTAGCCGCTCAGCTGGTGGCAACTGCCAGATAATGAGACTGCCGATAAGCATGTCAGAACAGGGGTCAGGCCAGAGCTTGACCTCTTTTTTTAGCGGTTCTATAACCAAAAAGAAGGTTCAACGCGGAGGCGCAGAGGTTGCAGAGTAAAAACACTTTGAGGGAAAAATGGCTGCCACATTGGTCACTCTTCTCCGCGTCTCCGCGTTAATTATTGGACTGACTTTTGTTCGGATTATAGGTCCGTTTTTTAGTGCATAAATCCGACGTCGGGAAAACCAATGCTCACCTATCTCAAGCTCTTGGCCACCATGGCCTTCTGGGGCGGCACCTTCGTCGCCGGGCGTATGCTTGCCGGCGTGGTCCCGCCTTTCCATGCTGCGTTTCTGCGTTTCGCCATTGCCGGGGGAATCCTGTTGCTGGTGCTGCTGCGCGTCGAAAGGCGCCTGCCTCGTCTTGACCGTTACCAGCTGGGTTCGGTGATCTTGTTGGGTTTGACTGGCGTTCTTGGATACAATGTCGCTTTCTTCTCCGGTTTGCAGACGGTTTCTGCCGGAAAGGCGGGGTTGATTATCGCCCTCAATCCAGTCGGGATTGCCTTGCTTTCGGCCCTGTTCGGTGGTGAACCCTTGCGCCTGGTGCGAAGCCTTGGCGTCATGGTTTCGGTCGCCGGCGCGATCCTGGTCATCAGCAACGGCAATCTTTCGTTGCTGACCAGCGGCGTCAGTGTCGGCGAACTGACACTGCTGGCCTGTGTCCTTTGCTGGGCTCTCTACTCAGTGATTGGACGACGTGCCATGCGCGGCATGTCACCCTTGACGGCCGTGACCTACTCGGCTATTGCCGGCACCCTGTTCCTCGCCCCGGTGGCTTTCGCCCAGGGGGTGCTGGTTAAAATACCCGGTTATGGTCCTGCAGCCTGGGCGAGCCTCTTCTACCTTGCGATCCTCGGCACAGTCGTCGGCTTCCTCTGGTACTATCAGTCAATCCATGAGATTGGTGCGGTCCGCTCAGGGGTCTTCATCAACTTTGTTCCGCTGTTCGCCATGCTGTTCGGCCTCTTGCTTCTTGACGAACCAGTGACACTGACCCTGCTGCAGGGTGGCGCGCTGGTGATTACCGGTGCCTGGATCACCAACTATAAAGGTTTTTGCATAAAACCTGCATAGCCGAACTTTCTGACCCATCCGTCTGTGATCCGGCTTGAATCATCGCAAGCATCGAAAGATCCCCAAGCATCGAAGGCAACTGCCACAGGGTTCATTCTTGACGTGACGGTCCTGTTTAAACTCAATTTTTTCCGTGCATTATCAATGATCGACTCCGATCATCACGTTGGAAGCTTTAATGATCGCATAGGCCGGTTTCCCTTCAGCTAGACCGAGTGCTTTAACAGCGTCATTTGTGACGATGGAGGTTACCCGCTCCCCTCCTGACAATTCAATGATGACTTCCGCATTGACCGAGCCAATGATAACTTCTTTGACTATCCCTTTAAGTGTGTTACGGGCACTGAGTTTCATGGTCAGCTCCTTTGCCGTTGTTTGCCTATTCTCCTTTTGATACTAACAGTCAATTATAGGATAGCAACTCATGGAATTTTAGCGAATACATTTGGCTAATCGCATCCAGGATCTCCCGGTTCAGGTGAATGATCATGCCGAGCGCGGTGCTCAGCACGTGATGAGATAGTTCAAACCAACGACCTGTCGTCAGTTGGCAACGTAGAAGAGCTGTTCACCATTGACTTTAAAGTTTGTGATCAGACGACGTCCCTGCTCGGAGACGAGATAGTCCATGAACTTCCTGGCCAGGTCGACCTTGACATGCGGATGCCTGGCCGGGTTGACCATTATGACCCCATAAGGGTTGAACAGCCCGGCGTCACCCTCAACCGCGATCTTCAGATCGGTCTTGGTCTTGTACGCGAGGTAGGTACCGCGATCGCTCAGGGTGTAGCCAACGCGTTCGGTCGCCATGGTAATAACCTCGCCCATGCCGCGGCCGGCTTCCAGGTACCAGTCGCCGGCCGGCGTTACACCGGCGGCTTTCCAGAGCTGCTTCTCCCGGGTGTGGGTACCGGAATCGTCGCCGCGTGAGACGAAAGTTGCTTTGGCCGCGGCGATCTTCTCCATGGCCGTCGCAGCATTTTTCATTCCGGCGATGCCGGCCGGATCCGACTCGGGGCCGAGAAGCACGAAATCGTTGTACATAACGTCGCGGCGATCAACGCCGTAACCGTCGGCGATGAATTTGTCTTCCTTGCTGCGGGCGTGGACCAGGACGACGTCGACATCGCCGGTCTCGCCCAGTTTGATCGCCTTGCCGGTGCCGACAGCGATGACGTCGACCTTGCAGTCATTGGCCTTTTCAAAAGGCGGCAGGATGTCAGCCAACAGGCCGGAGTTTTCGGTGGAGGTGGTGGTCGCCAGGCGCAGGTGCTCAACGGCGAAGGCCGGTGAAACAAGCAACAACAGCAAAAGAATGGTCATTAAACGCTTAATCATAATGATTCTCCCTGAAGTGTGGACCCGGTGTTTCCACCGGGCCAGATCACTGATTAATAAGTAAATTGTGCCTGCAGCCGGACTATGGTGTCATCCTTGTCTGAATTCAGGTCGTCCTTGACCAAGGTGACGTCGGTCTGCAGTTTGAGGCTATGTTTCGCGAAGTAATAGTTGGCGCCAAGCTGGGTTTCATTCTTGTCAAACCTGGCCGAGGCATTGCCATCGGTTGAGTCTATGGTCGAATAGCGCACGCCCAGTTCCAGCTTCTCGGGGAGCACCTGGTAGCTGGCCTGCAGGTAGTAGCCGTCGGCGTCCCAATCTGAACCAAAATCCGGATCGGCGTTGAGGGTATAATATTCGCCGGCAAAGGTTGCTCCCATCCAGGTGGCATTGAGGTTGGCGGTCCACAGCAACCAGGTCAGGTCGCTACCGTAGGCTGAGTTGAACGTTGAAGCGGTCAGACTATCCAGACCAAGAGCTATGTCCATAACGTCGTTGTCTTTGTCGAACCCGGATCCGATATCGGCCGAGCTGATCTTTTCCCAGGCGAACGAGCCGCCGATGTTCACCAGCAGTTTATCACTTGGCCAGCCGGCCTCATCCATCTTGTAGGCTCCAAGCGGGCTGATGTCGATGCGCCCCGCGACCATGTGATTGTCGTCGGCGTTGCTGGTATTCGGACCGTTGCCGTTGAACAGGCCGAGACGATAATCGACCAGCTTGTCGGCAAAGCTGCCGGCGGCCTGGATTCCCTGATCGCGGCCAAGATTGAAGGTATCGTTGGCCAGGGAACGCTCAGGGAAAAGTTGTCTGGACGAAGAGGTCAACTCCTGACGGGCTTGGGGTGGTCTAAACTGACCGACCTGCAGTATGAGCGGCGCGCCGAATTTATAGTTTAGGTAGGCATCCTCGGTCTTGAAGCCGCTAGCCATCTCCGACTGAAACTTGTATCCAAAGTTTTTTGAGAAAACGTTGCCCTGCAGCTGCAGCTTGAAGCGGCGGATGTCGAAATCACTCTTGTTGTCTTTTGTTGAATCGTCGAAGTCTGTAAGACGGTAGATTAACTGGGCGTAGCCGCCGAGGCGAAGACTGGAGTTACCGTCGGTGCTGGTCGCGGTCAGCCCCTTGCCTAGAGAGTAGGTAACCCGGCTGTCTTTGTTTGCCTCGGCATAGTCTTTGGCGGTGATGACTCCCTTATCCTTGAGAATCTCCTCCAGGGTTCTTGCCTGGGCATTTTCTGAGACCAGACTCACCAGCAGACCACATAGAAACACACCCATCAATGTTCTCATTTTCATCTGTTCTTTCTCCTTAACTATTTTGGAATGAATCGTTTGCCCCGGCCGATCCGGAGCAATACAAAACCGTTACAAATTGCCTAATGCCTTGATCTCATTATCAATATTATCTGAGTTATAACTTCACAGGGAGATGATCTAAGGTAACTAAGCTACTTCTGCCCAGCATTAGACAAAGTATTGCTTAGAGGCTCTTGCTTGGATTGATTTTAGTCGGACTCTGGCAAATCCAGCTTGCCCTGAATCCGAACGGGAAATATTTTATAACATAAACAAACTCTTAATATAACCCAAAACAACTAACAATAACTAAATATAACCTAAAGCGACTTTAGCTATATGTAGCCTGGATGCCAATAGATTTTGAAAATACGTGTGGTAAAGTACCCATGAGAATGTCGAAGTCTTCATGAAAAGACTGCAAATCCGCATGCTTGTTGTTCGCTCGGCACCATTCGATCCATCTTTAAGGATATGGATCTTAACGTCAGCCAGGATCTGTTCTCAAATATTCAAATTTTCACGTCAGCCTGTATAGTTCGACAAACTCTTGGGAGCAGGATTTGGTGAATTTGAACTTAGACTTTGACTGAATTGATTAAGCTGAAACCGTAGAGAATCGCAAAGATGTTTGATTTCTGGACACTTCTGTTGTTAATTTACTGAAAACAGCTCTTAACAACATAGCGTGAGATATTGAAGTCAGGATGAAGTGGGGGGGCTGTCACAAAAAAATCAGTTTTCAACACGCGGACTGACGAGGGGAATGCCTTGCTAAAGACAAAGCGGCGAATTGGGGGTTGGCTTTCCGGGAAAGATACTGTCGTATCCGTGGTCATCCCAACGTTTAGTGTTTGCAGAGGGTAAAATTCCAGATTACATATGTATAAGAAACGTTGCCTCGGCAATTTTGCTGAAAAGCTTTGCCTGGATTATCGGTCCGTAACGGTAGAACGAACTCAAAGACGCTATGATTCAAAGAATTAATGGTAGCTGCTCGGATACTGTTGATACCAGTCGCTGCGGGTCAACGGCAAACGGCTGGCCTGTCTCCCTGATTTAACCAGCAGGCTCTGATAGAGCCCGAGCCGGCCGGTTTCGAAACCATAGGCCGAACCGGCCATGTAGATCCTCCAGATTCGATAGGTTTCGGGACTGGTCAACTCAATGGCCCTGTCACGATTGGCCTCCAGACGTTTGACCCATAGACGTAGAGTCATTGCGTAATGCTCGCGCAGGCTTTCCACATCGCGAACTTCAAAACCGGTCTCTTCGGCGATGCGTAGCGAGGTGCTGATCGGTATCAACTCACCATCGGGAAAAACATATTTATCAATGAAGGAAGGGCCGCCCTTGGGTGCGTTGGATATTGATTCCGTGATGCCGTGATTGAGTAATACCCCTCCTGATTTAAGCTGGCGGTAAGCCTTCTGGAAATAATGCGGTAACTTCTTTTCGCCGACATGTTCGTACATGCCAACGCTGACTATCTTGTCGAACTGTTGATCGGCGGGGATATCGCGATAATCGCAAACCTCGGCTCGGCAAGAGTCTGCCAGGCCAGCCTCCTGGATACGCGCGTTAGCCAGGTCTGCCTGGGGTTGGCTGAGAGTGACCCCGAGTGCCTCGACACCGTATCTCTCTGCAGCATGCATGATCAGCCCACCCCAACCGCAGCCAAGATCGAGCAACCTTTCCCCCGGTTTAAGGCGAAGCTTTCGGCAAAGATAATCAAGCTTGTTGTGCTGGGCCTGATCGAGACTATCGTTCAAGTTATGGAAATAGGCACAGGAATATACCATACGCTGATCGAGCCAGAGCTTGTAGAAATCGTTGGAGACGTTGTAGTGGTACTGGACAGCCTGGGCATCGCGCTGCTTGGAATGGGCCCGGCCTTTCAGGTTGAGTGAGCCGCGTTCTTTTCCTGTCTGGCGTTTGGCAGGCAGGCCCAGCAATTTTCGCATGAGACTCAGCTTTTCCGACAATCGCCATTGCCTGCCGATCAGGTGCTCTGCGAGTTCGAAGCTGGCTTCAAGTTCTCCATGGATATCAAATTCGTCTGTAATGTAGGCTTCTCCAAGTGAAAGTTCGCTAGGTTGCCATAACAAGCGCTGCAGGGCAGTCGGATGCTTGAGATCGAGGATGAAGCGTGGAGATTCCTTGCTATAGTGCCATTCGGCACCATTCCAGAGACGAATGGCAAACGGCTTGATAGAAGCTTTACCGAAAAGTTCGTTGAAGAATTCGAGGCTCTTGAGGCTCTTCTGAACAGCAGAATCCTGGGCCGACGGCCGCTCAGCCAATTGTCCGGGCATGGGGGAATCTCCTTTTCAAAGACTGCATTAGTTTATAAATCAATAAAACATTATCAGGGAATTGCAAGCCCGGATCTGGAAAAGGCTCTTTATTTCAGCAGTGGATCTAAAATATTCCAGAAATGTCGAGCCGTCCCTTATGTCAATATATAATTCTTGTGAAACTTTCTCTTGACATACATAACGAAAATGGTTATATATAAAATCACGGAGCATAGTTTCTTCATATTCTACCTCCTAAGAAGTACCCAGAAACCCGTTGCCCCACAGTCACCCTCCTGGCTGTGGGGCTTTTTTTGTTTGGGTTGTCTTCTCTTTTTTATTGAGTTGGTGAATTGGTTAAGCAGGTTTGCACACCGACGACCAGAGTTGCCCTCGCAGGTCATCGGGCTGGTCTCCTCTCGGTTGCGGCCCTGTTAAAGGGTGATAAAATCAAATCCAGGGAGTCTGTCGGGCTATACGGGTCGAAGCGAAAATCCGGCTCATGAATGCCCGACAGACTCTAAGGATTTCTCATGATTTCTTCTGACTTTCACAGTAATCCTTTCGAACATGTTGCCCTTGGCAAACTGTTCGATGCCATAGGAGCGGACCGGATTCTCTGGACTCCCCAGGCAGAAAAGGACGGTCTTTGTCGGCTCAAACGACTTGAATCTATGAGCGAAGGATTGTTGCCGAATAAGGCGATCACAACTGTTCTCCCCATTAAAAAACTGCTGCTGCCGCCCCGTGAGGAAATTTGGAATTTTCGCTGCGGATGGTTTCATCCGGCTCAAGAACCCGAAGCTTTTGCGGTTATCGGTATCCCTCTCTGTGACTTGCAGGCGGTCTGGTATCTCGACCAGGTCTTTGCCGACGATCTGTTGTACCGGGCCAGACGAGAACAGGCTTTTCTGGTGGGCATGGTCTGTGAACCGAATCCGGAATGCCGCTGTGATCAGCAGTTGATGCCATTGGCTGGCGATCTGTTCATTGGTGAGGATCGCGTCTGGGCTCTTTCGACGGCAGGTGTGACACTGTTGCGTACCTGCAGTCGCCATGCTCCGCAAGAGCTGCCCCTGCCGTGGCCGGCAGGGGCAGCAGAGAAGCGGGATACACTCACACAGGAGTTGTACTCTTCGACTCGCGATGCCGCTGTCTGGGAAGAGGAAGCGAAACGTTGCCTCTCCTGTGGCGCTTGTTCCTCGGTCTGTCCGACTTGTTACTGTTTCGATATGATGGATGAGGCCGCTTTGGACGGGAGTGTTATACGGAGCAGAGTTTGGGATAACTGTTTCTTTGCTGAGCATGGCAAGGTTGCCGGGGGTTACGATTTCCGTCCGGGCCGCGCTAATCGCCTGCGTTTCCGCATGGAACACAAGAAATTCGGCTTCGGCTCGCTGCGTGGACAGGATTCCTGCGTTGGCTGTGGCCGCTGCCGCAAAGCTTGTCCGGTCGATATAGACCTCGATGTTATTGCCGAACGCCTGAATGCGGAGGCGACCCAATGAGCCACACTTTGCAACCGGTCCCTGCCGTTCTTGAACAAGTCATCCCGATGGTTGCCAATAACCACCTTTTTTCGTTTTTGCCCAATATTCCCTTTGCCCTGG
>JAVVDT010000082.1:9140-9500 GCA_032250875.1 Desulfuromonadales bacterium | reverse complement strand
GTCACGAAGACACCAAGAAAACCGGTAAGTCATAGGTTAACGTCTGAAGGCTTCTCCTTTGTGCCTGGTTTATTCGTTTTCACACATCGACAAAGTAGTTTTCGCAGGCGTGATCGATAGTATCGCGGTGCAGTTCAGGAGTTTCATCGAAAAAGCGTGCGAGATCAATTACGTGATCAATCAGGTCACGGGGATGACAGGCGTTGAACGCGATATTGCGACGGCGGTACCAGTGCTCGATCAGGTGTTCGAAGACATCGTGACGGAAAACTATGCCGTTCATGCGGCAGACACGTTCGAAAATTTCCCGGAATTCTGCTTCCGTCGGATGCTCAATCTTGATCTTGTAGCGGATGCGGC
>JAVVDT010000082.1:0-9130 GCA_032250875.1 Desulfuromonadales bacterium | reverse complement strand
GCTCCAGGTTGGTGGCAAAGATCACCAGCTGGTCAAAGGGGATTTCAAATTTCATACCGGTGTGCATCGACATGAAGTCGATCTGCCGATCCAGGTTAATGATCCAGCGGTTGAGAAGGCTTTGCGGATCCATCTGCTGGCGGCCGAAGTCGTCAAGGATGAAGAGTCCGTTGTTGGCCTTCATCTGCAGAGGCGCTTCATAGAATTTGGCGATGGAGTTGAATTCCAGGTCGAGCATGCGCAAGGAGAGCTCGCCGCCGGTAATGACAACGGGACGCTGGATTCTTACCCAGCGTCGATCGATAGCATCCGCAGCTGTATCATCATCAGGCAGGTCTTCAACAGGAACGTGGTTAACCGGATCAAACACGTTGATAATCTGTCCGCCCACGTAAAGGGCATGAGGGACAAAAACCGTTCCCGGCAGAACCTGACCGATGGTTTCGGCTATGGTCGTTTTGCCGTTGCCGGCAGGGCCGTAAATAAACATGGGCGCACCGGAACTGATGGCCGGACCCAATCGTCCGAGCATGTGCTCGCTGATAACAATCTGCGAAAACGCGGCATCTATCACGTCTTTGTTGATCGTGATGTTGCGGATCGACTGGTTCTCGACCATCTCCTTGTAATCTTCGAGGGTGACCGGTGCCGGCCCGGCATAGCGGCAGATCTCCATCAGCTCGCCGGCATATTTTTTGCCGGTTTCGGTAATGACGAAATTGAAAGATGATCTGACAAATTGGCTTGCGCTGCGTACTTCAGCCAGCTTTTCACGACGCAGCAGGGCGATCGCTTCATCAAGAATGGCGGTTGACAACCCCATGCGCCGGGACAGATCACTCAAGCGAAACTCACCCATGGACATGATGTGTTTTAAAACAAGATCGGCAATAAACTGCAGATCAAGCCCGGTATCCTCAACCTTTTCAGGCGCAGCAGGCGTACGTTTAAAGAAATTTTCAAGCTGGTCTTCGCTGATATAACCAAGCGCTACCAGGTTTTGGCCCAGTCGTCCGCCGTGCAGGCGCTGTCTACCGGTTGCTTCGCTAAGCTGCTGCTTCGTGACAATTTTTTCGTTGAGCATTCTCTGATTCGCACTTCTCTTCATCATAAGGATTTCTCCCGTAACGGCCTATTCGTCGCTATTGAGTTCCGCCTGCATGCGCTTGACGAAGTTTTTGGCTCGCCCCGCAGGCGCAATTATTCCGTAAGCCATTGCTTCGCGCAATTCATCCTCGGTGGCACCGGCATCCTTCGCGACCGCGAAGTGCTTGGTGAGTCAGTCGGGACAATTGACTGCCACGGCGCAGGCAACCCGGATCAGTTCGCGAGTTTTGACGTCAAGGACTTCCGTGAAGTGGTAATCCAGGATATGGTTGCGGGTGTGCATATTCATTACCTCCTGTAAAAAATCAATAACACGCTATATTTATAGCAGATTATCAGCATTCTGCAGCCCGGGATAGTCTGTTGCTTGCAATATCCCCGACAGGGTGCTCTTTATTTTCTGGGCCATTCTTGAAATGGCTCTGCGGAGTCACTACATTGAATTTACAACCGTTAGCGACTGACGGTAAATAAAGCAAAGTATTTCAGCAACGTATAAATCAAGCCAGTCGGTTTTGCGAAGATGCATTATGGCTGGAATTGGGTAAACTTCAGTCAGGCCTTACAAATAATTTCACGGGAGAGCTTTTTATGGATTTGAATCGTATGACCCAGAAAACCCAGGAAGCGATCCAGTCGGCCCAGAGCCTGGCCGTCCGCTACGGTCACGTCGAAGTTGACGGTGAACATTTGCTGCTGGCACTTCTGGAACAGGAAGGCGGGCTTGTCTCCCGACTTGTCGAGCGGCTCAATATTGATCTCAGGTTAATGATTGATGCGGTTCGATCAGAGCTGCAACGCATGCCTTCGGTTTCCGGCCCCGGTGTCGAGTCCGGTAAGATTTATGTCACGCAACGTTTTAACCAGCTGCTGGTCAAGGCCGAGTCAGAGGCGAAACGACTGAAGGACGATTTCGTCAGCGTAGAGCATTTGTTGCTGGTGATGACCGATGAGGGCAGCAAGACGGCTGTGGGCAGAGTTCTGCAGCAATTCAATCTGACCCGCGACCGTCTGCTGCAGACCTTGAGTACCGTGCGCGGACATCAAAGAGTGACCAGCGCTGATCCCGAAGGAACTTATGAGGCGCTGGAAAAGTATGGCCGTGACCTGGTTAAAGAGGTCCAGAAGGGCAAGCTCGACCCGGTCATCGGCAGGGATGGCGAAATTCGGCGTGTCATCCGGATTCTTTCGCGCAAGACCAAGAATAATCCGGTGCTGATTGGTGAACCCGGGGTTGGCAAGACGGCAATTGTGGAAGGTCTGGCGCAACGCATTGTGCGCGGCGATGTCCCCGAGGGCCTCAAGGACAAAACCATTTTTGCCCTCGATATGGGGTCATTGCTTGCGGGAGCCAAATATCGTGGTGAATTCGAAGAGCGGCTCAAGGCGGTTCTCAACGAGATTCGCCAGAGTGAAGGCCGGATTCTACTCTTCATTGATGAGCTGCATACCATTGTCGGTACCGGTAAGGCAGAAGGCGCCATCGATGCCGGTAATATGCTGAAGCCGATGCTGGCGCGCGGTGAGCTGCACTGTGTCGGTGCCACGACTCTCGACGAGTATCGTCAATATGTAGAAAAAGACGCAGCCCTTGAAAGGCGTTTTCAGCCGGTTCTGGTCGAGCAACCGACGGTTGAAGATACCGTCAGTATCCTGCGTGGTCTGAAAGAGCGCTTCGAAGTTCATCATGGTGTGCGCATCCTGGATAATGCGCTGGTGGCTGCCGCCACCTTGAGCCATCGCTATATCACCGATCGTTTCTTGCCGGACAAAGCGATTGATCTGGTTGACGAGGCCTGTGCCATGATACGCACGGAAATCGATTCATTGCCGGCCGAGCTTGATGAAGTGACGCGCCGCGTGATGCAATTGGAGATCGAAGAAGCCGCCCTGAAAAAAGAAAAAGACAAAGTAAGCCGGGTGCGCCTTGAACATTTGCGCAAGGAGATGGCCGACCTGCGGCATCAGGCTGATACCTACAAGGCGCAATGGGAGACAGAAAAAGAGGGGATCAAGAAACTTCAGAATCTGCGCGAGGAGATCGAAAAAACCCGTCAGCAGATTGAGATTGCCGAGCGGGAATACGATCTGAATCGCGCCGCGGAGCTTAAACATGGCCGGCTGCCTGAGCTGGAGCAACAACTAAAGGAAGCTGATCGGAAGCTCACCGATGAGGGTGAAGCTGAGGGAACGCGCCTGCTGCGCGAGGAGGTCACCGAGAACGAAATAGCCGGCATCGTTGCTCTCTGGACCGGAATTCCCGTGACCCGTCTGGTCGAGGGGGAGAAGGAAAAGCTGCTGAAACTCGATCAGATTCTGCATCAGCGCGTAGTCGGTCAGGATGAAGCGGTGCGATTGGTCGCCGATGCCGTTATCCGTGCACGGGCCGGGATCAAGGATCCGCGTCGGCCGATCGGTTCGTTCATCTTTCTGGGGCCGACCGGGGTCGGCAAAACCGAATTGGCACGCACGCTCGCCGAAGCTTTGTTTGACAGTGAGGCGAATATGGTGCGCATCGACATGTCTGAGTATATGGAGAAGCATGCGGTCAGCCGCCTGATCGGTGCACCGCCCGGTTATATCGGCTTCGAGGAGGGCGGTCAACTCTCAGAGGCCGTGCGACGTCATCCCTACAGCGTAATCTTGTTTGATGAGATTGAAAAGGCGCATCCGGAGGTCTTCAATGTGCTCTTACAAGTTCTCGACGACGGACGCATCACCGACAGCCATGGTCGCACGGTCGATTTTAAGAATACTGTGGTGATCATGACGTCAAATATCGGCTCCCAGCATCTTCTTGAAGGGGTGACTGAAGAGGGTGTCATCAGAGAGGGGGCTCGCGAAATGGTGATGAACGCTTTGCGCAGTGGCTTCAGGCCTGAATTCCTTAATCGAGTTGACGATATTGTCATGTTTAAACCCCTGACTCTGGCAGAAACCGAGCAGATTGTTGCCTTGCAGGTTAAAGAGCTGCAGCAACGCTTGGCAGCTCTTGGTGTCGTACTTGAGTTGACCGCTGCCGCGCGCAGTTTTGTTGCCAGGGCAGCCTATGATCCTGTCTATGGCGCCAGACCGCTCAAGCGCTATCTGCAGCATCATCTGGAAACCAAAATCGGGCGCGCTATGATTGCATCGGAAGTCGGTGACGGCAGCCTGATCAAGGTTGATGAGGTCGATGGTGCTTTGACTGTCAGTTGTGACACGCCTGTATCGACAGCGTTCTAGCGTAAATGGATTTAGATTGTCGAGACGCTGCAATCTCCCGAAATGCTTGGATTCCCTGCAGAAATTTGTTAGTATGCAATGGTTTGAAGCAGGAGGGGTAAAATTCAGTTAGTGAGGTTGTATGGCCAAGCGCATGCGTTTCGGTGAAATCCTGGTCGAGGCCAAGGTTTTGAATGAAAACCAGCTGCAACGAGCACTGGAGAAGCAGAAAGGCACCGGCCAGCGGCTTGGCCAGGTTCTTGAAGAAATGGGCGTGGTCACCGAGCGCGATATCGCTGCGGCCCTGGCCCGCCAGTTCGGCTTCAAAACGGTTGCCAATATAGCCAGGGCGAGCTTCAGTAAGGAACTGCTTGATCTCTTCGATGGCGATACGGCAATGAACAAGATGCTGTTTCCATTAAAGCGGGAAGGAGCCTCTCTTTTCCTGGCCATGGTCAATCCACTCGACATAGAGACCATCGAAAATATTTCGTTCAAAAGAGGGTTGCGGATTGTTCCTTGCGTCACCACTCCAACAGAAATCCAGTCGGCGGTTAATCGCCACTATTTCAAAATTGTTGAACAGAAACAAGACCCGGACAGCTGGTGGACCGTGCTGGTTGTTGACGATCAGGATCTGGTTCGCGCTGCCGCAGTGGCTGCGCTGAAAAGAGAAGGATATAATCTGCTGGAAGCTGCAAATGGTGCGGATGGTCTAAAAGTCGCCCTGCAGGAGAAACCTCACTTGATCATCGCTGATACCATCATGCCGCGGATGGATGGCTACGAGATGTTTCGTGCGATTCAGGGGAATTCGAGCATCAAGCATATCCCGGTGATTGCTCTCTCTTCAAAATCCACCGCAGAGGAAGAGGCCAAGTTGCTTGAAATGGGTTACTTCGATTTTATTGCCAAGCCGATCAATCCCGTTCGTCTGGTGGCAAGAACCAGGCATGCCCTGCGCATTATCTACGGTACCAGCCCACCGCCCCGTTGAGGCTTGTTTCTCTCTCAGAGTGGAATCTTCCCGGCAAGCAGAAAATGCTTGCCTTTTTTATTTAGCGCCATATAATTGATCAAAATAGTCATAATTAAAAGGAAAGGATTTCATCATGCGTATAGATATTCTCTGTAAACCGGAAGGTGGACAGCGCGGTGAGCGCATCCTTGCCGATGTTCGTCAGGCTCTGAACGAGATGGATGTGCGCGCCGAGGTTCATCTTTTCTGTGACCGCCGCAAGTTGATTGATAATCGCGTTTATGTTGCTCCGGCCCTGGTGATTGATGATGTTGTGCGTATTGCCGGAAGGGCTCCCGATATCCGTGAGATCAAGTCTTTTATCGTGGAACGACCCCGATATGTTGAGCGGATGAAGGAAGTGGCCTGAGTCTGCTTTTAAATACGCTTCTATAACTCAAAAGAAGGTTTAACACGGAGACGCAGAGGAAGCAGAGTAACAAATATTTTGATGGAAAAATGACTGACACCTTGGCCACTCGTCTCAGCATCTCCGTGACTCTGCGTTAATTGTTGGGTTGACCTTTGTCTAGGTTATAGGTTCGTCTAAATAAATTAAGCTAATCCAAGGGTCCTGTTTGCGCAGGACCCTTTTCTGCATGCACGGGTTGCAGCAGTCCTTCGCTGACCGCGAACTGGACAAGTTCCACACCGGTTGCCAGTGACAGGCTGCCGGCAAAAATGTCTTTAGGGCTGAGCTTGCCGTTGCTTTGCTTGAGCAGGCGCAGCATCTCCTCGCTTAACGATTCACAGAAGACTTCATTGTCGCGCCTCATGAAAAGCGCGACTGAGCCAACCGGGCGAAAAAGGCTGGCAATCTCCTTCAGTTGCATCTCTTCCATTTCCAGAAGATTCAGAATTTCATAGGCGAAAGGCACCAGACGGCACTTGTCAGAGAGTTGCAGGGGGGTTTCCCACAGGTCTGTCTGCAGAAAGGCTTCATCCGGGGGAGGCAAAAGCTCTTCACCAAGCAGAGTCTCTGCGTAATTGAAGTGGTAGCAGAGCAGATCAAGGAACACGCTGACCAAATGACCTTGGCCGGTTGTCCGTAGTTGCCGGCAGAGATAGCCCTGCTGCAGGCGATAGACATCGTCGGTCTTCCAATTGTCAGGGACCAACAGGCTTGCACGATCTATCTCCGGCTGTTGCAGCGCCCATGTGAAGAAATCTTCAAAGAGTGCGCTCGGTCGGGTCTGCAAGGCTTGCAGAATGGCGGGGAAGAACGCCACGGCGCGGCCGGTATTGTAAAAGAGGTCAGCCGCAGCGGCCAGCTGGCGACAGAGTTCCATCTCTGCAACCGACCAGCTTGTTGACGAAATCAGCTCGTAGGGAGGCTCACTCTGCGCTACGATTCCGTAACGGTCGCGTTGTTGGCTCAGCCTGGTCCCTGGCAGCACCGTCAGCGGAAAAATGTGAACATGGTTCGGCGAGAAACTTAACACGGTGTCCAGGCTGTCCTTGAAGCCGGCATAGCTGTCCCGCGGAAGCCCGTAGATCAGATCGAAACCGTATACGACGCCCTCAGCGTCAAGCAGATGGATCTTTTCCGCGAGAATTTCCAGATCAAGCGGCCGGTGGATCGCTTTGAGCACCTTCTCGTGAATGGACTGCAGTCCCAGTTGCACAGAACAGTGTAATTCCCCCAACAGGCTGGCGGTATGCCGATCAATGAAATCGGCTTTAGCTTCAAAATGATAATGAAGATGGGGTGCTCTTTCGAGAAGCAGCTCCAGCAGGGCAATGCCGCGCTCTGGAGGATAGTTGAAGGTTGAATCAAGAATCCAGACCTGACTGATCTCCATCCTGGCAAACAGGTCAAGTTCTGCTTGCAGGCGTTGCCGATCAATGTGGCGGACGCCGGCATGGCCCCGCGCTTCAAAACAGTAATCGCAGGAAAAGGCACAGCCTCGGGCAACTTCCCAGAGAATTCCACCTGATGGGTGAGGCGTGAGTATGCCGCTGAGCCACGGGGAGGGTGTGATGCTGAGGTCGTGCGGGCAATGCTCTGTGCCCGACAATGGTCCATCCTCCAGCATAAGAGTAACGCCCGGTAATGGTTGCTCCGGAGAGCCTTGCGTCAATGCTGCAAGCAATCCGGCAAAGGCCGCCTCGCCCTCGCCATGGACCAGAGCCGACCAAGGTGCTGCCGAGGCCAGGCCGACCGGGTCGCCCGTTGCTTCCGGGCCACCGGCAATCAGATAGATCTGATCATTCATCTGGCGTAGCTGCCGGACAATGCCGACCAGCCGCTGTCGGTTCCAGACATAGACGGGAAAGGCGACAATATCGGGTTTTTCTCCCAGAATTGCGGCGAGAATCTCCTGGTCGCTTTGGTCAGGAAATAAGTCGAGCAACACGCAGGATTGGCGCCAATCCTCTGGAAGGGCTGCTGCCAGGCAACCGGCCGCCAGTGAAACAGCCTGAATGGAGCGGCGGACATGGAGGGTACAAAATACAATTTTCATAAGGGCTCTTAGTGGTTAACTCTAACGACTCGTTTCATCTTCGTCAACCAACGACTGAAAATACGGCTTCATAAGGGAAAAAGGTCGGCCACCAATTCACGCAGACCAGATAGAAGGAATCATATTGCTGAGACCCCGTCTATTCCGGCGGCGCTTTATCGAGGTTCTTTGCCGTGGTCTGAATGCCGTGCCCGGCAAATATCCTGGATAACTCCCGGTAGTTGCTCTTCATTTCCGAAAGGGTCAAATGATAGCCGTAATGCATGACCTGATTGCGCGCGGCAATCGACATGGGTCCCTGGAAAAACAGCAGGGCCTCGTCGCTGCCCGGTTCAAAGAGTAAAATATCGACCTCGGGATTTGTCTGCCGATAGTAATCAAGAGCCAGAATCAGTTTTTCGCGGCACTCGATCCGCTTTGCCTGCTCCCAGGTGAACAGGATCCCAAGTTCGTCAATCTGCGAACATTTACCATAGGAGAGCGAGGGCAGGCAGGTAATCTCCTGATCGTTACGGAAAGGGACCCGCGGGTTGATCAGGACAATCAGGCGCGCGCCATTTTCAATGGCGATATCAATGTGCGTGACCTGCCCGGTGGAGCCATCTATATAAGCGTTCTCGCCGATCCGGTGGGGCTGGAAAAAGAAAGGAATGGCGCTGGAAGCAGTAATGGCCTGGCAGATGTGCAGATCCTGGTGTTGCGCTGTACCGAAGACGATCCTTTCGCCGAAATCAAGGTCGTAAGCGGGAATAAAAAGTTCACAGCCAAGGCGGCTGAAATCATCGCAGATGCCTTCGTTACGAAATGAATTGCAGAGGTAGGATTGCAGGGGCTCCAGGGAAAACAGCCCTGCCGGGAATTGTTCATGAAGCAGGTGCGGCAGATCTCCCAGGCCGAACTGCCAGTTGTTTTTTCGGTAGTGTTGCCGAACAAGCAGCAGGTTGCGCGGCAGGCTGGCCAGTGAACGGATGACTGCCCACCAGTCAAAACGGTAGATGTCACGACGGCGCCAGTTAAAAACAGTCATTTCATTGCGTGCAATGGTTTTGAACAAGCCACCGGGATCAATGCGGTTAGCCACCAGTGTGGCGATCACGGAGCCTGCACTGATGCCGATGTAGGTGTCGAATCGGCGGCTGGAAAAGCCCGGGCAGAAGAGACGATCGAAAGCGGCAAGACAGCCGATCTCGTAAGCAGCACCCATGATGCCGCCACCAGTCAGAATCATTGCTGTTTTACTGCGTTGATTGGTCATAATCGGACTCAACGTTTGATGCGCTCGCAAAAACTCACGGGATGGACATGGGATGGCTAAGCCATCAACGTCTGGCACGCA
>JAVVDT010000081.1:0-9544 GCA_032250875.1 Desulfuromonadales bacterium | reverse complement strand
CTTATCACAACCACATAAATATTACAACGCAAAGCTCCAGCCTCCAGCCTCCAGCCTCCAGCCTCCAGCCTCCAGCCTCCAGCCTCCGACCTTCAACCAAGCCCGCCCTTGTAGCGTTTTAACCACGCCTGCAAATATTCTTCTTCATGTTCAAGCTCAAAGGCATTGATCAAGCCGCGGCGCAAGGCGACAGAAACAGCACGGTTGCGCAGATTGAATGCATCACCGACTTTGTCGCTCTGAAACTGCTCCCGGTCGAGACGCAGTTTGCCGTAAAGGGAATTGAGCCGGCTTTGCACGCCCCGGCGCGAAAGATAGCGGCGCTGAGCGATAAGGTTGTCAGTCAGACCCAGGGAAATATCAATCAAGGCTTCGTATTCGATATCAGACAGGGCTGTCTGGCTGTGGCCGGTCCGCCCCTGAACTTTGCGAACTTCCGGGTCGATCCAGCATTGATCATCAAAAAGAACTGTAGCCATGGCCGCTGAGATCTTGTCACGTGGACTTGATTTCAGAACATAACCATAGACGGTTTCCGGCGGAACAATCTTGGACAGGGTGCGCACGTACATCTCATCTTTGAACTGACTCCAGAAGACGATGCGCGCCTGTGGCTTGCGCTCCCAGAGAGCCCTCGCGAAGTCAACGCCATTCATCTGCGGCATCTGGATGTCACTGATGATCAAAGGCTTATCATGGGCCAGTGCCAGTTCGAAGGCGACCAATCCATCCGGCGCATGTTCAACCACACAGTCATACTCCCATTCATCGATCATCTGCTTGAGAAATTCGAAATCTTTAGGGTTGTCTTCGGCGATAATCAGGGCATAGGCTGCCATGCAATCCTCCTTAAGCTTTAAGCGGCAAGATCAACTCGAACCGCGTTCCTGAAGAAAAACGGGAATGACGCCAATAGACCTGGGCTCCAATCGCCCGGGCTCGTTCCTGAATATTGTGCAGCCCCCTGCCACCGGAAAGTGTCGGCAACTGAGGGGCATGATTAAAGCCTCGACCGTTGTCTTCCACAGCGACAACCAGGTTTCCACCACGCAGCGACATACTGACCTCCAATTGACTGGCATGGGCATGCCGCATCACATTGTTGATGGCTTCAACGACCATTCGGTAGATCGTTACCTGGGTCAAGCGCGGCAGATCAAGAGCGGTTGCATCGGCGTTCGCCAGGAAATGATACGTCGGGGAACCTGTAGACTCACAGGATTTCTCCAACAAGGATTCTATGGCTGCCGGCAGACCAAGGATGTCGAGTGTCTGCGGATGCAGATTGTCCATCACCGCCCTCAAATTGGTCATTGCCCGCTGGAGATCCGCTTCAATCGACGCCACGGCATCACCTTTTGATGTTTCCTGCGGCAATTGCTCCAACCCTCTGCGCACCGCCGACAAATCAGCAAGAGTCTGATCATGGATATCCATGGCGATGCGTCGGCGCTCTTCTTCTGCACCTTCCAGAAGTTTCTCGGCAGCAACCACCCGGATCAGCTGATCTGTCATACGATTAATGGAAACCGCTAAACCATCAAGTTCATCGCGGACCTTCTCCGGTGCCGGCGGCGGAGTGAAATCGCCGGCAGTGATCCGTGCAGCGCCGTCGGAGAGGACCTGTATGCGACCCAGGATATGGCGTGCCAGGGCAAGAGACAGCAGAATCCCCACCAGGATGGCGAAGCCAAGCACGACAATGGTAACAAAAGTCGTATCGGCAATCAGGGTATCGATATCTTCACGGTGCACATCGCTCAGGTTCTCGCGACGCTGGTTCAATTCACCAAGCTGCTCAGTAATGTGGGGATGCAGCTGCTTCAAGGTTGCATCAAAGCGTTGCAACTGGATCCCCTGCTCAGGATTCAGATCGGCAATGCTTTTGTGTAAAAAGTCCATAGACGATTGACTTGACAAGCCTGTTTCCTGCAATTGCTCAATGGCCATCGCAAGGTGGTGATGCAGGTTCGCCATCTGCTCCAAAGTCCTGTGATCAGGCTCTGCAGCTTCAGCCAGCAAGCGCACGACAGCATGCATGCGTTGAGCTGCCATATCAGCTTCTGCCAAGGCGATAAATGCCGTCTTGAGGTTTTTAGTCTGCTGCCGTTTGACTGACATGTCCCAGTAGGTGAACTGCAAAAAGCATAGCAGCAGGGTCATCAGGCAAAGCACTGCAGCAGGGGCCATAATTATTTGATGTTTAAGAGCTAGTCGCATGCAGAGAAATTACCACATAAAAAATATTGTGGCACTGTGCAAACCCACAGTGCCACACAGGAGAGCCGATTTGCTTGTCAAGATAAGCAGAGACGAAGCCTTGATTTTTATTTGAGCGTCACCGTCGTATAGAGCAGGGTCGATTTACGCTGAATCAACAGTCGCAAAACCTTGCCAGCCGACATTTTGCCGATAATTTCTTCAAAATCCTTGACTGACTTGATCTCTTTGCCGTCAGCCTCAACAATCAAATCACCAACACGCAGGTTGGCTTCGGCGGCCGGGCCATCGGGAGCGATCTTGACAATCAGTATGCCCTCAGTTTTTTCCAGGGAAAAACGCATTGCCAATTCCGGCGTCACATTGACAGCAGACAAGCCAAGGACCCCACCACTTTCTTTGTCGCTCGCAGCGAGTTCCTGCTCGCCTTCAGCCATTTTACCGACGGTGACCTTGACCTCGCGCTCCTTGCCGTCACGGAATATTTTGACTTTCACAGTCTTATCGACGGGAGTCGCCGCCACCAGACGCGGCAGATCGTTAATCTCCATAATCTTCTGGTTATCATATTCCAGAAGCACATCACCGCGCTGCAGACCAGCCCTGTCGGCAGGAGAGTTTTTCGCAACTTCATTGACCAGAGCACCCTGGGGCTTTTCAAGGCCGAATGAATCCGCTAATTCTTTATTCATGGCCTGTATGGTTACGCCCAGCCAGCCACGGGTGACATGTCCCTCATCACGCAACTGGGGAATAATCTGCTTGGCCATATTGACCGGAATAGCAAAACCGATGCCCTGACCGCCGGCAACGATTGCGGTATTGATGCCGACAACCTCACCTTGCATATTGAAGAGAGGCCCGCCGGAGTTCCCGGGATTGATGGATGCATCGGTCTGGATGAAATCATCATAGGGTCCAGCGCCGATCACCCTTCCCTTGGCGGAAACGATGCCGACTGTCACCGTCTGCTCCAAGCCAAAAGGATTGCCGATCGCCATGACCCATTCGCCGATCTTGATACTTTCACTATTTCCCAACCTGGCGATCGGCAGATTCTCTCCAGCTTCAATCTTGATCAGAGCAAGATCAAGCTTGGGGTCAAGACCACGGACCTCACCATTAAACTCCCGGCCGTCGGAGAGCTTGACCTTAATCTCATCGGCACTCTCGACCACGTGATCATTGGTCAGGATGTAGCCATCAGCGGAGATGATAAATCCTGTTCCGAGCGAGCGTTCGGTACGGGGTGACTGCGGCGCATCACGAAAAAACCGCTCGAAGAATTCTTCAAATGGATCCCCCCTGCCGGGCATTCTGGGCCCAGGGAATGAAGGGGTAAGCGATTTGACCGTTTTGGCCGTACGGATATTCACAACAGAAGGTTTGAGTTGTTCAGCCAAAGCCACGAAATCAGGGGGTTGGGCACTGGCCGGCAAAACCTGGAAGCAGACCAGCAACACAGTCAGAAAGGGGATATTAAGACGCCAGAATTTACTCATAGTTTCCTCCCTTGAAGTTATTGCTTAAAATGTAATAACCCTTGGGGGGGCTGTCAATTGCTGCTCCCATAATAATTTGTGTCCATCCGCAAACTCCGGACGAATACAAGCTTGGGGCTTTGAGCAATGGGGAAAATCAATCCAGAATCGTCGATTTGGGATGCTTGCCTTCTACCGGGCCACCGATTGGCAGTCGCACTGAGAAGGAGCTGCCTTTGTTGACTTCAGATGTGACTTGGATGCTGCCACCGTGCGCCTCGACAATCCATTTGACAATTGCCAGGCCCAGACCGGTTCCACCGTCCATGCGATTGCGGGCTTTGTCCACCCGGTAAAAGCGATCAAAGATATGCGGCAGATGTTCGGCGGGAATGCCGATGCCTGAATCCGTGATATCGACACGCGCAAAGCCATCTTCCATGGCCAGCGTAATCTCCATGTGACCATTTTCAGGCATATACTTAATGCCGTTGGAAATTATATTGAGAAACATCTGGCGCAGGCGCAAGTCGTCGCCACGAATTCTGATTTCTTCCTCAACCTCGAGAAGCAACTGAACCTTGATATGTTTCGCTTCGCACAGGAGGCTGCTCTGCAGATATAGCTCCTGCACCAGATCACTGAGGCTAAGCTCCTTCATCTCCAGCGTCAATTCCCCAACCTCGCTTTTGGCCAAAGTCAGCAAGCTTTCGATGATGCGTTCCATACGATCGATTTCTTCCATATTGGATCGCAGCATGTCGCGGAATTCGTCCGGAGTCTTGGCCCAGCGCAGAGTGACTTCGGTTTCGCCGCGCAGAATAGTGAGCGGCGTGCGCAGCTCATGGGAGGCATCTCCGGAAAATTGCCGGATGCGGCGAAAAGACTTCTCCAGGCGATCGAGCATCTGGTTCAGACGGGCCACCATCTGCGCGAGCTCGTCCTGGTGGTTTCCTGAGGGCAGACGGCGCGAGAGGTTGTCTGCCGTGATCCCCTGGGCGGCTTCGGTGACTTCGATGATTGGAGCAATGGTACGATCAGCCAGCAGCCAGCAACCCAGACACAGCCAGAAAATCGCAAAGGGTCCGACCACCAGGTAGATCAGGCGCAGTTCCTCAATGGTTTCCTGCAAAGGGCCGAGTTCCAGTGCTACCTGGACAACCCCCGTCAGTCGTTCACTGGAAACCAAAGGGAAAGAGAGCAGGCGCAGGCTCCCTCCACCGTCCAGTTCAAGGGTTTCCATGTGTTCATTCAGCCAGCGCACCTGCTGGCGGGCGATTGGCCCGAAAGGCAGTTCACGCTCACCGAGGTTGTCTGAGGCGCAGACAACCTGCAGGCTGGCATCACGCAACACCAGGAAGGCGGTCCAGTTATATCTGTGCGCCATATCCTGAAGATGTTCGCAACTCTCGAGGATGTCGGACCCCCGGTGTTCTTCGATGCGGTGCAGTTCCAGAGTGCGCGCGATTTCCCTGACCTGGCGATCCACCTGCTTACCCAGGTTGTGGGAAAAATAGTGATACGAAAACAGAGCACTGACTGCCAGGATGACAGCCAGCGTCATTGCGTACCAAAAGGTCAGGCGAACCTTGATCGACCGTAGTGGTGAAGCAGACAAGGTTACTCCTCCTTGAGTACGTAACCGATGCCGCGCACGGTGTGAATCAACTTCTTGGAGAAGTCGCGGTCAACCTTTTTACGCAGATAATTGACGTACACATCGATGATGTTCGTAAACGAATCAAAGGTGTAATCCCATACATGCTCTGCAATCATCGTCCTCGTCAGGGTCGTCTCGGGGTTGCGCATGAAGAATTCGAGCAGGGCATACTCCTTGGCCGTCAAATCAATTTCCTCATCGCCGCGCCAGACTTTATGTGCGACCGGATCTAGACGCAAATCCGCATAGGTGATTTCCGCACCGCGCTCGTGAGTGCCGCGACGAGCCAGTGCCCGTACGCGAGCCAACAGCTCTGCGAAGGCAAAAGGCTTGGTCAGGTAGTCATCGCTGCCCGATTCGAGTCCGGCGACAATATCCTCGACCGTATCCTTGGCAGTCAGGCACAAGACCGGAGTGGCGACACCCTTCTCTCGCAAGGCCTTGATTGCCGCAAGACCATCCATCTTCGGCAGCATAATATCCATAAGAATCAGGTCGTAACTGTTCTGTGTTCCAAGTTCGACGCCCGACTCACCATCGTCGGCAACATCAACACTGAAACCTTCACCTTCCAGTCCTCGCTGGATAAAACTTGCAACCTTCTTTTCATCTTCTACCACAAGAATTCGCATGATAATTTCTCCTTTATTTTCCATGTTTTGCCTGTTGATTGACACAACAGAATAATCAACGAATCGACTGCAACTTATTGCAAGCCCAGGCGAACCAGAACTTCGTTGGCAGTTTCCTCAACAGCCTTGCTCGAAACATCGACAACCGCCCAGGGATGACGGCGGAAGAGCTTTTTGGCATGCTTCAACTCCTCTTCTATCTCTTCATAATCAGCATAAGCGGCCCTGGGGTCTTGTCCCAGGTTGCGCAAACGCGCGGCGCGAACTTCGACCAGCCGCTGTGGATCAATAACAAGTGCTACAATTTTTTTCTGGTCAATCTCAAAAAGCTGCGACGGTAGATCAATCCCGTTAATCAGGGGCACATTGGCAACTTTCCAGCCCCTGTGCGCCAGGTAGATAGACAGCGGTGTTTTGCTGGTCCGCGAGATCCCCACCAGAACGATATCAGCCAGGTAGAGGTTGCGCGGCTCCTGACCATCGTCGTGTTTAACGGTAAATTCGATCGCTTCGATACGACGGAAATAAGCTTCATCGACCCCATGCAGCAGTCCGGGCGTTTCTTTCGGCGAACGGCCAAGACAATGAGCAACCTTCAACAGCAGAGGCGTCAGCAAATCGATATTGACCAGTCCCAGACCATCGCACTCATCGTGAACCAGTTGCGCAAGTTCTCGATTGACAATCGTATACACCACCAGACCACAATGTCTCAGTGCTTCGTCCAGGGCCTCATAAACCTGGTTCTTGGTGCGAACATTATTGATGCGCGTCAAGCGAACCGGCTTGTCGCGGAACTGGGTCAGTGCTGCCAAGACCATTTTTTCGGCGGTCTCACCGGTTGCATCGGAAAGCAGATAAATTACCTGGGCTGTTGACATTGTCTGTCCTCATGAAAACGCCGGAGAAGTCTAACAGATTCTAATGAAAATGCAAACAGCAAACAATTCTGACTCGCGTGCCTTATCATGGCAATTCAGCAACTTCCACGGGCACCGCTTAAGCCAAGAAAGATATTTTCATCCATATCTGTTTTTGCTCTCATTAGATTATGCGCCATTATTTCAGAGCCTGCCTTCACAGGTCAAGATTTTCTGTTGCAATACCCTATAAACTTCGCTAAACAACCTTCATGATAAATAAATGGCTGGAAATGCGTATTACCGTACCGGATCAGGCCGTCGACCTGGTTTCCCAGACTTTGATAGATCTTGGCTGTACCGGAATGACTGCAGCGGAAAAGGTTTTGGACACTTTTATCGTGCCGACAGCTGATTCACTCGCCAACGATCCGGTTCTGCGCGCCTATTTCAACTACCCGGAAAACGTTGATGCGCTCTGTCAGGCTGTGCGGCAAGCCCTGTCGGAACTCGCTGCCTTCTATCCGGCGTTGGCTGAAATCCATCTGGATTATCGGCCGTTGGCTGACCACGACTGGGCAAGCGACTGGCAGCAGCACTTCCCTCCCTTCAGAGTCGGCAACCGTCTCGTCATCCATCCTTCGTGGATCGACTGGCCGGCAACAGGCGACGAAGCAGTGCTCACCCTCGACCCCGGACAAGCCTTTGGGACAGGGACTCACGCTACGACCGGGCTCTGTCTGGAAGCGCTGTCCGAGCTTTTCGAGAGTTCCTGCCCGCCACAACGGGTCCTGGATGTCGGAACCGGTTCCGGAATTCTGGCGATGGCCGCTGCAGCGCTCGGCGCTGCAGCGGTAGTCGCTTGCGACATCGACAGTGACGCCTGTCGGGTCGCAGTCGAGAACGTAGAGAAGAACCAACTCACTGCTCAGATAGCGATCACGGACAATCCTCTCGATGCGATTCCAGGTCAATATGACTTGGTACTGGCCAACATTTTGGCCGGGGAGAACATCCGCCTTGCAGCTGCTCTGGTGGAGCACCTCGCACCGCAAGGGCGCCTGGTGCTCTCAGGAATCCTGATCGAGCAGGAGCAGCAGGTCATGGCCGGTTTCGTCGCTTTCCCGCTGACCCTGCTCTCCACGCGCCACCGTGACGAGTGGACCTGCATCGTCTATCAGCATCATGAGTGACCCTCTGCGCTTTTTTGTTCCTGCCGAGAGCCTGCAAGGCGACAAGGTGGTTATTGCCGGCGAACCTTATCATCACCTGCGCAAAGTCCTGCGTATCAAGGCTGGCGCCATAGTCCTGCTGCTTGATGGCTTCGGCCAGTGTTGTGAAGTCCGGCTCGAACAACTGCAGCCGGAACAAGCAACAGCCGGGGTGATACGCCGCTGGAAGGAAACCGACCGAACCCTGCCAATAACTTTACTGCAGGCAATGCCGAAAGGCGACAAGCTGGAACTGGTTCTGCAAAAAGGGACAGAACTGGGAGTGCGTTGCTTTCAGCCGCTAGAGACGACCAACACCATTCCGATCCTGACCACAGCACGACTGCGCACACGTGAACTACGTTGGCAACGCATTGTCAGTGAAGCTGCCCGGCAGAGCCGGCGAAGTTTTCTGCCGGAAGTGAAGCCGGTGCAATCGCTGACAACCGCTCTCGAAGAAGCGTCCAGTGATCTCAAACTGGTCCTTTGGGAAGCCGGCTCAAAGCCGCTGGCAGCAGCCTTGCCTGAAAAACCTCCAACAGGCGTGAGGCTGCTGATTGGCCCGGAGGGTGGTTTTTCTGAAGCGGAAATCAGGATCATTACTGCGGCGGGATTCCAGCCCATACATCTTGGCCCGCGCATTCTGCGCACCGAAACTGCAGGCTTGGCAGTGACTCCCGTCTTGCAGTATCTTTATGGTGATTGGCAGATTCCCCCTGCCGGCAGTAACTCAAATCAACCGGAGGAGACCCCATGAAGTGCCCAAAATGCGGATATAACAGCTTTGATCATCTGGACAGCTGCAAGAAATGCGGCCAGGGCTTAACTGAGCACAAGGAGAAATTCAACCTGCGTGGCTTCTTTGCCCCTGGAAAGTTGGCCAAAACAGAAGTGGAGCCTGCCATCCAGATGGGTGATGAGCAAGAAGAGCTGCCGGATGACGACACTATCGACTTCGGTTTCGACTTTCTCGACGAAGAAGATCAAAGCGGGAAAGCGGCCGACGACCGAGACAACAACTCTAGCGACAAGCCGGGCAAAGGGCCTGAGTTCGCCTTCTAAATAACAGGGAAAACCTGGGAAATTTCTTGCAGACTTTCTACCTCGCTTATTCTCATCAATGAAACAGCAAGGCGGTTGCTTTCCCGCCGCCAAAGACAGCTGACTGCCTTATCATAGCATCCCGGGCGGGCTCAGCCCATGCGGAGCTTGAGAAAACTCTCCAGATCAGGGCATCGCATATACTCGTTGTACTCTCGTTCAAACGCAATTGTTGAGTGCGGCTTAGGGCCGTAATCATGCCCCGGGTAGACTTTGGTCTCAGGCGGGAAAGCGGCCAGGCGCAACAGACTGTGGTAAAGAGCGGCCGGGTCGCTGCCGGGGAAATCAGCCCGACCGCAGCGCGTCACAAAAAGAGTGTCGCCAACGATCAGCGCTCCCGGCGGATTAAAGACCAGAGAGCCTGGCGTGTGTCCCGGTG
>JAVVDT010000080.1:0-9821 GCA_032250875.1 Desulfuromonadales bacterium | reverse complement strand
GCCGAGGAGACGTAACGCAGCCAGGGGCCAAAAGCGCTGCAATGAGAAGGAATGAACTAACCGCACGGGGCACTAGTGCCCTGTAACCTATAGGATTTCGCAAGATTGCTGAGAAGGGCCGTTTCCGGACGGAAACTACTTTAAAGCGGTTCGCAGTCCCTGGTAGAAAACAGCACGCAGACTTTCCGGTTCCAGAACCTGTACGTGCGGCAGATAAGAATAAAGCCACGCCAGAATCTCTTTGTCACCACTGGCATCAAAGCTGAGAGTCAGACCCCCGTTCTCTTCCTCCACAAGTTTTTGACTTGGATGCCAGATACGTTCACGGATCAGATGCCCGATTTCTTCGCCGAAACGGACCTTGATCTTCTGCTGCTTTGCATCGATCAGGCCGAAGGCTGACCCGGTCAGATCTCCAGCGGAAAAATCCTCCGGAACTTCAAAACGTTCACCGAGAACCACTACTTGTTCGACACGGTCCACAAGGAAAAGGCGCAAAGCCTCACGATTATGGGCATAACCGCCCAGGTAAAGCGCGCCTTCGTAAAACAGCAAGGTATATGGATCAAAACGATAAGTTTCAGTAGTTCGTCGCGCTGGAGTATAAGCAAGATCAACACGATATTGATAGAGCAGCGCCCGACGCAGTTCTTTAAGGAGCTCCTTCTTTGCCGCATAATCGCGTTCTCCCTGAAACTTGGGAGACGTCGTTTCAGCAATTCTCTCCAGATGGGCTACGCTGCGCGGCGGCAGACTCGAGTGGATACGCGCGAAGATGTCGTCGAGGTCGTCCTGGAAAGGTGTCCCGCGCAAAAAACCAAGCTGACCGCGGCACAGGTAGAGTGTCATCAACTCTTCAAGCGAGAAGGTAATCGGCGGGAGTTTCTTGAAACCGGTGATAAAGCGGTAAAGGGTTTGCCCTCCGGCTTCAGACTCGGAGATCAACGGGTATCCGGCATCGCGAATCGCGTCAAGATCACGATAAACGGTGCGTCGGGTGATGCCGCATTCTTCAGCCAGTTCGTCAACCGTTGCCCCGTAGCGCGCCTCGAGAATGCGAATCACATCGTGCAGCCTGGCTGCCTGACTATATTTCCTGGCTGGCTTGCCAGGCTTTTTTGTGGCTTTAATCACTATTTTTTATTCTCCAGGAATTTTCAGGCGACAAGACAATACAGCGGCAGTCCCTTGTAACCGGGCATAGAACTGTGATTACAGATAAAAATCCGATCAAGAACCAGAACAGGGGAACAGGTCAAAAGTCTATCATGCATATCGGTCTGGACGTCCACAAAAATTCCGCAGCGGATAGACGTCGCATGCGGATGAGGCAGGCAGAGGACGACCCTGTCATTCATGTCGTCAAAAACTTAATCGCAAGGCAAAATACCCATTGCTGTTTTTTTCGAACTGCCCGAAAAAGGTGTCCCGTCCGCCCACGAAGATATTGGCACCGATTTGCGCCTGCCATCGATCGCTGATATCGTATGTCGCCTGGGGCCGGAAGTACCAGTCATCGACCGAAAGATCGTAGAATGTGAACAGACTGAGAACAAGCTGGTTCTGAGCCATCAACTCCTGTGTGAGTTCAAGCGTGAGCCAGTGGCGATCCTGTTTGCGCGCTGGAAAACCCGTGGGCAGATTGTCCTTGTACGCCCGATAGTCGATCATATATTCCAGATAGTATTGCAGGCCGACGGTTAAATCAGTGGCAACCTCCTGTTCGTAGCCCGCCAGAAAACGCCACTCACTATTCTGCACCAGGGGATCGTCTCCCTGCGAGTCATCCAGGCTGTCGTACCAGGAGAATTCAAGGTTGCCGATGCCGGCACCAGCAGGTCCCCGCATGCTGGCGCCCCAGACGGCCAGTGCCGGGAAAATCCGTTTGCCGCTTGCCAAATCCGTCCCGGTCGGGCTCTTCCAGTAGCCGCGATAGCCGTACAGGGCAAGTTCGTAGGCAGCGATGTTGCGGTAGATGCGCAGGGCAATTTCATCGGTCTTGAACCACTCATCCGGACGATCGGTTTGCAGAGGCTGATCTTCACCCCGCAGGCGGTTCAGGGAAGGATCATATAAAGACAGCCGGGAGCCATCGACAAAACGATCCGCATCGAACCTTGGCGTATAGACCACATCGACATTGGCCAGATTGGCGTAGAAGGATGCCTTGACGGCATCTGAGGGCGCCTTGAGATAATCGATCCTTCGACCCAGAAAAAACGACTGGTAATCCTTGGGAAACAAATCATTTAAAAACAGCAGATTGCCGGTTCCCCAAGTCAGAATCTGACGCCCCGCCTTGATATCGAGGAAATCGAGCGGCGAGGCCGAAAGCCAGAGTTCTCTCAGATCGAAAAAACCTGCACCTTCTTCGAGATCGACATTTTCCCGGTCGCTTTCCTCTGCGTCAAAAATTAAATCGCCGGTGACGCGGAAATTGCCGCGCGGCAGGAACTCCGGCATATACTTGTCGTAGCTGAGCTGCCAGCGCGCTTCCATAAGCGTGATGTCGTCATGTACCGGATCATCCTGCAAGCGCAGACCGCCGCGGAGTTCCACATAACCGCTCAACTCTTCAGGCAGAGCCCAGCCCGCCTTATGAGACCTTTTGGCTGTCTCCAACCTGATCTCTTGCTGCCCATCAAGGCCCGACGGCAGACCCGGCTCTGTCTGTTGATCTTCTGCGCCCAATCCTGAAGGCAGCGTCGGGTCAGAAGATGCTTCCGCTGAGTTCCCCTGTTCCAGCCCGCCCGGCAAGGCCGGTTCATCTGCCCGGCAGATCGAAACGCTTAATGTGAACACCAGGATTGCGCCAGCCACAATCCCTGAGATCAATCTCTTGTCACGATGCGTTGACTTCCGGGGAAACTGATTCGCCAAAGCTTGCCTCATTTAATGTATTCCATGGGCGGTTTTCGAAGGTACCGCTCAGTAAAAATGTCCTTGGGCAGGTCCAGGTTATATTCGACGCCGCTGTATGTGATGGTCGTATGCCCTCCGCTGCGCAAATCTTCCATTTTCGCTTTGGTCACGGTCAGGAAATCCTGCGGCCGGGAAACGTTCAGAACACTATAGCGACGGTAGGCTTCGCCACGCTGATCATAATATTCAACCTGAATCGGCAGGAACGTCTCCTGGTGGATCCACATCTTGTAATGGGCGAACTCCACCTGACCGGGTTCTTTGGGAGTGCTGTCGAGGATGAAGTATTTGTCGGTCACATCGATCAGCTTGTGTTCATCTTCGTTGACATTTCGTCCAGACACATCTTCGTAGAAAAAATGCGAGCCCACAAAGCTGGTGCGTGCATCCGAAGCGGCAATCCGTTTGACCAGATCGAGATCAGGAAGGTAGAGCCAGCGGTCGTCGTTCGCGTCTCTCGCGACATGCTTCCAGACCATGAAAACGGTATCGCTGACATCTGGGGGCGCCTTGAAATAGACATAAAAGCGCTGATCTCCGGCAAAATTTTCCGGTTCCGCTTGCCCGTCAGGCGGTGCATCGTCACGCCGCAAAATGGTGAACTGCCGGTTTCGCTCCCGTCCCTGTGCATCGATGATCAGCATCTGCACATCCGCCCTGCCGTCTTGACCCTGATAATAGGCAACGCGGTTGGAGCGATTAACGATCTCATCTATGGAAGGGGTTTCAGAATTCTGCCTGGCGATGGCTGGCAGACCCCACGCGAGGGCTAACATCAGGAATCCCCAGCCGAAGACACGCTGTACGTCAAATATTTTCATAGGTCCTCTCCTTGTATTATTCAAGTCATGATTGCTGCTATTTCCCAGCCTCTTCCTCATCTGCAAAGCGTTCCGTTTTGGACCTTTCATTGCGGGAAGACCAGAGACATGCTGTCCCCAGGACAGCGATCACCACCAGACTGATCCAGCTCAAGGTCGTCCAGTCGACCGACACAAATTGACGGGCATTGACTGCTATCAGGGCAACAGTCGTCAGGATCACGACTATGCAGGTCGTGCGATGGCAAAGGGTGCAGGTCCGGCGGCTGCGCGGGAACAGCTTGTTTTCGAGTAAGGTCATGGCTGCGGGGAGAATAAGCATGGTGGTGACTCCGGCCAGCAGGAGGATGGCTGCAATGAAGATTCCAACCGTCTGATAAGGCACCAGCGGCGCCAGCAGCAAGGGCAGAAAGCCGATGCCCACCACGATAGCATTGCGGGCAATGGCACGGGCCGGTTCGCCGAAGACCGGACCGGCTGTCTTGGCCCAGGAGCCGAAATCTGAGTACATCATGCGGCTCCGGGTGAGGAAATGAATGGCATAATCGACGGCGAGGCCGAGGCTCAATGCGGAGAGAACAGCCACCGGCATATCATAGTCCTTGCCGATCAGACCGATCAGCCCATAGGTCATGGCAATGGTGACGGTCAGGGGCGCCATGCAGAGGATTCCCCACAGGGCGGACCGGTAGAGCAGGGTCATCATCAGGAATACGGCCAGGAAACTGCCCAAAAAAGCCTCCATCATGCCTTTGACCATCTTATCCTGCCAGACGACATTGATATAGGTCAGACCGAACCAGTCGTGACGCAACGGTTCGACCGGCATAAAATCTGCCATATGCTGCTTGAGTGAAGCGGCCGCTTCGCTCGGGTCGTCGGTGATGGCCTGGGTGATCTCCGCGGGAACTTCATCTGTGGATCGTCTGACGTATGCAGCCACGGAGCGCAGGACCGGGCGGAATCGGTCTGGAGATTGCCGCACCATCGCAACGGCAGCTTCCACATCAGCCCCCCAGAACCGAAGCCAGTCGTTGACGCCTTCGGTCACCTTGCTCATGTCCCGGTTGTCGCCACTTTGCAACTGCAGCCAGATCACGCCGGTACGGTAATCCGGCGTCACGAAGTGCCATAAATCCTGGGGGCGATGACTGTTCTGGAATTGCAGCAGACTCTGGGCCACCCCGCCGTGCGTATCGGGAATCCGCATCGCTTCAGCTGCGGTGATGACGTGCCCGTCCCGCTCCACTCCGACCAGCAGTTCGCGATGCACGGTTTCCACGATATCGGTCACCGAATTGGATTTGCCGACCAGTTCGCCCAATTCGGTGTTCAAGTAATTCTGCAGGGCACCGAGCCAGCGCAGTGTCTGCGGGTTCTTGAAAATTTCGGTCGCCGGCGGTTGGTGGCCGATAGTGACGCCGGACGAAGCGGACGGTTCGGCTTCGTCCGACTCGTTATCCAGTCCGGTTGGTAAAGATGGTTCTGCGGTGGAGTTGGTACCGGTATCGGATTCCAGGCCTGCCGGCATGACCGGACCCTGATTACAATTGCCGACATTGTCGATGCCTGCAGGCAGAGCAGGACCCTGGGTTGCGGTTGACGCAGTCTGCTCTTTTGTCCCGTCTATGGTTTTGCCATGCGGTGGCACCGTGGGAGCCTGCTCCGGACGAAAGGCCAGGTAGGCCATGTAGGTGCCGCCGAAATGCTCATTGAGCACCTTGTCGGCAATACGAATCGGGTGACCTTCATCGAACCATTTGGTCGGGTTATCATTGACCCGGATCAGGCTGATCCCGTATCCGGCAAGGATGAGAGCGGCCATGCTGACGATGATGATCAGCCGGGCATGCCGATAGGTGTTCCTGCCGGTAGCACGCAGAATCCGACCCAGCAATGTGAGGTTATCCTTTTCACTGTCATCATCGCCATGCTTGGCGCCGAAATCGTCCAGCACCTTCTGCGGCAGAATCGAGATGAATGCCGGAACCAGTAGAATTGAGCATAGCCAGGCGACAATCACGCCAAAAGCCACGAACAGGCCGAATACCTGCACCGGCGGGATCGGCGCCAAAGCCAGTGAGGCAAAGCCGATCGCTGTGGTCAGTGTCGTATACAACATGGGGGTAAACAGTCCGCCCATCAGGTTTTCAATGGTTTTCTTGCGATCGCGGGTCTCCTGATAACGGTCGAAAAACTCGGAGATCACATGGACATCGTCCAGCACCGCAATCGGCACAATGAAAATAGGAATCATCGAACTCATAATATGCACCGTATTGCCGGTGATTACCAATAACGACATGGTGGCAAGTGTGGCGAGGATGGCATCATAGATGGCGGGCAATATCATCAGCGCCGAGCGGAAGAAAAACCACATCAGCAGAAAGATGATCACCATGGCCACGGGCGCAGAGATGGCCATCTGCTTGAACATCTGGACGCCGAAGGTCTCTTCGGCCACCGGCAGGCCGGTGATATGATAGGCTTCGTCACCTGCCAGGATCGGCTCGCGGCTCTTGATCACCTTGTTGCCGAAAGCCGCCTCGATCCAGAGACGCTTCAGGCGAACCTTTCCCTGCGCGTCAAGTCCATCTGCTTCGGTCAGCAGCTGCCGGCCCTCAGCATCCAGAGCCTCACTCAGCGGGTGGTCCGCCTGAAACCACGTTCCGTCTGCCGATTTTTTCATCCAGTTGTTCAGATCCTTGACCATGCTCTCGATCGCCGTGGTGCGCTGTTGCAGCAACTGTCGCGCGCGCTCTTTAAGTTCGGTCGAATTCTGGCCGTTCTGCTCTGTGCTTTCATAACGGGAGAGAATCCGTTGCCATTCTTCGCCCTGATCGTCGGCTGTCAGCAGCTGCTGCCGGGTCTGGCGGGAGAACAGCTCCCAGACACGACGCATCAGGGAATCGTCATCACGGCCTGAAACAGTGGCCAACTGACCGAAGACCTCATCGTGATGGCCGATCTCGGAAGGAAAGAGGCGCGACGGATTTTCAATTCTCTGCTGCAGAGCCGAATAAATCCGATAGGTGGCTTTTTTGTTGGTAATCGGTAGATAGAGAGCGATGGCCTGACCGTCTTCGGAAACCATGGTGCCCTTGAGAAACGGTACATTGAGAGCCTTGCGTCTGATGTCAAGCGCCTCGTCCTGCGTTTTTGGAGGACGGGACATGAGCCACTCGAAACGCACCACTCCCGCTCCCGCTGACTCCACATTGTCGACCAAAGACGGCGCAATCATATCGGCTGCGACCACCCCTTCGTATTCCAGCGGCGCATCGGCATTGCGCCAGCGCAGCCCCCTGGCGAATTCGGTGAGTGCGTAAATCCTTTGCAGGGAGGTTGGATTGAACACACCGTGACGAGCATCCTGATCGTTGACAACGCCCACCACGATCATGTCATTGAGGGACATGATTTCTTTCATGCGATCATGAAAGACGCGCACGGTCTCATCTTCCGGAAGCATGTTCTCCGGATCCGTATCGATAACCAGCGGATTCAGGTGTGAGAAGGTATGAGGCCAGATGCTCGGCAGAGCCGCAAGCAAGGTCAGGAGAAAGGTCAAACCAACAATGACAGTGGCAATGAGCCGAGGGTGTTCAACCGCAAATCTGCCGATAGTCCTGCCAATATTCATCTGTCAGATTCCCCGCTGTTGAAGACTCGAGTTTTTTGCCTGGTTTTCTAGAAGTCTGCCAAGAGATATGCAAAACATATCAAGCATCAGATTTCTGTCAAACGTCAGCCATTAGCAGAGGTCGTTAAAATCGGACTCCGGGATATTCTCCGTTATGCCTGCCGTTGTTGATGCATGTTTCAAGGTAAGACGTTCACAAAGATGCTTGAATTACCAAAAAGACTGCCTGCTGTTGAAAAAGCGTCTGCCTTTTGTAAAGTGAAGGTAAACAAGGGGGTCTTATGGATCTGACACTGTTCAGCGGCCGTTCTAATCCGGGTCTTGGCCGCAAGCTGTCTGCTGCACCTGGCCTGGAAGAAGGTCGTTGCCTGATTGAGGACTTTGCCGACGGTGAAATCAGGATCGAGGTGAAGCAGGCGGTCGCTGGCAGGCATGTCGTGATTTTGCAGTCGACAGCAGCTCCTGCCGGTCAGAATCTGCTTGAGTTGCTGCTGCTTGCTGATGCTGTCCGCCGGCGGGGAGCCCGGAACATTACCCTGCTGATTCCTTATTTTGGTTATGCCCGCCAGGATCGACGGATCATCGGTGAGGAACCGCTCGGTGCCCGCCTCATGACCGACCTGCTGGCTACCCGCTGCGACCGGATAATTGCGGTTGATCTGCATAATGCCGCGATCGAGGGTTTTGCCAGTGTACCGCTACTGCATCTGTCGGCTATTCCATTACTGGCAGAAGCCTTTCGCAGCTACCGTTCCGATCACGATGTGCTGGTGGCTCCTGATTCCGGCGCGGTAAAACTGGTGCGTCGCTATGCTGAAAAACTCAATTTGCCCGTAGCTATTATCGAAAAGATCCGCAAGAGTGATCAGGAAGTTGCCGTTCAGGCGGTGACCGGCGAAGTCAAAGATCGAAGCGTTGTGCTGGTGGATGACATGATCAGCACCGGCGGGACCATGGTCGCCGCCATTGAAGCGCTGCATGAGGCCGGAGCTTGCCGGGACATCACGATTATCACCAGCCATTGCCTGATGGCCGGACAGGCTTGCGCCAGTCTCGAAAAACTGCCGATCAAGCGCATCATCACCACTGACAGCGTCGTTCCGCAGAGAACCGGCTCGTTGCCCATCGAAACCACTTCGCTTGCTGAGATGATCGCTGACGCACTGCGCGATCTGATGCGACCGTGAGGTACTCATGCCCATTCATAATGCGGAGATAGCCCGTATTTTCAATCACGTCGCCGATCTGCTTGAAATCAGCGATGCCAATCCGTTTCGGGTGCGTGCCTATCGCAATGCCGCCCGCACTGTCGAAGATCAACCGCAAAGCCTGACGACCATGCTCAATGAAGACAAAGACCTCACCGAGTTACCAGGCATCGGTGATGATCTGGCCGCCAAGATTGCTGAGATTGTCTCGACCGGAAGCCTCAAGATGCTCGAGGATCTCGAACAAACATTTCCCGAGGAGCTGTCGGATCTGCTGCAAATTTCCGGGCTCGGTCCGAAACGGGTTGCGACACTGCATCAGAAACTCGGCATCGACAATCTCGACCAACTGGCGGAAGCTGTCAATGCACAGAAAATCAGGGCATTGCGGGGCTTCGGTGAAAAGACCGAAAAACACATCATCAAAGAACTCGAAAGACATGCGGGAGCAAAACCCCGTACCAAACTTAACGAAGCAGAACAGGTGATTGATCCGTTGCAGGCGTACCTGGAAGGCGTCGAAGGCGTTAAAAGAGTGGTGATCGCCGGCAGCTATCGGCGACGCAAGGAAACAGTGGGCGACCTTGATGTGCTCGTAACCTGCAAATCCGGCAGCCCGGTCATGTCGCGATTTACAGAATTCGAGGATGTCGTCGAAGTCATGTCCAGCGGTAAGACCAAATCTTCGGTGCGCTTGCGCGGCGGCCTGCAGGTTGACCTGCGTGTGGTGCCGGAGGTCAGCTATGGCGCCGCGCTCTACTATTTCACCGGATCAAAAGAACATAATATCGCCGTTCGCAAGATCGCCGTCGAAAAAGGGCTCAAGATCAATGAGTATGGTGTCTTTCGGGGCAAAGGTGATGATGAGGAGCGCATCGCCGGAGCCAGCGAAGAGGACATCTTCAGGACCGTCGGCCTGAGCTACATCGAACCGGAACTGCGCGAAAACCACGGTGAAATCGAAGCGGCGCAACAAAGCAATCTGCCGCAACTTATCGTCCGCGATGACCTGCGCGGCGACCTGCACGCCCACACCAAAGCCACTGACGGCCACGCATCTTTGCAGGAGATGGCCGAAGCGGCACGCAGCCTTGGCTACAGCTATCTGGCAATTACCGAACACAGCCAGGCTGTCTCTGTAGCCAAAGGTTTTGACAGCAAGCGCCTGCTGCGGCAGACAGAGGAAATCGACCAGCTCAGCGACCAGTATCCGGGCTTTCGCATTCT
>JAVVDT010000007.1:0-38962 GCA_032250875.1 Desulfuromonadales bacterium | reverse complement strand
AGGCAGCGAGCTGTGTAGCGGTTCTCTGTCTGCTGGCTGCATCGCTCACCTACATCATCGGTCAGATGACCGGTGTCGGCGTGGCTTTCTCGCGCTTCCTCGGCGTCTCCAATCATACCGGTGTCTTCATCGGCATGGCGATCGTTTTCATGTACGCGGTTTTCGGCGGCATGAAAGGAATCACCTACACCCAGGTCGCCCAGTACTGCGTCCTGATTTTTGCTTACACGATCCCGGCAATCTTTATCTCGATGTCTCTGACCGGTAATCCTATTCCGCAATTAGGCCTCGGTGGAGAATTCGTCGGTGCCGACATGAGTCTGCTGGGTAAACTTGATCAGGTCGTCATGGACCTCGGTTTTCCCCGCTACACCACGATGGATCGTATCAGTACGCTGAACATGTTCGTCTACACCATGTCGCTGATGATCGGTACTGCGGGACTGCCGCATGTTATCGTGCGTTTCTTCACGGTTCCCAAGGTTAAGGATGCACGCTCCTCAGCCGGTTGGGCTCTGGTTTTTATCGCGATTCTCTACACCACCGCTCCCGCGGTTGCCGCCATGGCTCGCCTGAATCTGCACGCCTCTGTTAACAAGGCTGTCAAGCAGGTCTATGCGACTGACGAAGCCCGTACCGCGGCGATGTTCGCTGACGAAAACAGCATCAGGTACGATGAGCGTCCGGCCTGGATGAAGCGTTGGGAAGTCACCGGTCTGCTCAAGTTCGAAGACAAGAACGGCGATGGTCGCATTCAGTATTACAACGGCAAAAATCCTCCGGCTGCTGCCGTAGCCGCCGGCTGGCAGGGTAGCGAGCTGACAGTTAACCAGGACATCATGGTGCTCGCCAACCCGGAAATCGCAAGGCTGCCCAACTGGGTTATCGCCCTGGTGGCTGCCGGTGGTCTGGCTGCTGCTCTTTCGACCGCTGCCGGTCTGCTGCTGGCGATCTCATCGGCGATCTCGCATGACCTTTGCAAAAACATCTTTATGCCTGACATGAGTGAGAAGGCTGAGCTGATGGCTGGCAAGATCGCCATGGCCTGCTCCATCGTTGTTGCCGGTTATCTCGGTCTCAACCCGCCCGACTTCGCAGCCGGCACCGTGGCCATCGCCTTCGGTCTCGCCGCGAGCTCGATCTTCCCCGCCCTGATGATGGGTATCTTCAACAAGAAGATGAACAAGGAAGGCGCGATGGCCGGTATGCTCTCCGGTCTCGGTATCACCATGCTCTACGTGTTCGCACACAAAGGCCTCTTCTTCATCCCGGGCACCGAATTCCTCGGCCTGTTCGGTGGCAAAGCGAACTTCTTCCTCGGCATCGAGCCGAACGCCTTCGGCGCGATCGGCGCCCTGGTCAACTTTGCCGTGGCTTATGTGGTCAGCAAAATCACTCCGGAATGCCCCGAGCACATTCAGCACATGGTTGAAAACGTGCGTACCCCGCGCGGTGCCAAGGCTGTCGATGGTACCCACGCTCACTAAGTTTCAGTGCAAATGCTGATCAGGCTTGCGCCTGATTAACTGACCCCGCCAGCCAGTCTGGCGGGGTTTTTTTACAAGAATATGATTGCCTGGCAACGCATCATCAGGTACAAGATATTGCGACTTTATCTACCCCTGTAGAGGCGGGGTCTCTCGGAGTATTGAATGTTTGATATAAGTACGGCTATAACATGGCTCTTGTTCATCGCGCTTTTCCCCATGGCCTTTATCTGGCTGCGTCGGGCATGGCGGATCTTCGTCAAACGCGATTATTCTGAAGTTGCACTGAAACGCGGAGAAGCTCCAGCAAATGCGGCAAAATGGGCCCCTGCAACCGGCCTGGTAAATCTGACCGCCGGGGCTGTTGCCGCCTTTATTATCCTGAGTGTGGTCATCTGGATAGCCACAGGTATCAGTTTACTTCCTTTTTACCAGTATGATTCCTGGAGTGCCGCCGCCGGCATCACGCTCTGGATGAAAATCTTTGCTGACTTTATTATCAGCAGTCAGGCACATCCGTTTTTCCTGGGTAGAAAGAAAGATAAAGAGAAAGCTACAGAGAAAGCTAAAAAGAAAGCCAATAAGAAGGGGTAACCATGTCTTACCAGATGATCCATTCCTGCATCCGGGTTTTAAACCTCGAGAAGTCAGAGCAATTTTATCAGGATGCTCTTGGCTTCAAAGTCGTCCGCCGCAAGGATTTCCCCGAACACAAGTTCGCTCTCAGTTATTTACGCTCTGCCGGCAGCGATTTTGAGCTTGAGCTGACCTGGAATCAGGATCAAACGGAACCGTATGAACTCGGCAATGGCTATTCGCACCTGGCTGTCGGTGTCTCAGATCTCGAAGCTTCGCATAAAAGGCATGAAGAGATGGGACTCGCACCGAAGCCGCTCAAAGGCCTGCCGGGACAGGACGCGCACTTTTATTTCGTTGCCGATCCGGATGGATATCTGATCGAGGTTGTGAAAGTCTGAAAAATTCTGAGTGAATATACAAAAACTCATGGGATGGCGATGCCATCAAAAAAAGCAGGTCCTGTCAATTGACAGGACCTGCTTTTTCTGGAGCCGTTGATCCGAATCGAACGGACGACCTGCTCATTACGAGTGAGCTGCTCTACCGACTGAGCTACAACGGCAAACTTTGATAAGATTCAGTTGTTTAGCATAAACGCCCCTGTGTTTCAATCAATTTCACACTCAAAGAAGCCCCGCCTCCAAATCTTCCCAGAGATCCTCAACATCTTCAAGTCCGACCGAGATGCGCAGCAGGTTCTTGGAAATCCCCTGACGCAGTTTGTCTGGCGCCGGAATTGCAGCGTGCGACATCGACCAGCAATGCGTGAGGATGGTTTCCACGCCACCGAGACTGGGGGCGATGATCGGCAGTTTGACGCTTTCGAGGAGTTTCTTGACCTGTTGCTCTTCTTTGAGTTCAAAGGAAAGCACCGCTCCGGCACCGCCGGCCTGGGAGAAATGCAGCTCCCGGTCTGAAAAATCGACAAGACCAGGGAACCAGGCGCGGGCAATGCCTGGATGTGCAGCGAGTCGCTCTGCAAGAACCTGTGCGCTGGCCTGACCCGCCTGCAGACGCACCTTGAGGGTCTTGATCCCCCGTGAGAGAAGAAACGATTCGAAGGGCGAAAGTACGGCTCCAAAGGCGTTCTGAAAGTATTTCAGGCGTTTAGCGAGCTGCGCATCGGCGGTCGTGACCAGACCGGCAAGGATGTCGCTGTGGCCGCCAAGAAACTTGGTGGCACTGTGGATGGTCACATCAATGCCGAGATCAAGGGGGCGCTGCAGCAGCGGCGTCATAAAGGTGTTGTCGAGCATGGTGATCAAGCCGTTGTCTTTGGCGATTGCCACCATGGCTCGCAGATCGGTGATCTTAAATAGCGGGTTCGACGGGGTCTCAAGAAAAAGCGCCCGGGTTTGCGGAGTGATGGCCGCTGTCACGGCCTCGGTATCGGTGGTGTCAACCAGGCTGATGGTTATTCCCTGCTGTGGCAGAACTCCGGTGATGAAACGCCAGGAGCCGCCGTAGAGGTCGGAGGAGGCGATCAGGTGGTCGCCACTTTTCAACAGAGAAAGTGTGCTGCCGATAGCGGCCATCCCTGACGCGTAAGCGAAGCCGCGCACACCGCCTTCAAGCAGGGCAATGGCTTCTTCAACCTGCTCACGGCTCGGATTGCCGCTGCGGACATAATCATAAGCACCGGAGGTGCCGCCCTCGTGATGGTAAGTGGATGCCTGGTAAATCGGCACGGTTGCGGCGCCGGTTGCCGGGTCGCGGTCTTTGCCCTGGTGAACGAGCAGGGTCGCCGGTCGATACTTTGAATGTGTCATGTTGCAATGCTCCAAGAGGACTGAACGTTAATTTAACGGTTCTATAACCCAAAAGAAGGTTTAACGCGGAGACGCAGAGGCCGCAGAGTAAAAAATATTATGAAGGCAATATGACTGACACCTTGGGCACTCTTCTCAGCGTCTCCGCGTTAAATGTTTTTGTCTTTTACGGGCTGTTTCATTGAAAATATTCTCCAGCTCATGCCAGAGCCTGTTCAAGATCAGCGATGATGTCGTCCACCGATTCGGTACCGACCGAAAGACGCAACAGGCTCTCACAGATGCCAAGGCGCTTGCGCTCAGCTTCAGGAATGTCGCCGTGGGTCTGCACGGCCGGCAAGGTCATCAATGACTCAACGCCGCCAAGACTTTCGGCAAAAGAGATCAAGCGCAAACGTTTGAGAGCGGTCCTGGCCACTTCGTCACTTTTTACCCGGAAAGAAAGCATACCGCCAAAACCGCTGGCTTGTCTGCATGAGAGTTCGTGGCCGGGATGTTTTTCCAGGCCGGGGTAATAGATGGCGGTGACTTTTGGGTGCTGCTCCAGCCAGCGCGCCACCAGCATAGCGTTTTTACAATGCCGTTCGATGCGCAGGGCCAAGGTCTTGAGGCTGCGCAGCAGCAGCCAGCAGTCGAGAGGAGGCAGAATCGCACCGGTTGAATTCTGCAGGAAATACAGGCGTTCGCCAAGATCCTGTTCGCGGACAACCAGAATCCCGGCACAGAGATCGTTGTGACCGCCGAGATATTTGGTGGCGCTGTAGATGACGACATCGGCGCCGAAATCAAAGGGCCGTTGCAGAATCGGGCTTAAAAAGGTGTTGTCGACGGCAAAGATCAGCTTGTGTTTACGGCAGAGTTGCCCAAGGGAGGTCAGATCGGCGATGCCGAGCAGCGGGTTGCCCGGTGTCTCAACCAGCAGCGCTTTGGTCTGGCCGCAGAGCGCATTGGTAACTGCGGCTGTATCCGTGGTATCAACGTAGGTGACAGAGAGACCGAAATTGGCAAAGATCTGGTCGAGAACGCGATAGGTGCCGCCATAGAGATCTTCGCTGACAACCAGGTGGTCGCCCTGGGAAAAGTGCAGGAAGAAGGTGGTCAGAGCCGCCATGCCGGAAGCAAAGGCCAGGGCGCGTGCGCCTCCCTCAAGCTTTGCCAGGCCCTCTTCCAGAACCTGCCTGGTGGGGTTGCCCGAGCGGGTATAATCGTAACCGGTCGATTCACCGACACCTGGATGACGGTAGGTCGCGCTCAGGTGAATCGGCACGCTGATGGCCCCGGTCCGCGCGTCGATGCCGACACCCAGTTGCACCAGGTCGGTTTCCCGGGAATACGCATGTACGGATTTCATTTTTCCTCCTCGGCTGGTGAGAAAGAGACAAAAAAGCCCCTTCTCGGATTCTTGAGAAGGGGCCTGGAGAGACAATGATGGCAGTCCTCTGAGCTCCGTCCCCATCTTTTCCCCGCATATCCGGGGCAGGAATTAGCACCTGTCATCTTCCTTCGCATATAGCGACGGCTGATCGGTTGCTGTGGCTTCGCAGGGCCTGTCCCTCCACCACTCTTGATAAAGACGCTGCTGTTAAGCAACTATGTGACTACAGAGATAAAGAATCGCAGGACGAAAGTCAACTGAAAAAGTAGAGATTGCTGTCCATAAACCCTTTGTTCTTTGCAGGTATGTCTCAGACGATCCCCTCGTAAAGAACGCTTGAAAGGTAGCGTTCTCCGGAATCGGGCAGAATGACGACGATGGTTTTGCCCTTGAATTCCGGTAGCGCTGCCAGTCTTACCGCAACGGCTGCAGCGGCGCCGCAGGAAATGCCGACAAGGAGCCCTTCTTCGCGGGCCAGACGGCGGGCAAATTCAATGGACTCGTCATTGCTGACCTGCTCAACGCGGTCAACCATGCTCAGATCAAGGGTGTCTGGGATAAATCCGGCGCCGATGCCCTGAATCTTGTGTGGTCCGGGCTGCAGGGCTTCGCCGGCAAGCTTCTGGGAGATTACCGGGCTGTCCTCCGGTTCCACCGCAACGGAAAGGATCTGCTTGCCGCGGACTTGTTTGAAATAACGGGAAATGCCGGTGATCGTGCCGCCGGTTCCGACTCCGGAGACAACGACGTCGACATCACCGTCGGTATCCTCCCAGATTTCCGGGCCGGTGGTTTTCATGTGAATGTCCGGATTTGCCGGGTTCTTGAACTGGTTCGGCAGAAAATAGCGGCCCGGATCGCCTGCGGCAATGGCTTCCGCTTCAGCGATCGCTCCGCTCATGCCCTTTGCCCCAGGCGTCAGCACCAGGTTGGCTCCGAAAGCTTTGAGCACCTTGCGGCGTTCGAGGCTCATGGTCTCCGGCATCGTCAAGGTGATCGGGATGCCGCGGGCCGCCGCCACAAAGGCGAGGGCGATCCCGGTGTTGCCGCTGGTCGGTTCGATCAGTTCCATACCGGGTCCGAGCAATCCTTTTTTCTCAGCATCCCAGACCATCGAGGCGCCGATGCGGCATTTCACGGAATAGGCCGGATTGCGTCCCTCGATTTTGCCAAGGATGGTTGCGCCACCCGCTGCAATGACGCGATTCAGGCGTACCAGAGGGGTGCGTCCGATCGAAAGCGAGTTGTCGGTGTAGATTTGGCTCATGGCGGGCTCCTTTTGAATTGGGTAAGGGTTAACGATTTCAGTTTAATCCATCCGTGAACTTATGCACCTCTTTCAAGGTGAGATTCTCCTGGATGATCTGTCCCAGTCGCGATGTATCGTCCCTGTGCACCAGGTCGAAGCGTGGCATGCGCGTGCCATCCGCTTCGCTCACCAGTTGTCTGCTGATGATGCCGTACTCGGCCAGCTGCGGCTGGGAGCAGCTGTTCGAACAACCGCAAACCGCCCATTGCCGATTTCTGCCGTTGGTGCCCATGGCGCTAATCAGATCGCGGGCGATATCACGCGTCGCGACCAGACCCATACGGCATTCGTGGTTGCCTGGACAGATGCGAAAGACGACCATTGCTGCAGGATCGCTGAAGAAGCCTTGCTCTGCAAGCTGCTGGCGAATCGTGTTGTTGTCCTGATCGGGCGAGAGAGGCAGGGCCAAATTCTGGTCAGCTGTGACGGCCAGAAAGCCGGTTGCCACGTCTCTGGCAATTGCCGCGAGACGCAGCAGTGCCGCCGCTTGCAGTTCACCGGCAAATATCGGCACATTGATGATCTCGCCGCCGGTGTTGATAAACGGGCCGTCCAGTGTGCTCTGCGCCTGTGGCTGCGGGCGGCATTGCCGATCGGTTTGCAGCAGTTTGCGAAATGCATCTTCACCAATCTGGTTGAGCAGATATTTAAGCCGTTTGGGTGGCGGGGTGTTTTCACGGTAAACCTGAACGACAGCTTCAATCAGAGGGATCAGGCCACTCTCCGGTAGTCCCTGCTCCAGCAAGAATGCGGCTTGAGGCTTGCGGCCAAGACCGCCGGCGCACCAGACGTCAAAGCAGGGCTGGTCATCCTGGAGGCCGACAAACACCAGGCCAACATCCTGAATCAAATGCCGGGATTGATCGTAACCGGAATCGACCCCGATCTTGAATTTCTTCGGCAGCCCCTCAAAGTAAGGATTGCCCATGAAATGTCGGTTGAGTTTGCGGGCGACGTTCTGCACCAGGGCAAAGTCACGAGTAAAGGTGGTGCTGCAGGAGATGCCGCGGACAGCGCCGCCGCAGGCGCCGCGACTGCTCAGACCCACCGCCGCGAGCGCTCGAAAAACCTCTGGAAGCTGCTCATGCTTGAGCCAGTGGAACTCGATGCTGCCGCGGCAGGTCAGGTGCAGGATGCCGTTGGAATACCGTTTCGAGAGGACACCGATCGCTTCGGCCTGGGGCGAGGAAAGAACTCCGGCCGGGACTTTGACGCGCAGCATCAAATGCCCTTCCTTATCCTGTTGGTAGATGCCGTCCAGGCGCAGTTTCTGGTAATCGATAGTCATCAACACCCCTTGGGTTATTAACATTATTATTCGAACGTGGCATCCGTAGCTTCCGGATGGACACTATCCTAACAAAAAACCAGCTTACTGCTAATGGAAATAAAAACGAACAATCTGCTCGGCCTGTTCCTTTATCGGGAACTGTACGCTGGATGCACTTTCGAATCGATCCAATTTAATAGGAACTGCCGTAATGTCCCGATCTGGTGGAACTTGCAGGGACGAGTTAACCAGAACGATCAGGCCGGCATCAGCGCAAATTTTTGCTGTTGCCAGTAGACGGCGTTGTTCCTCACTGTGGTTCTCCCCTTGAGAACCAAGGTCGCTGTTCAGGCTCTGACGTAATTCATCACTATCGAGTAAATAGGTATGTCTGCCGAGCGCATGCAACTTCTGTTCGATCAGAGTGACCAGATTTGTTGCCGTTTCTCCAGGTGGAGGGCTGAACCAGAAAATGCGTGAATCCTGGCCCTTGAGTGCCGCTCTTGCCTGCCGATCGACAATGCATTCATGATTGTGTGCAACAACAGTTGCCAGGAGTGGTTCTCGAATCATCCCGGCACCAACGGTAGCATTGGTCATGCGGTCAATCAGAATGAAGCTGCCGCTTGCCCGGTTGTCGTGATAACTGTCAAAGGAGATTGCACGACTGATGTTGAGCGAGCAGAAACCGACTTCGTTGAGATCAAGTTGCTTTCCTGTCTCCTGCTGCAGGGTATTGACGTTGATCTTGTAACGCAACTCTTCAACTTTGACCTGAGCGGTCGTGGCCCCGGCTTTGAGCAGGTAGCTGCGACCAGGCTGCATCGGCTGCTCATGCAGCCACACCAGCTTTGCCGTGAAACGTTCGCTGTGAGCAGGGCACTTCCCGGCTGTCGACAGCAGATCACCGCGGCTGACGTCGATCTCGTCCTCGAGCGTCAAAGTCACAGCCTGACCGGCGATCGCTTCGTCAAGGTCGCCATCCATGCTGACAATACGCGCCACCCGACTGGTCTGCCCTGACGAGGTGACCAGGACATCGTCGCCGGGGCGAATACTTCCCGATGCAATCGTGCCGCAGAATCCGCGAAAATCCAGGTTGGGTCGATTGACCCATTGGACGCGCATGCGAAACGGTTTGCCCGCGGCAGGGTCAGCAATGTCCACGGTTTCCAGGTGTTCGAGAAGCGATGGCCCATTGTACCAGGGCGTCTTGATGCTTGGCTCAATGACGTTGTCGCCGTTGAGGGCAGAGATGGGAATGGCGGTGATCCGGCCAAAACCGAGTCGCGCCGAAAACAGCTCGTATTCCTTGCGTATCGCTTCAAAGCGCGAAGCACTGTAGTCGACCAGGTCCATCTTGTTGATGGCCAGCACGACATGACGAATGCCGACCAGCGAAACCAGGTAGCTGTGGCGCCGGGTCTGGGTCAGGATCCCTTTGCGGGCATCAATAAGAATGATTGCCACCTGGGCATTGGACGCCCCGGTGACCATGTTGCGGGTGTACTGCTCATGGCCGGGTGTATCGGCAACGATGAATTTGCGTTTGTCGGTCGAGAAGTAACGATAGGCCACATCGATGGTAATCCCCTGTTCGCGTTCAGCCTGCAGGCCGTCGAGCAGCAGAGCGTAATCAATTTCTTCCCCCTGAGTGCCGACCCGCTTGCTGTCGGTCTTAAGGGTTGCCAGCTGGTCTTCGAAGATCATCTTGGAGTCCCAGAGCAGGCGGCCGATAAGGGTGCTCTTGCCGTCATCGACGCTGCCGCAGGTAATGAAGCGCAGCAGGGACTTTTCTTCCTGTGACTTGAGATAGGCGTGGATATCTTCGGCGATCAGTGTGGATTGGTGAGCCATTTCAAAATCTCCTAAAAATATCCATCTTGTTTTTTCTTCTCCATCGACCCTGCCTGATCATGATCGATCAAGCGCCCCTGGCGTTCGGAGGTGCGTGTCAGCAGCATCTCCTGGATGATCTCCGGAAGCGTGTCAGCGGTCGATTCAACCGCACCGGTCAAGGGGTAGCAGCCGAGAGTCCGGAACCGCACCGATTTCATGCGTACCTGCTCGCCGGGTTGCAGCTGCAGACGATCGTCATCGACCAGAATCAGCATGCCGTCACGTTCGACCACCGGCCGCACTTTTGCGTAGTAGAGCGGAACAATGGGAATCTGTTCGAGGTAGATATACTGCCAGACATCCAGTTCGGTCCAGTTCGAGATCGGGAAGGCACGGATGCTCTCACCAGGATGGACCCGCGCATTGTAGATATTCCACAACTCTGGACGCTGGTTTTTTGGATCCCAACGGTGATTGGCCGAGCGGAATGAGAATATGCGCTCCTTGGCGCGCGATTTTTCCTCGTCGCGCCGTGCTCCGCCGAACGCGGCGTCAAACTTATATTTATCGAGTGCCTGTTTAAGTCCTTCAGTTTTCATGATGTCGGTATATAGAGCTGACCCGTGAGTAAAGGGAGTGACGCCCTGCTGCACCCCTTCCTCGTTGGTGTGGATCAGCAGGTCGAAACCGCATTCATGAGCAGTTCGATCACGGAATTCAATCATTTCCCGGAACTTCCAAGTCGTGTCGACGTGCATCAACGGAAAGGGTGGCTTGGCCGGATAGAAGGCTTTGCGGGCAAGATGCAGCATGACTGCAGAATCCTTGCCGATCGAATAGAGCATCACCGGGTTCTCAAATTCTGCGACAACCTCACGGATGATGTGAATGCTTTCAGCTTCCAACTGGCTTAAATGGGTCAGGGCGCGGCTCATAAATAACTCTCTTTATCTGGAGATAAGGGGTCTGTGACAAGAATTGCTATTTTCTGTGCAGTCCACATTCACGATGTTCCGGATCCTCCCACCACCAACGCCCTGCACGCACATCTTCGTCAGCTTGTGTCGCCCTTGTGCAAGGTGCACAACCGATTGAGGTATATCCATTGTGATAAAGGGTATTGACCGGAAGCTGGTGCTCCCTGGTGTAAGCCCATAACTGAGTTTCTGTCCAGTAGGTCAAGGGGTTGATCTTCAGCAGGCCGCCATTGACATGATCAATTTCTAACGGTTGCTGATTTGAACGGGTCACGCTCTGTTCCCTGCGCAGTCCAGTGATCCATCCTGAGGTTCCCCTGATTGCCCGTCGCAAAGGTTCCAGCTTGCGGACGTTACAACACTCTTTACGGTTGTTCAGGCTGCTGCGAAAAGAAAAGAGGCCTTTCTCTCTCGTGAGCTTTTCCACGGCTTCTTTTACGGGGAAGTACCATTCGATCCTGATGTCGTATCTCTGAGCGACCTTGTCGGCGATTTCATAGGTCTCTTCGCCAAGTCGGCCAGTGTCAATGGCAAAAATCGTAAATTCAGCGGAATATTTGCTTAACAGGTCAAGCAGAGCGACATCCTCTATACTGAAAGAACATGCCATGGTTAGCGGCCCGCCGGAAATATCTCTGCCAATGCGAAAAATTTCTTCGGGATGAGTGCCGGCATCGATGTTTGGTAATCCTGACAATGTTCTGGCTGTGCTCATGTGAACCCCTTAGATGAAATACTCTGGTTGCTTCTGCTCTCGACCATAGTCGATGCGGTTCCAGTTACGTTCATGGGCAAAGTAGATAAAAAATTTCACGATTGTATCACTCATCCCGATCGCGGCAGCTAGTTCCCACTGGTTCGTTATGCCCATAGCTATGGATGCCGTGATGACGGTTGCCAGAAGACGCCAGGAAATTGATTTTGCAATGCTGCATTTTGTAGATCCATGAATTGCGATGCCCTGAGACATAGTACTTATAATCTAAGTGATTAACACATTACAAAAATACGTTATAACAGTCAAGTATAAATAATATTATATTTTGCAAAGTACAGTAAGGTGTGTGTGAATCGTCTTGCGGTGATGTTGAAAATAGGTGGAATAATAGTGTTTTTACATCCTGACGATGTCAGGGCTGATTGGCTCTTTGGTTGTCAATACAAAAAATTAACGTAACTGTTCACCTGTCGTCCAAGGGTCGTCATCCCCGAGTGGTTTAATCGGGGATCCAGACTTTTGACTCTGCAGAATCTGGATTCCGGCTAAAATCATGCCGGAATGACGCTGTAGGAGCCGCCTTCAGGCGCCATTGTTCGCGGCTAAAGCCGCTCCTACGAAAGTGGTGAATAGTTACAAATTAACGGACCTATAATCCAGGCAAAGGATAACGCGAAGACGCTAAGAACAAAGAAAGACGCAAAAAAACCGTTCTCGTCTGTAGTGTTGTTTGGCTCGTCAGAAGAATCTTTGCTGATAGTCAGGTTTCGGCAACTTGCCAAAATATGACCTTTGTCCGAATGAAGAGAACAAGTCTTCTTGTGTCACGATGTGGCGTATGGAGAGGTGGTGGCGTGTCTGTGTGAGGTGCTGAAATGGTGGGATTCTAGCAGGCGGCCGGCTCTTGGATAGTCCGACAGGCTGCTAGAACGGGGTAAAGGCTCAATCAGCCGCCCAGGTATGCCTTTTTGACATCGGGGTTCCCCAGCAATTCTTTACTGGAGCCAGAAGCGGCAAGATTTCCGGTGTCCAGAACATAACCGCGGTGAGCCAGATGTAGAGCCAGGTGAGCATTCTGTTCGACAAGCAGAATGGTCATGCCCTCTTCGTTAAGCCTCTTGAGGGTACGAAAGAGGTCGTATTTAAGGCGTGGGGCCAGACCCATAGAGGGTTCGTCGAGCAGCAGGAAGTTGCAGCCGGTCATCATGGCGCGACCGACTGCAAGCATCTGCTGCTCGCCGCCGGACAGGGATTCACTGCGCTGCTTGCGACGTTCGTGCAGGCGCGGGAAGAGATCAAAAATCCGTTGGTATTCATTTTTAAGATCGGCATCCCGCTCACGGGAATAGGTGGCCAGCTCAAGATTTTCCATGACAGTCAGGTTGCCGAAGATGTGCCTGCCTTCCGGGACCAGAGCCATCTTCAGCTTTTTTACCACATCGCTGGGACGGGTTTTCAGGATCGATTCGCCACGAAATTTGATGTCGCCGGCGATTACCCGCGGGGCTTCTGGAGGTGCCAGACGGCAGATGCTGTACAGGCTGGTGGTTTTACCCGCACCGTTGGCACCGATCAGCGTGACGATTTCACCCTCATTGACATGGAAGCTGATGCCATGCAGCGGCTGGATGTTGCCGTACTTGACCTCAAGATTTTCGACGGACAGCAGCATCAGATAATCTCGTCTCCCAAATAAGCGGTAATAACGGCCGGGTGGTTGCGAATCTCTTCTGGAATCCCCTCGGCGATGGTCTCGCCAAAGTCGATGACCTTGATATGCGTGCAGAGTTCCATCATAACGTCCATGTGGTGCTCAATCATCCAGATAGTGACATCGAAATGACCATGGATCCAACGCACCAGGCGGATCAATTCGCGAATGTCAGAAGAATTCAAACCGGCAGCCGGCTCATCGAGCAACAGCAGGCTCGGTTTACTGGAGAGAGCCCGGGCGATCTCCAGCTTGCGTTGGGTTCCGTAAGCGAGATTCTTGGGATACTCGTCGGCGAAATCCTGAAGATCAAATACTTCAAGCAGCTCACGGGCTTCCTGCTCGATCTGGCTCTCGCGCGCCTGGTAGCGAGCGCTGCGGGCAATAGCATGAAAGAAGCCGTACTGCAGTTTGCCGTGTTGCGCGACACGGATATTGTCGAGCACCGACATGTCATTCCACAGGCGAATGTTCTGAAAAGTCCGAGCCACACCCAGCCCGGTCACCTGGTGAGGTTTCATACCAGCAGTATCGATGCCATTGACCAAAATTGCGCCACTGGTTGGCTGGTAGAAGCCGCTCACCAGATTGAATACCGTGGTCTTACCGGCACCATTGGGACCGATCAGACCGATCAGGCCTCCCGGTTTCATGCATACGTTAAAGTCGGACACCGCACGCAGTCCACCGAATTGCTGGGTCAGGTTCCTGATCTCGAGGACCGGTGCTGCTTTTGTGTTTTTAACTGTTTCTGCCATATCTCTTTCGCCGTCAAGGCACAAAGGCTTTAAGAAAAACAAATTAACATTCGTTGGTTACAAACAAAAAGCAAAAGACTTGGCGCTTTCGTGTCTAAGTGGCTAGTCGTTCTACTTAAATCGATAAAATCGTTTCAGCCACGGGAAAATGTCTGATAATTCCCGGTTACCCATGATGCCCTCGGGACGGAACTGCATAACGATGATCAGTAGCAGCGGGACAACAATCCATTTGATGATCTGTAGTGGACGCAGAGCTTCGAGCAAGAGGGTGAAGAGAATCGCCGAGAGGACCGAACCGCTCAATGAAGCCATGCCACCAAGGTAGACCATGACCATCACTTCAGTTGATTTCAAGATGTTGAAGGAACCGGGGTTGACGTAGCCAATGATATAAGCAAAGAGACCTCCGCCTATCCCAGCCAATCCAGATGAAACCATGAAGGTGACAGTTTTGATCTTGTTGGTATTGACACTCATGATCTCTGCTGCGACTTCGTCCTGGCAGATGGCATTGACCCCTTTGCCGAAGGTCGAGGAAACATAGCGGCGAATTGCCCAGACGCAGAAAATGGTAAATACAAAGACCCAGATCGGCATCCAGGGGAGAGCGACAGTGTCTTCCATCGCTGAGATCACCTGTTTCATCCCCATGAAACCGCGTGAGCCACCTATTACGCCAAGATTCTCGATGGCGCTGATTACGATGTAATTGGCGGCAATGGTAATAATCGCCAGATAGTCGCCACGGGTCTTGTAAGACGGGATGGCGACCAGCAGACCGGCGAATGCTGCGGCCACTCCGCCCACCAGTATTATGAAGGGAAAGGCATAAATGGCCCATTCGGGGTCGAGCAGCGGCAGGCCAAAGACCTTGTCCTTGGCAAAGAGCCAGACCCCGAGTACCGAGGAAACATAAGCGCCGACACACATGAAACCGGCGTGTCCACAGGAGAATTCCCCCATGTTGCCGTTGACCAGGTTAAGGCTGGAGGAGAGGATTACATTGACCCCCATGAACATCAGCACTGAGAGCGTGTACAGGCTGAGGAGCTCCTCATAGGCAACATAGGTCAACAATCCGCCAAAGACGACCAGGATCAATTGTATGGAATAACGTCTCAACATAAAGTCATGTATTCAAGTGCTGCAAATGAAATAAAAGCGCTAAATTATTTAAGGGGTAAGGGCTTTGCTTTTCCCTGTAATGAGATGCCTTAAATTTTAGTCGTTTTGGCTACTCCGAACAGCCCTGTCGGTCTGAATGCGAGGATGACCAGCAAAACGGTGAAGGCAATCAGGTCCCGGAACGTCGACGGGAAGAAGGCGACCACCAGAATCTCTATGGCGCCGAGCAGGAAACCGCCGAGGAAAGCACCACGAATATCGCCAATGCCGCCGACCACGGCGGCAATAAACGCCTTCCAGCCAATCAGGGCTCCCATGTAGGGTTCGAGAACCGGGTAGGACATAGCGAACATGATGCCTGCCAGGCCGGCCATGCCCGAACCGAGTACGAAGGTGATGACAATGATGTTATCCATAGGGATGCCCATCAAGGGTACTGCAAACTTGTCGTAGGAAATTGCCCGCATCGCCATCCCGACCCTGGTTTTTGTGACGATTTTATGCAGTACAAAGAAAGCCAGAATGGTCGTCACAATAACCGCTATCTTTAGATCGGTGAATATGACGCCGCCAACATTGTAAACATGTTCTGTGATCATCGGCGGAAAGGCTTTACGGCTGGCGCCGAGCAGGGCAAGGTTGGCGTTTTCGAGAATCAGACCACACATCAGGGCGGTTATGACGACATAAAGCCGGTTTGCGCCCTTGCGTCTCAAGGGCCGGTAAGCAATTCGCTCCAGAGCTACACCGACCATCGAGGTCAGGATCATGGTCAGCGGAATGGTCAGCGCCAGGGCAGCCCAACCGGGCAGCTCGGCCGTGGTGAGAAAAAAGGTCGCCACAAAGAAAGCAATGTAGGCTCCGACCATAAAAATGTCGCCGTGGGCAAAGTTGATCAGGGTCAGTACACCATAGACCAGGGTGTAGCCAAGGGCGATCAGGGCGTAGAAACTTCCCCACTGCAGGGCATTGATCAGATTCTGAATAATGGTTGCGAGCACTTGTATAATATCCCGGGAAGCGTTAACGACGTAAATGACAGGCTGGAACCGGGTTCCAGCCTGTCAAGTTGTACCTTAATCCGGTTTTCCGATCAATCAATGAATTTCACCATCAAGGGCAGACCGACTTGGTGAACTCGAACTGGCCCTCGTCGCTGATCCTGACGACGACAGCGCACTTTACGGGGTCGCCCTGCTCATCGAATTTCATCGATCCGGTGATGCCCTCGAAACTGGTAATGGCAGCCATGCCTTCACGAATAGCTTTGCGGTCTTTTTTCAGTTTCCCGGTCAATTCTCCGGCATTTTGAATGGCCAGCAAGACGACGCGAGTCGCATCCCATGTCAGGGCGGCGACGTCGTCTGGCACCGCGCCGTATTTAGCGTTGAAGCGGTCAATGAATTCCTTGGTGGCACCAGTGGCACCGGCCGCAGCATAGTGGGTGGAGAAGTAGAGGCCCTTGCAGTCGTCGCCGCACAGGGTCATCAGTTCGGCGGAACCCCAGGAGTCCGAGCCCATGAATTCACCTTTGTAGCCAAGCTTGCGTGCCTGAGGAACAATCAGCGCGACCTGGTTGTAGTTGTCGGGAACGAAGATGAAGTCGGGCTTGGTAGCGATAATCGTGGTCAACTGGGCGGAAAAATCCTGGTCCTTGGTGCCGTGGCTTTCGAAGGCAAGAATGGTATTCGGACCCATTTTCTTTTCGAACTCGGCTTTGAAGATCTCTGCCAGTCCCTTGGAATAGTCGTTGGAGAGGTCGTAGAGAACTGCTGCAGTCTTGGCATTGAAGGTTTCGACTGCGAAGTTCACGGCTACCGGGCCCTGAAAGGGGTCGAGGAATGCAGCGCGGAACACCCATGGGCGGTCCAGGGTTGTGTCGGGGTTGGTCGACCAGGGGGTGACCATGACGGTCTCGTTGTCATTGGCCACCTGGCCGGCCGGAACGGCCTGCTTCGAGGAGTTGGGGCCGATCATCGCCAGAACCTGATCTTTCTCGATCAGCTTGAGAGCAGTGTTCACGGCCGATTCTGCTTTGGCCTCGTTGTCCTCATAAATGAACTCGAGCATGTATTTCTTGCCGCCGACCTCGAGGCCGCCAGCACCGTTAATGTCCGCCTTGAGCATTTCCGCGGATTGTTTCGACATCTCTCCAACCTTGGGAATGTCGCCGGTCATCGGAATATTAAAGCCGATTTTGATGGTATCAGCAGCGAGAGCGGGAGTCGCAAACAGAGCGACCAGGGACAACAGCACTAGAAATTTCAGTTTTTTCATTGGTCTCCTCCACAGGTTGAATTGAACAAGAAACGTTCTGCGCCACGGGATGTGGAGCATAAATGGTTAATTTTAGTATTTGCCCTGTAAAACCGAACGCTTAACTACACCAGTAACAAGCCCGTTTGTCAAGCGAAAGTACATGTTTTAATTGCTTGCTTGAGAAAAAACCTGCCGGAAAGATTGTTATGATTGCTCTTCGCAGCCTGTCGGCCATTTGTTGACTCTTACCGCATCTATCTGGTGCGTGGTGTCCAGGTGCAGAACCAGATTCGCCCGTTCAGGCATTTCTGCAAGCATATGCCGGGTCAGCCGTTCATAATGCATGATAAAGTGGTGCAGTGCCGCGTTGTTCATAAGTTTCGTGAGTTTTGTCCGATGCGACTGCCCAGCCAGTTTTTTTTCCTGCAAGCCGCGCCAGGTGAAAACGCACTGCATATCGGGAATCGCCAGCATGATCAGCAGGTCGAGCTTGGCAAACAGCCGGCTATAGTCTCCGGCAAGCTGTGTATTGACATGGCCCCGCCAGATGCCTTGCGGGTCTTCGTTCTCTTCAAGGGTGTTGACCGGTTCCTGCATGGCTTCAGGTTTTTGTGGCCGGGCTCCGACACACCAGCCCTCGAAGAGAATGATGTCGATTGGCGTTTCTACCATACGCCATGCGGGTCGGGGAGAACGGTCGTCCCGGGCTTTGTCGAAAACCGGTATAATGACCTGCCGGCCAGCGTCCGCAGCAGACAGTTCTGTCAGCAGATGCAATCCCATCCCGACATCATGAGTTCCCGGTACGCCGCGAGTCGTAAAAAGCGGATGCAGCTCACGGCCAAGTTTGCTGCGCTCGTCGTGGGTCTTATACAGATCATCGATGGACAAGCTGGCGACGCGCAGGCCGAAACCTCTCTCCAAAAGCATGGCCAAAAGGCTGCAGAGGGTGGTTTTCCCGGAGCCCTGAGCTCCGTTGACACCGACAATCAGGGTGTCGGTTTTTGCGTTCGCTGTCTTCGCCAGCGTTGCCGCCAGGGGCAGATAGATGCCTTGCAGAAGGGTCTCCGGCAGGGATTCAACCTGCAGATCCGCCAGCATTCGCCGAAAGGGTTCGCGCAGCTGAGTGTCCAGAAGAACCAATTCTCGCTCCGTCAATCCATGGATCTCACTCGGGAAAATGCCGCAATCAGCCATGGCCGGGGTCTCGTTCAATATTTGATTTTAACAAAGGGTGATTTACTCGATGCACGCAGAGCCTCTTCCAGGGTATGAATCCCCTGGGCTTCCAGCAGCGGGATGAGTTTCAATAAGATTTCGGCGGTGACCAGTGCATCTCCCAGAGCGGTGTGGCGGCCGACGATCGTGATGTTGAAACGCTCGGCAATCGCATCCAGGGAATGACCCTCCTGGTTAGGATGAACCACGGATGAAAGCAGCAGGGTGTCGAGGACGGGGTTGTCGAAACAAACCCCCGAGGCTTGCTCTTTCAGTTGCAGGAAACGCATGTCGAAGGCTGCATTGTGGGCAACCAGCACGGAATCGGCGGCAAAGGCATGAAATGTCGGCAGGATCCGTGTGATGATGGGTTGAGAGGGCAGCAACTCCGGATCAATGCCGTGAATTTCTACGGATGATTTTGGCACAGGTCGCTGCGGATTGACCAGTTGGTCGATACATTCATTGTGCAGCAGTCGGCCGTTGACGATACGCACCGCGCCGAGCTGAACGATTTCGTCGCCCTCGGAAGGATTCAAACCGGTCGTTTCGGTATCGAAGGCTACGTAGGTCAGCTTGCGCAACGATATATTGCCAAGGGCTTCTTGTCCTGGCTGATGAAAAAGATCGAATTCATAGGAGACGGGGCGGGGAGCAAGCGCGGAATGCAACTCTGTCGTTTCCTCGTCGAGAGCGATCGGCAAGGTCACGTTGATGCCGTTGCAGAAGATCGCGTCAGTCTGCGCAATGGTAATGCTGCCACCATGCTCGTTGATAATGGCTGCAGGGGAGTCTGATGTGCCGTCGCTGTCCATGAAGAGCGGCGCGATCTGCCAGTCGTAAACGGCCTGACCCGGGACTACCTGGTCCGCCCACTGCATTGTAAGGGCCGCCAGGGGGCCGTCGTTGCAATCGATCTGCAATGATATGGCAGTCACGCCGTATTCGGCTTTCAGGAGCCCGACCAGGGTTGTCAATGTCTGCACGATGGCATAGCTGTCCAGCTTCAGCCAGATGGTTTTATTCACATGCGTTGCAGACTTGACGGCAAAACGCTCATGGAGATTTTTCGCGATCAGCGTCATGAGAGTATCGGCCAGCACATTCTCACGGTTGCCATAAGCATGGCGATGTTCACTGTAGAGTTTTCTGGCCAGAGCCAGATGTTCCTCAAGATCGCTGGTGATCTCGGAGATTTCCCGGCGATGCCGATCACAGTCTTCGTTGCCGGCGCCAGGTTGACTGTCGATGGCATTGATGCCTTTGTGCAGTTTGCCAAGCGCATTCTGGATCGCATCAACCAATCCCTGCAGCAACCGGTCGCGTTCACTGTCCGCATCAATTTCTCCGGTAATGTCCTCGAGTGAGAGGACGAAGCCCGAGATAGAGCGTGCCACTTCGTCATTGTTTGTGACCGGTGCCATATTGACGCGAATAAAGCGTGTACCGCACAGCTTGGTCATCAAACCGAGGGCCGGTTTGGCCTGGTCCAGGGTAAAGGCATGGTTCATGACCTGCAACGCATGAACCAACGGATCTCTCTCCAGAACTCCAAATATCGATCGACCCAGACCGATGCTGCCGACATCCTCGTGGTCAGCATCAGCCGGCTGCAGCATCTCCTGCGCAAGGCGATTATAAAGTAGAATCCTGCCGTTCCGGTTGCAGACCACGACACCGTAGGGCAGTTCCGACATCAGGGCAGCCAGGCGGTTACGCTCTTCCTTGAGGGCAAGGTTCGACAGCTGGATCTTGCCCTCTACATCGTTTTGCAACGTCTGGAAGGCCTCTGCCGATTCGTTGATAACGCCGGCCAACATGATCAACTCGCGGGCGCCTTCGGTGGTAATGCGATAGTCCGGGTTGGCGGTGGTGATCAAGCGGGTCTCCTCAGCCATACGCAGGACCGGTATAATGTAATAGCGAAAGAGCAAACTGACCATGGTGCAGATGAACGCAACCAGAACGATTGATCCGATAAAAGGGAAAGGGATCAGTTTGTCGAAGAGTTTGTCAAAAATGGCCTGCTCTTCGGCTGACAGGTGCAGATAAGACGCAACAAGGCTGCCGAAAATCACAGTAAAGATAACAGTGATAATGCCGGTCAGAAAGATCCAGTACTTGACTGCGGGTGACAGGTTGTCGCCAAAGCGTTTCTGCAAAGCAGGCTCCTGTGTGGTCCTAAAGAATCCCGTTAGAACTGTCCAACTCAATTGCGAATGATATGTGATTTGCGGCTGCTAGGGTCCGCCTGTATCGCATCGTCGAGAATGGCGGCCAGCTCTGCGGATTCATGGCCGGGATGATAACGCTGCGGATCGGGACAGGTGAGTTGCCGGCGCCTTGCCGGATCGATCAGCTCTTGAACATATTGCCTGAATTCCCGTTCATTATCATACAACAGGCCGTTGACGTTGTGCCTGACCACTGCGGCATTGCCGGGGATATTGGAGGCCAGAATCGGCACGCCAAGCGTGGCTGCTTCGAGCAGGGTGTTGGCGAGGCCTTCGGTCTGCGAATTATTGACAATGACATCCGCGCCGCGCATGGCATTTGCCATGGCTTGCGGCGCAATGACACCAAGATAGCTTGCCCAGGGCCTCACTCCGAGCGCCGCCAAGAAACGCCTGCTGTAGTCTGCATCGAGCCGTGGACCGCAAAAAACCAGCTGTATACGACAATCGGGACAATCTGTGATAGCCAGTCGATCGCACATGGTCAGCAGTTTCAGGAGCCCTTTCACCGGGCGAAGACCGGCCGGGCAGAGAAACAGCGGATACTCTCTGGCCAGGCCGTGGGTTTCGCGCAGATCGTAGGGCAGCGATCCCAGAATGATCCCCGGCGACAGCAGGCGCAGCTTAGCTGACAGCTCCGGTCGGCTGGTCGTGAGCCCGGCAGCGATCAGTGGGTTCTGTACGAGGACAAGCGCGGCTTGATGCATGACAGTGCGGATGATTTCGCTCTGCTCCGCATCGTCCAGGCCTTGATTGACATCGGTGCCGGTAAGCAGCACCACGCTGGGGATATCCAGCCCTGACGCCTCTTCCAGCCAGGGTTTCCCTGACCGATAAGCGTGCAGCAGCAAGGCGACATCGGGGGAGAACTCGTGCAGCCGCAAACGCAACCTGCCTGGAGGGTGCTGTGAGGCGGCCTGCAAGGCGACCTGGTGCCCCAACTGTTCCAGGCCGTGTTGAAATCGACCGGCAGTGATCCAGTTGCCGGTGATGCGATCCTGACTTGGCACGACAATCAAAACGCGCATGGCAACTCTGCAAATGTCTGCAAGCGTATGCGGCGACGGGTCACCACCTCGCGTGCCTCGGCGGACAGCAGGGCACGTAATTCGACCTGGCGCTGTACCCCTTCGAAGGGGCGACCCTGGGGGTAGGGGTAGCCGGGATGGGTCATCAACTCCCAGCAGCCAGAGGAAAGATTTTCCAAAAGCAGACAAAGTCCGGGTGTATCGAGGCTGTGCAGCAAGGGCAGCCCCCAGAGCCCCTGCGGCGACTTGATGCCGGATGCAATGATCAGAGTATGGGCTTTCCGGCCAAACCGTCGATACCGGCGCATCTCTTCATTCAGATCCTCTGGAACTGTTGCGTCGCACGGATCAGCGGGGAGGGACGAGCGCAGGGCGGGGATACCATACTCCCGGGCCAGTTCGATGATCATATCGGTCAAGGGCGGATAGATCTGACAATGCTGGTGGCCGTCGAGGTGGTCGGGTTGCAGCCCGGCTTGCAGCACCTGTGCAATCTGGGCGGACAATTCAGTGCGGATCGCCGACAGGTTGCAGCCATCGGCGGCGAGATGGCGCCGCAGCCATGATTTGCCCGGCAAGTTGCCCTGGGCGTCGGTCAACCCTGCGATCGGTCCGGTCAAGGTCCGACCGTCGGACAGGTTAAGATGGACGCCGACAGGCAGCCCGGCGGCCTTGGTCTGGATGACAGCCGTGCCGAAGGAGGCTCCGTTGGCCAACAGCGATGCGCTGGTGACGATACCATGTCGGAAGGCCTCAAGGATGCCCCGGTCGCGTTCGGAATTGATGCCGAGATCGTCGGCATTGATAATCAATGAAATCATGGAATGCATAGTAATGCAGGTTGGCTTTGCAGGCAAAAGCTTTGCAGGGGAAAGTATAAAAAAACGGACTTACAACCAAAACTATGCTCAGCCACCAAGGCACCAAGACACGGAGTAAATTTTTTAATTTTCTTCAAACAGTAATATTGCGAGATAGAAAATATCGATCTTTACCCTGTAAAATTAACTGCTTGGTGCCTTGGTGGCAAAACAAAACCTTTCTTTGAGTGATAGAACCTTAAAAAAATTAACAGCTAACGATAAGTACAGGGTTTTATGGTTTTAGACGATGCCTTTTGGGCCTGAAAAGCCTTCGTAACGAGGAGTATATTCCCTTGATGCCTCGGCAAAGGACAGTTTGGTTCGTTGCCGCCCGGAGTATTCGGTTGGAAACTCGTGAAGGATTGAATTGTCCTGCAAGTCTTCTTTATTGATATCTTTTTGCAAAGCATGTAGCCTCTTTTAATCCTTGCGGGTTTTCCTTGAAAGATCCATGACGATCGCACCTGTGGCGGTTTCGTCCCATGGGGGCTCTATGCAGAATTCTGAGCAAGCACATCTGCCGACACCATTAAAGCTGCACTACGGCTGGGTGGTGGTTTTCGTTGGTACCCTGACGATCTTCGCCTGCCTCGGACTGGCTCGCTTTGCATTCGGCATGCTCCTGCCGTCGATGCGCGATGTCCTGGGGCTGTCATACGATGAGATGGGGTTTCTCGGCACAGTCAATTTTGCCGGCTATCTGGCGGCTGTCGCCGTGTCTCCTCTGCTGTTGCGTCGTTTCAGCCCGCGTCAGCTGATTGCTTCCGGTCTGTTCCTCATCGCCCTGTGCATGCTCGGGATTGCTGCTGGCAACAGTTACCTTGTGATCCTGTTGCTGTACACCTGTGTCGGCATTGGCAGCGGCCTGGCCAATATCCCGATCATGGTACTGGTTTCATACTGGTTCCGGCGAGAAAAACGTGGTCAGGCTGCGGGCCTGATTGTTATCGGCAGCGGTTTCGCGATTGTCTTTTCCGGATTTCTTATCCCTGTGCTCAATGTGCATTTTGGTCAGAATGGCTGGCGGGTGAGCTGGCTGCTACTGGCCCTGATTGTTCTGCTGGTTGCCGTGATCGCGGCATTGCTGATTCGAAATGATCCTGCTGAAAAGGGGCTGGAACCGGTTGGTATTGCGCAAGCGCTTGAGTACGACCCGTCGGCAAGCCGCGGCCATTTCAGCCCGGTACGTATTTTGACTCACCTGGGTGTCCTGTACTTCATCTTCGGGGCGACCTACGTGATCTATGGCACCTTTATCGTCACAACCATGGTTGAAGAATATGCCTTTGCAGAGATCAGTGCGGGTTATTTCTGGTCCTGGGTCGGATTCTTCAGTCTTTTCTCCGGGACCCTGTTCGGACTGCTCTCCGATAAGATTGGTCGCAAGAACGGTTTGATGACCGTTTTCGGCGTACAGACCCTGGCTTACCTGCTGGCCGGTTCCCGTTTGGGAACCACGGCGCTGTTCGCTTCGGTCGTATTGTACGGTATCGCGGTCTTTGCGATTCCGGCAATTATGGCCGCGGCGGTTGGTGATTACCTTGGCAAGGCGCGAGCCGCGGCCGCCTTCTCGATCATTACATTTTGTTTCGCCATCGGTCAGACTATAGGGCCGGCCGTGGCCGGCATCGTTGCCGAATCAACCGGTACATTTACCGGAAGTTATCTTGCTTCTGCGGTGTTGACCGGGGTTGCAGTGGTCTGGACAAGGTTTCTGCCGACCCCGGAACAGGCAGGGTAATTGTTGCGCGTGGAATTTGAGCGCGCTGGTTCTGAAGGCAAAAAAAGGGGGTCTCATATCGAGACCCCGGAGGCAACTTTTAGATTTTAGCTGGTGAGGAATTGTCAGGACTGTTCGCTAAACAGTAACCAACCCAAATCATCCCAGAGTGGTATGCCACATGAACCGGAAATCGTCAAGTTCAAGGGCTCTGGGGGCGACAATCTGCACTCGGGTCAGTTTATACAGCCTTCAGTTCTTACTGCTTACTAACCCTCTGTTATGCATGATGCCTTGTACCTTAAAGGATCAACTGTGACAGGAGTGTGGGAAAAATGTGAAAAAAACGTGAAGATCTAATTTATTGACGCGCTCGCAAAAACTCACGAGGTTTACTCATGGGATGGCTAAGCCATCAGTTCTTCAGGATTACGCTGAAACAGCACCCAGCCGGGCTATTGTCGCTGACGGTAATAGACCATTGCTCACGTTGGCAGATGCGATGCACCAGCGAAAGTCCGAGTCCCAATCCGTTGCGGCTACCTGACTCCCCGCGATAAAAAGGTTTGAAGATCGATTGTTTGTCAGAGGGGGAAATTCCCGGACCCGTATCGCAAATCTCAAATCCTGTGGGGCGGATGACCAGCTTTATCTCTCCCTCTGCAGTATGGTGAATTGCATTTCGAACCAGATTGTTGAGAACCGTGCGTAACATGGCTACCGGAAACTGTTTGTCCTGATCTTCCTGTCTCATTGCTTGAGTTTGATCTTGCAGGATAAAAGTGATCCCCTTCGCTTCAGACTGTTGCTGCCACTGCTTGAGATCTCCCTGAATGATGTCTGCGAGTCTTGCACTGGCCTGTTCGGTCGCATTGCCGCGGGCCAGGGTCAGGAAGGCATCCACCAATTCCTGAATCTCTCTAGCTGCTTTACTGATGGTGTTGATGCGTTGCCGGGAATAATCATCGAGTTGATTCTTTTCGATGAGCAAGTCACAGGAGCTTTTAATTACCATCAGAGGCGTGCGCAGTTCGTGGCTGACATCGCTGGTGAATAACGTTTCACGCTGCAGTGACTGTTGAAGCATACTGATGGTCCGATCGAAAGAGGTTGCCAGGCGGCCCACTTCGTCGTTGGTATAGCCGGTGGATAAGGGTGGGGCGTCGAGCAGCAGTCTCTCACGGTTGTTTACCTGATCGGTCAGTCTGCGCACGGGGGCGATGATCCTTCTCGACATCATTATACCGAGAATCAGAGAAGCGGCGATGCTCAGAAAGAAACCGGCAACCACGGTTATTTTTAATATGTTTTCATTCTGCTCAAGGGTTGTGCGTTCCTGAACAAGGTAAAATGGCGTCTCTTTCTCTTTCTGCATCATTACATGGAAGGAACTCTGTTCGAGTTCCACCTCGCTGAAGCCGGGCTTCAAATCACGCAGATAATATGGCAGGTCTTCTGTGCCGCTGTAGAATCGGGTTCCCATGTCGAGTTGCGGACTCTGTCCATGTCGGTAGTCGACCAGAATATTGGGGAATTTCCTGTTAAGCTCGGCTGTGACCAGATCCTTCTCGACCATGTTGATGGCGGCCATGATGCCGAAACTGAAGAGGCCGCTGACAACTGTTGTCAGCAGTATGAACGAAATAATGATCCTCTGCGACAGGGGGGATTTAAATTCCATAATCGCCTGCTTTCAGGCAGTAGCCGATACCATGCACAGTATGCAGCAGGGGGGAGTCGAATGGCTTGTCGATCACCTGGCGCAAGACGTGAATGTGGCTGCGCAGGCTGTCGCTGCCAGGCAGGTCCTCGCCCCACAAGAGCTCTTCGAGGACTTCGCGCCTGACCACGTGAGGACTTCTCTTCATCAGATATTCTAGCAACTTGAGTCCGATCGGGCTGAGTTTCAATGGTTTTCCCTGTCGCGTAACCTCCAGGTTGTTCATATCGTAGGACAGGTCACCGACTTCTAGCACATTTTGCAGGCCAGTCCGCCCGCGACGCAGCACAGCTTCTACCCGAGCGTGCAGCTCTGGAAGGGAAAATGGTTTGACGAGGTAGTCATCTGCTCCCGCCTGGAATCCTTTCAGTTTGTCATCGACACTGTCTCTGGCAGTAAGCATGATAATCGGGATCTGTAGCCTAGCGTCCTGACGCAGGCGTTGGCAGAGGGTGATGCCGTCCATTCCCGGCAGCATGAGATCGAGGATGATCAGGTCAAAGGGCTGGGTCACCGCCAGGTGAAGGCCGCCCAGGCCATCGTAGGCGCAGTCGACCAGGTAGCCCTTCAACTCGAGGTAGTCGGCAATATTCTGCAGGATTTCCGGCTGATCTTCGATAACGAGTATGCGCATTCAGGGTTATTCCAAATAGTCAGATTTTTAAGAGACTCTGTAACGAATGGGATCATGACTCACTTCAGCCAAGTAACTGTTCCATGATCGCCAGCGCGGCTTTCCTGCCGTCCGCTGCCGCCGTGACCACCAGGTCTGCTCCGCGATTGCAGTCACCCCCTGCATAAACTTTAGGGTTAGAGCTCCTGCCGGTGGTTGGATCGATAACGACCTCTCCCCATTTACCGAGTTTGATATCAGCGTCGGCCATCCACGGGAAGCCTTCCATATCGAAACCGAGCGCCATAATGACGACATCAGCCGGAACACAGCGTTCCGTCCCCGGGATCTCTTCGACCTGCTGGCGGCCGCTTGCATCCGCTTCACCGAGCTTTGTACAAATCGCATCGATACCGACCAGAACGCCTTCCTCGTTGATGACAATGCGCTGCGGTGCTTCAGTGAACAGGAAGGTAACGCCTTCTTCGACGGCATTGTGATATTCCTTGCGGCTGCCGGGCATGTTCTTCTCGTCGCGGCGATAGAGGCAGGTTATGCTTTCCGCTCCTTCGCGCACGGCGGTGCGCACACAGTCCATGGCGGTATCGCCACCACCGACCACGACGACCCGTTTGCCGAGCACGCCAAAGCGATCCATCCATGGTTTGCCGAGCAGGTGGCGTTGGATATTGGTGAGGAACTCCATGGCAAGAAAGACATGTTCATGCTCCTCGTTGTCGATGCCGGCTAATTTGCCGTTGGTGGCGCCGAGGCCGAGGAAAATCGCATCGTACTCCTCAAGCAGTTCTGAAAAAGGCTTTTCGTGGCCGATCTCGGCGTTGAGGTGCAAGCTGAGTCCGGCTTCCTGGAGAATTTGGAAACGATGCGCCACGGTTTTTTTCTCGAGCTTGAAGCCCGGGATGCCGTAAGCCAGCAGCCCGCCTGGAAGATCGGCGCGTTCAAACATGTCGACCTTGATACCGGCTCGCAGCAGGAAATGGGCGCAACTCATGCCCGCCGGTCCAGAGCCGACCACTGCCACCTTTCTGTCGCTGGTGATGCCGGGAAAGGGCAGGGTGTAGCCGGCCTCGAAGGCTAGGTCGGTGATCGATGCTTCAATGGGGCCGATGGTGATCGCTCCATAGCCGTCATCGAGGGTACAGGCGCCTTCGCAGAGGTAGTTGTGGGGACAGATCCGACCGAGAATCTCCGGAAAGGGTGAGGTCTCGTTGGAGAGCAGGAACGCTTTCTCCAGATCCTTTTCGGCAATCGCCTCAAGCCACTGCGGGATAAAATTGCCAAGCGGACAGCCAATAGTGGTGCAGAAGGGATCGCCGCACTGCACACAGCGCTCTGCCTGGCGGGCCACTTTGCGATCGTTGAAGAAACGGTAGATCTCCTCGAAATTGCGCAGCCGTCGACTGACGTCTTCTTTGAACGGTTCTTCTCGATTGGTCTCAACAAAGCTTTGCATAAAAAATCCTGTTAGAAAAATCATTCAACGCAAGGCGCAAAGTGGAAAAGAACGTTGCAAAGTATAAATCAAGCCTCACTCCTTACGTCCCGGTCTCTAGTTGCCTTCCTTGGGGTTGAGCGGTGCCCGCATATCTTTCGGTGTGACCATCCAGAAATAGGCCAGCTCCTCGCGCAAGTGATCAAGCAGGAATCGGGCTTTAGGGCTTTCGGTCCGGGCGAAATAACTGTTCAGAATCGTCTTCAGATACATCTTGCCTTCATTGTCGTCATCAACGTCGATGCGCCGGGCCTCGACCAGCTCGCCGTTGAGATTATCGATAAAGGTTTTGTTGCGGTCGTAGATGAAGGCTGCACCTCCGGTCATGCCAGCGCCGAAGTTGATGCCGGTTTCGCCGAGAATGACGACTGTTCCGCCGGTCATATATTCACAGGCATGATCGCCGACCCCTTCAACGCAGGCCAGAGCTCCGGAGTTGCGCACGGCAAAACGTTCACCGGCAACCCCGGCGGCGAACAGCTTGCCGCCGGTAGCGCCGTAGAGGCAGGTATTGCCGATGACCGCCGTGCCGTCCTGGTAGATGCGCGGACTGACAATGATGCGTCCGGCGTGCATGCCCTTGCCGACATAGTCGTTGGCGACGCCATTAAGAAAGATACTGACCCCGTGAGTCAGGAATGCACCGAGCGACTGGCCGGCTACACCATTCAGCTTGAGCGTGATGGCTTCCTTGGGCAGGCCGGCATCCCCATAATGCTTGGCGATCTCGCCGCTGATCATGGCACCGACTGAACGGTTGAGGTTGGTGATCTCGCTTTCGATGACAATCTCGTCCTCGGGAGCCCTGATCACAGGCAGGACCTGTTCAAGGAGCTGCTTCTCAAAAGTATTGCGGTCGAAGGGGTCGTTGGCTCTGAGCTTCTGGTTCGAACCTTCGATGTAGCGGAGCACCGAACTGAAGTCGAACCGGGCAGCGTGCCGATCCTCGATCACACGCAACAGATCGGTACGGCCGATGACCTCATCGAGACTGCTAAAGCCGAGTTCGGCAAGGATTTCGCGAACGTCCTCGGCGACATTGCGCAGATAGCTGACCACCTTGTCAACTGTGCCGACGAAGTGCGCCCGCAGGTTTTTGTCCTGCGTCGCTACGCCGACGGTGCAACGGTTGAGATGACAGACCCTCAGCAGCTTGCAGCCGAGCATCACCAACAGGACCGTACCGAATCCGTAAAACTCGGCACCGAGCATGGCAGCCTTGACCACGTCACGGCCGGTCCTGATGCCGCCATCGGTCTGCAGCTGCACCAGGTCACGTAGATTGTTCCCCTTGAGACTCTGGTTCGCTTCGGCGAGTCCGAGCTCCCAGGGGTTGCCTGCGTACTTGATCGAAGTCTGCGGGGCCGCGCCGGTGCCTCCCTCTGATCCGGAGATGATGATGCGGTCAGCATAAGCCTTGGCGACGCCGGCGGCGATGGTGCCGACACCTTCGCTGGAGACCAGCTTGACCGAGATGCGGGCGTCCGGGTTGACCTGTTTGAGATCAAAGATCAGCTGCGCCAGATCCTCGATCGAGTAAATATCATGGTGCGGTGGTGGCGAGATCAGGGTAATCCCGGGGATGGTGTGGCGCAGCGAGGCGATCAGCGCGGTCACCTTCTCGCCTGGCAACTGACCACCTTCGCCCGGCTTGGCGCCCTGGGCGATCTTGATCTGGATCTCCTCCGCGCTGCGCAGATAGGCGGGAGTGACGCCGAAGCGGCCTGAGGCGATCTGTTTGATCTTGCTGTTGCGGTTGGTCTTCAATCGTTCCGGGGCTTCCCCGCCTTCGCCGCTGTTAGAGCAGCCGCCAAGGATATACATGGCTTCGGCGAGGGCCTCATGGGCCTCTGGAGAAATCGAGCCAAGCGACATGGCGGCGGAGTCAAAACGGCGCGTGATCGCCTCGATGGGTTCGACCTCCTCGATCGGGATCGGCATGTGCGGGGAGTTCCAGGTAAAGAAGTCGCGTACGAACTTCTGTCCGCGGCCGTAGATCAACTTGCGAAACGCGAGATAATCCTCACGGGTCCGTGTTTCTGCAAACTTGTGAATGGTAACGATCGTCAACGAGTTGAAGTCATGGTATTCGCCACCCGGGTTGTCTCGGCCTGCACTGCCAACGGCCAGCGGGTAGACCGGCTGCATGTAACTCTTGCGGAACACCCGGGTATGCGTCTCGCTGATGCGTGCTTCGATCTCGGCAAAGCCGAGTCCCGGGAGCAGAGAACTTGCGGCCGTGAAGCAGGTCTTGGCGATCTCTGTTGAAAGTCCGAGGATGTCGAACAGCGCCGCATTACGGTAGCTCGAAACGGTGCTGATCCCCATCTTCGACATGACCTTGAGAATCCCCTTTGTCAATGCTTCGTAAAGATTCTTCAGTGCCAGCCGGGTTTCGCGCGGTGTCATCCCTTTGTTCTCACACATTTCCAGACCGCTGGCATAGAGCAGCCAGGGATAGATGGCGACAGCGCCGAAGCCGATCAATACACAGGCCTGGTGTGGGTTGATCACCTCGCCGGAGACCGCAACCAGGGTGGTCAAATGACGCAGGCCTTCCTGAAGCAGACGCTGGTTGAGAGAGCCGACCGCCATGGCCATCGGTATCAGCTTGGTGTCTTTGTCGAGAACCCGGTCGTCAAGCACCAGCACGCGCACTCCTGCATCCTTGACCGCGCTGATGACGGCATCTCCAAGATCTTGAAGAGCCTGGCGCAGGTCGTGGTCGAAACCGGTAGTGAAAAATCGATGTCGATAGCAGGTCTCGAAGCGTGAGTGATCCGGATTGCCGAAGGCGAGCAGGGCCTCGAAGATTTCGTGGGAGAGGATCGGCGAAATATTTTTTAAACGTCGGCCACGGTCTGGCGTCTCGATCAGAGGGTTGCCGATCTCGCCGATGCCGATGGTCGTCGACATGACAACTTTCTCGCGGTAGGGATCGATTGGCGGATTGGTGACCTGGGCGAACTTCTGACGGAAGAAATCGGCGAAGTCGCGCTGTACTGTGGAGAAGGCGGCCGGTGGTGTGTCATCGCCCATGGACCCGGTCGGTTCCCTGCCCTCGCGCAGCATCGGCTTGATGACATATTCCACGGTCTCATGGCTGACGTTGTGGTAACGCTGCAGGCGATGGAGATCTTTGTAACGGAAGTCGCTCAGATCCTCGAACTGGTGCTCGATGAACTCCATCAGATAACAGGTACGCTCAGTCAACCATTCGCTGTAGGTTTGCGAGTCCATCAGGTAGCGGTCGATGTCGCCGGATTTGAACACCTGACCGGTCTGCAGGTCGGCGGCGATCATTTCACCGCTTTGCAGGCGGCCACGCTCACGGATTTTCTCCGGCGGGGTGCCGATGACCCCGAACTCGCTGGTAATCAGCAGCCGGTTATCGGTCGTAATGACGTATTTGGCCGGACGCAAACCATTGCGGTCGAGCAGGCAGCCGATGTAGCGGCCATTGGTCATGCTGACCGCTGCCGGGCCGTCCCAGGGTTCCCAGGCTGCCGAAGTGTATTCGTAGAATGAGCGCAGATTGGCTGGCATGTGCGCTACGTTGTGGCGGGCCGGCGGGATCAGCATGCGCGCCGCCTTGAAGTAATCGACGCCGTTGATCAGCAGAAACTCGAACATGTTGTCGAGTTTGGCGCTGTCGCTGCCGCCGTCCTGCAGGATCGGCATGATCCGCTTAAGCTCTGCGTCACTGAAAACCGGGCTGTGCATGGCCGCGGCCTTGGCCAGGGAGTTGAAAACGTTGCCCTGGATCGAGTTGATCTCGCCGTTGTGGCAGAGGCTGCGAAACGGCTGGGCCAGCCGCCACTGAGGCAGCGTATTGGTTGAGAAACGCTGGTGAAACATGACGAGATGGGTGGCGAACTCGACGCTGTTGAGATCAGGGAAAAGTTGCTGCAGGTAGTTTGGCATGACCAGACCCTTGTAAGAGAGCAGGGTCCGCGAGAAGGAGGCGACGTAAAAGCCATTATTCTCCTTGAGGCGATGTTCGGTCTCTTTGCGGGTCAGATAGATCAATGCATCGAATCGCCGGGTCGCGTTCAGCTCGGCAGGTACCACGAATGCCTGCACGATTTTCGGCAGACGTTCACGGGCATAGGCTCCAAGGGCATTGCTGTCGATGGGGACGTCACGGAACAGCACGACCTCGAGGTCGTTGCTCGCGCATTGTTTACGAAACAGTTCCTGCTGCAGATCGGGGTCGGTCAAGAACAGAGTGGCAACGGCAAAATCTTCAGGCAGGGAAATTCCGGCTTCGCGGGCGACCAGCCGCATAAAGGTGGTCGGCATGGCGCAGAGAATGCCACAGCCGTCACCGGACTTGCCGTCAGCGGCAATCGCGCCGCGATGCATCATGCGAGTGAGGCCGTGAATAGCGTCCTCGAGCAGCAAATGGCTCGGTTGGGCACGCAGATGAGCCAGGATGCCCATGCCGCAGGCATCGTGAAATTGATCAGTAAAGTTCATTCGCTAGGTCCTTCAGGTTCGGCTGGTCTGTTTCCCGAGAGAGCCTCAGGTAACGGTCCCAGCTTAGATTCAATGCTGCGTAAATGCAAGTCGCGCTGCGGGAAAGGAATCGTAATATCTTCTTCGCGGAATGAGCCGTCGATCGCGAGTCCGAGTTCGCTCTTTACCTTGAGGCGCTTGTTGATGTCGGAAACCCAGACGCGCAGCTCGAAGTTGATGGAGCTGTCGCCAAAACCTGTGAAAATTGCCGAAGGCTCGGGATCCTGGAGAATGTCGGGATGCTCTTGCGCTACTTGCATGAGAATTGCCAGGACCTTGCTTAACGGACTGCCATAGGCGACACCAACAACCACGACAATGCGGGAGACATTGGTGGTAAAGGTCCAGTTGGTGACCTTCTGCGAGATCAGTTCCGAATTGGGAACGATGATCTCGGCACGATCGAGAGTCTCGAAGACTGTTGAGCGCAGGCCGATGCGGGTGATGGTCCCCCACTGATCATCGATATTGATGGTATCCCCCACCTTGACCGGACGCTCGAAGAGCAGGATCAGGCCACTGACAAAGTTGTTGACAATGTTCTGCAGTCCGAAACCGATGCCGACGCCTAAAGCGCCGGCGATGAGAGCGAATTTCTGCAGCTCGAGTCCGGCCATGCTGACGGCAATAAAAAAGCCGATGGTGAAGAGGGCATAGTGCAGTAGTCTTTTCAGGGCTGTTTTGACGCCGAAATCCATCTTGCGAGGAGACATGTAATGAGCATCGGCGAAGGCCTGCAGTATCCATGAGGCGACGTTGGTCAGATAGAGAACCATAATGACCATTACCACCATGTAGGCCGAGATGCTGAATTCACCGACAGTGTATTCAAGGCTCAGGAGACTGGTCAGGACTTCATCGACGTTATTGTAGAGGTTCCATACGACAGGCAGAAAGAGGCCGGCATCGGCCAGGATGAAAATGCGCGCCAGCGTTTTCATCCGCTCGGCGGTGCTGATGCCGAGAAGCCTGATGAACGTGCGCTCTCTGACCCAGTTCAGGTGCAAGAACTCGGTAATGCCACCATCAGCCAGATGAATCGACATCCTGACCATGAACAGCAGGATGATGGTTCCGAGCACGGCATCGACCAACTGGATCGAGAGGGTGGAAAAACCCAGCAGAGCTGTAACCAGGCCGATCAGAGCAAACAAGCTGATTAAATAGAGCGAAGCGACGTAAGCACCGAAATGTCCCGGTTTCTGGCGGCGACGGCGACTGGCGATCAAAAAACATATCGGCGCGGCGACCGCGCAGAGGATCACCTCATACAACTGGTATGCGGGCGTCGGCAGACCGCTGACCTTGAGAGCTTCCGAAACCAGGTAGATGACGGCCAGTGCCCTGATCAAGCGCCTGCGGCGAGGGATTTCTACCATTGCCACGACCAGGATCGTGCCGGCGATCGTGGCGGCGGTCAGCATGAGCCAGTTCCAGGAGGGTGGAGCGTTGGTATAGAGGGTGCTGGTTGCTGCGATGGTCAGGAAGATCGCACCGGCGATGGGGTGTTTAAAAAAGAAACGCCACTCGGGACTGATTGGCTCAGTTGCCCGCCTGCGTTTCAAAAGGATTCTCGTGAGCGTAACGGTGACCAACAGCTGAAGGATCACGATCCAACCCTGGCGTTGCCAGAATTCATCGGGAAGCTTGATGGTCAATATGATGTTGTCGCGGTATTCTCTAAACAGTTCCGGGGTGAATTGTTGATAAAATTCAGGACTGAACAAAGAGTACGCATTGCGCCGGAAGGTTTCATGGCGCAGTTGATTGAGAGTGCTGTTGATCAAGTTGAGCCGGTTGGCCAAAAGCCCCTGGCTCTGCGCGAATTCTTCCTGCTTTTTGACCAGCTGAGCTGAAGCCGCGGCTATCCGCTTTAGCAGATCATCGATGCTTTGCTCGGTTTTCTTGAAGGTCTCTGCAGGGACTGGAACCTTTTCCTGGCGAAGGGATTCCCGCCATTCCTGCCAGTATGCTTTTTCCGCAGTCCATTTCTCCCGAAGAACTTCGATGTCTTTGAGCTGTTTGAACAGCTGTTCGAGCAAACCTTTCTGCTCCTGGTCGATCTCGATATAGCTGGCCTGCGCTGACATAAGGCGGTTCAGCGGCCAGTTGATAGCGTTCTCCCAGTTTGTAAACCGTTCTTCCAACTTCGTGAGTTTGTCGGTAAGTTGTTCAAGCTGCTGGTAGACTCGACCCAATGAACCCGCCTGGGAAATGATCGCATCCGCTTCGCTGATTTCGGCGGCGACTCCGGTTGATTTGGGAATCACTTCACTGAGGCCTGGCAGGAAGTTCTTCTCTGCAGGGGTCTCTTCAGTCTTGGCAGGGAGTTCTTCCGCCGTCGCAGAGAAAGCGTCGGAGGTACAGAGCAACAGACTTAGACAAATGACCAGTATGATGGTGAACCAGAGGGCTGGTCGTCTCTGCGGGCTCATAGCCACTTGTTCCTCCTGAAATAAATGAGCATACCGACCACGCAGCTGATCATTACCCCCCAGACCATGAAATATCCGCCGCGCCATTTAAGTTCGGGCATGTACTCGAAATTCATGCCGTAGACACCGGCAATAAAGGTCAGCGGGATAAAGATAGTCGCCATAATAGTGAGAACCTTCATGATCTCGTTCATGCGGTAGCTGATGCTGGACATGTAGAGATCGAGCAGGCTGGACAAGGTGTCGCGATAAATTTCCGTGGTATCGATAACCTGGATGGTGTGATCGTAGAGATCGCGCAGATATGGATAAGTCGACGCGTCAATCAGAGCGGATTCCTCACGCTGCAGACCGGCGACCACTTCACGCATGGGCCAGATCGATTTGCGCAGACAAATCAGTTCACGCTTGAAATGGTGGATCGTTTTCAGGGTTCCCTGGTCGGGATGTTCGGTCAAGCCTTCTTCGAGCTCTACAAGTCGATCGCCAACCTTCTCCAGAATATGGAAATAGCTGTCAACAATCGAATCGATCAGGGCGTAGGCCAGATAGTCCGAGCCGCGTTGGCGGATCCGGCCGCTGCTGCGCTGCAGACGGTCACGGACGCCGTCAAAGACATCCCCTTCACGTTCCTGGAAAGTGAGGACATAATGCGCTCCCAGAACCAGACTGACCTGCTCCGTTGCAATGCTCTGTGATTTGTCGTCGAAGAACAGCATCTTGAGGATGATCAGGCTGTACTCATCCGTGTCCTCAACCTTCGGCCGATGCCGGGTGTTGAGGATGTCTTCGAGTGCCAGGGGGTGGATGTCGAAATGTTTGCCGATTTCCGCGATTTGGTTGACATCGTGAATACCGCTCAGATTGATCCAGCTGACCGTCGCGGTTTCCTTGAGAGCGGCGGCGTCCGCGATCGCGATGTCGGTGCGGGTGTCGAAGCGGGTCTGATCGTAGTCGATCGAACTCAGCACCGGTCGTTCGGTCTTTTGCTCGCCGACATGGGTCAAGGTCCCCGGTGGCAGGCCGATTTTCTTGGCCTTGATCTGGAAGAGGTCCCGGTTGATCGGCAGGTTCAGGAAGTCGAGATTCAGAAAATGCTTTTTGCCCATATCCGTCTATCTCCGTGGTCATTGCTGCAGGCCAGCCGCTGGTTACTAGCGCTCCAGTCCGAAATCTTCTTCAGTGAGAGAGGACGCATAATCATCGAGAGCCTCCTCCGCTTCGCCGTGATCATCTACGTGCGCCAGGTTCACCAGGGCGTCGCCCTCGTGAACCAGTGGCAGGGTGAGTTGGCCGATGACCACCCCTGTGAAGGGGGCGCGGATGCTCTCTTCCTGATCGCCGACAGGATCGTTTATAATCCCCAGCAGGTCGTTTTTGCGAACCAGTGTACCAAGAGTCGCCTGTTTGTAGAAGACTCCGCTTTTGGAGGCTCTGACCCAGCTGGTCTTGCGGGAGATGAGAGGCTCCTGGCTGCGGGGCTTGCGATCTTTCGGCAACATGTCGATGGCTCGCATGACATTGATGACTCCGCGAACCCCGGAACGGATCGCGGACTCGTTGAAATAGAGGGCTTCGCCGGCCTCGTAGAGCAGAACCGGGATGCCCTGGTCGGCAACCGCTTCGCGCAGAGATCCGTCTCTGGTCTCAGCATGAATGATCATCGGTGCGCCGAACGCCCTGGCCAGTCGCAGGTTCTCCGCGTTGCCCAGCGAGGTTCTGATCTGTGGCAGGTTGCTGCGATAATTCGAGCCGGTATGAATATCAATGCCGTGGGTGGAACGACAGACGATCTCCTGCATGAACAGGTGGGCGATACGCCCGGCCAGTGATCCTTTCGGGGTGCCGGGGAAGGAACGATTCAGGTCGCGACGGTCCGGCAGGTAACGCGATCTCTGGATGAATCCATACGGGTTGACGACCGGTGCCGCGAGCAGGGTTCCTCGCAAACGGGCGATGGTTTTGTGCTGCAGCAGTCGCCTGATAATCTCGACACCATTGATTTCGTCGCCGTGGATGGCGGCGCAAAGAAAGAGGGTCGGGCCCGCTTGCCTGCCATGGATCACATGGACCGGCAGAGTGATTTTCGAATGTGTGTAGAGCCGGGCCATCGGCAGCTCGATCGTGATGCGTTCGCCGGCGGCAATCTCCGTGCTGCCCAGAGTGAAGGATGCTTGTGGTCTCATCCTTTTCCCCGGGTCTGGGTTTTGCCTGGTTTGGCTTGTCTTTCGATAAAATCGATGATCATGCCGGCGACATTCTTTTCGGTGGATTTTTCAATCCCCTCGAGGCCTGGTGAAGAGTTGACCTCCATGACCACCGGGCCGTGGTTGGAACGCAGCAGGTCGACACCAGCCACGTTCAGCCCCATGATCTTCGCGGCCCTTACCGCGGTCAAACGTTCTTGCGGAGTCAATCTGGCGAGCGTTGCGTTGCCGCCGCGATGCAGGTTGGAACGGAATTCACCTTCGCCCGCCTGACGTTTCATGGAGGCCACCACCTTGTCGCCGATCACGAAACAGCGAATATCGGCGCCGCCGGCTTCTTTGATGAACTCCTGGACCAGGATATTCTCTTTCAGGCCACGGAACGCCTCGATAACACTCTCGGCGGCCTTGTCGGTTTCGGTCAGAACCACGCCGATTCCCTGGGTTCCCTCCAAAAGCTTTATGACCAGCGGGGCGCCGCCGACCAGGGTGATCAGGTCCTTGGTGAAATTGGTCGAATGGGCGAAGCCGGTGACCGGCAGACCGATCCCCTTGCGTGCCAGGAGCTGCAGGCTGCGCAGTTTGTCGCGCGACCGGCTGATCGCCACCGATTCATTGATACTGTAGACCCCCATCATCTCGAATTGCCGGACGACAGCCGTGCCGTAAAAGGTGATCGATGCGCCGATCCGGGGGATGATCGCATCAAACCCGGTGAGCTCCTCGCCTTTGTAATGAATCGTCGGGCGCTGGCTGGCGATCGTCATGTAACAGCGGAGCGGATCGATGACGCGGACGTCATGTCCGCCGGCAATGGCTTCTTCAACCATGCGACGGGTTGAATAGAGTTTGGAATTCCTGGAGATAATGGCAATGTTCATAATGGCTTCATTCTCATTTCAATATTTGTGTTTTTTACGACCCAGCAGGTAGGATCGGTCGGGAGCCACCAGGTGACCTGCGATTGCGGTACGGCCGAGCAGCATGCGGAATTTCATGTTGTCGCGATTGGTCAAGGTCATCTCGACCCGTCTTGACTGCGTTCCGAGCTGTATATCGGTCTCAATGACATAACGCATCTCCCGATGCCCTCCGGAGTCGCTGACCTCGCGAAAATCCTTGATCGGCGCCGCGCAGATAATCTCCACGTCCAGGCGTCTCTGTAACGGATGGACGCCGAATCGAACCATCTGCAGGCCGTTCTCTTCGTAAGGTTCGACGGAAAAAGCATGCAAAGCCGAAGTTCTGGCTCCGGTATCGATCTTCGCCTTGATGGCCGGAATAGAGAGCTCCGGCAATGCCAGCCACTCGCGCCAGCCGATTGTAAAATTATTCATGATTATGCTTTCCGGATGTCAACAGTTGCATTCTAACGTATTTACCGGGTTATTCCTACTGTCGTCAATCTTTACGGCGGTTTAGGCCGTGAACTGAAAGGCTCGTCATAATAGGGACATGCCTTTCAGAAAGGAAGTAAAATGAAGCTGCGATTCCAGGCTGTGTCGTTTGCAGCGTGCCGGTAAGCTAAGATCCTGGAAGATTACAGTTTACAATTCAAAAAAACCTGCAATGATAGTGTCTTGAAAGCCCTGAGCAAACGAACTGGTAACGATTCAGCCTATAAGCGAGTGCATGTAGTCTGCAGCCATTGCCTGCGCCCAACGTTGTCACTTAACTTCCCGCAAGCAACAGCTGCAGCCCACATGCTGTGCAG
>JAVVDT010000079.1:0-9848 GCA_032250875.1 Desulfuromonadales bacterium | reverse complement strand
CGCCAATCGTCGCTATCGGAAACGTGCCTGGTTTCACGCAGTTCGCTTTGACAGTCGAAAACAAATCCGAGGCTGCCGCCGGGAGTGGGACGCCAGAGCCGTTGAGAATTGCCGCGATTCTGTAGTTGGTCCGTTGATTGTGGCGTCGGCGTTAAAAAAATCTGTCGTATACTCTGTGCCACCCCCTGGGCAAAGCCCTTGATCTGCTGCAATTGCGGGATAGCGTGTTTCAGCTGCTGTTCATTCTCACTAATCAGCAAATCGAACAGCACCAGTCCCATCTCATTCATCGCCAGCAAGCGGGCCTCCCGTTTCTGCAGATCAAGACGCAAAAACCCTTCCATTGGCAGCTTCTTCGGCCCGAGTTCCAACAATGCCGATTGGCGTAAGCGCCAGATTCCGGGTTGCAGTAACCAGTTCTCTGCCAGCAACTGGACTTGCGTTGCATCTGCCTGGCAATTGGTCGGCAGTTGCTGCAGCGGAGTGGCCGGTACACAGGCTACTAAGCCCAGCAGCAATATGGTAGCAAGCAAGCGTATCACCAGTGCCTCTTAGGTCGAAACGCCGGGATCACCAACACTGCCGTCGGCACAGCGGCACTGATCCCAAGCAGCACCGTCAAGCCGATTGAATGCAGCGCCGGATGTTTGGCCAGCACCAGGGCACCGAAGCCGACCAGAGTCGTCAGCCCGGAGATCATCACCGCCCGCGAGGAGGCGAGATCCTCTTCCTGTTGCCCATGGCAAACCATAAAGATACCGTAATCGACCCCCAGGCCGATAATCAGAGTTGAGGCGACCACGTTAAAAAGGTTCATCTCAAGACCGAGCCAGCCCATGCCACCGAACATGACCAGCAGACCGGTCAAAACCGGCAACAGCGCCAACAGCACTTCCGGCAGACGCCGAAACAAAATCAGCAGCAACACCAGTACGGCAATTCCGGCCGAGCTGATAAAACGGCTGAAATCAGCACCGATTTCATCACTCAACTGCCTGCCGAAACGGCTCTGGGAAACCAAAGTCACTCCTGGAATTGCCTCAAGATCTTTCTCCAGAACACTGACCAGTTCTGAACGATCGGGAATTAAAGTCATCACCTGAAAGCACTGTCCATCAGCCAGCAACAGATTGTCCAGCATCCGGCCAAGCCCCCAACTTTCAAGCAGCTGCTGATTAATCAATGACTGCGGCCGGTCTAGTCGCGCCCAGAAGGGATCGAAGGCAGCGGCGGAAAATCCCACTTTCTGCCCGCTGGCCCGCAACAGGTCATAGGTGGCCGCCCTGCGCTGTTGCCAGAAATCTTCCCAATTCTGCAGTCGTTGCCGCTGCGTTTGCTGCGAGGGGAAGATCGGAGCAAGGCTGACAGCATCGTCCTGCAGCCCCTGCTTTTCAAGCCGCATCCAAACCAGCTCATTGAGCTGTAAAGCGTCTTCCAATCTGTCTGCACTCGCAAACACCAGGGCACGTCCACGCATATTCCCCCAGCTATCACCAAGTCGCTGTTCGGCTTGTTGCAGTTCTGTCGGAAGATAACTGAGTTGGCGCAATTCCCCGTTGACGGTCAGCTTCTGTGCCTGCCAGGCAGCAACGCCGGAAACTAAAAGCCAAAGCAGCAGCACAGAGATCCGCAATCCCGGAGTACGATCATAAACATCCCTCTGTAGTAGCTGTCGAGAGGGAAGTGTTGAGTCTTCTCGGTCGCCGACAAAATGGGGCAGGAAAACAAGTGCCAACAGGAGCGCGGCTACAATTCCGGCCATGGCAAAGATCGCCAGTTGCCGTTGTCCGGGCAGTTCTGAACGCAACAGCACGGCAAACGCGGCCAAGGTGGTCAAACCACCGAAGAGGACAGGTCGCGAGACCGCCTGCAACAGTTGTTCACGTGTTCTTGCCCCACTGCCATTACGGAGAGCAAAATAGACATGCAGACCGAAATCGATAGTGATGCCAAGTAGCACCGCACCGAAGCCGAGGGTAATACCTGAAAGCGTTCCAAACCAGACAGCGGTCACCAGCACCGCGACAAGCATGCTGAAAAGTGGCAACAAATAAACCGCCAGCGCACGGAGTGAACGCAGAAACAGGAAAAATAGCAGCAGAATGCCAATCCCGGAAGCCAGCAGCACGCGCTGCATATCTGCTTTAATCACAGTAGCGTTAGCCAGAGTGTAAGCGTGCCCGCTGACCAGTTCAGCGCTGATCCCATCCGGCAGTTGCTGCCGAGCGGCAGAAAAAGCATCAAGCAGTGTTTTGCTCCCAGCCGCGTCAGTAATCGGCACCGGGGTATCGGCAAGAATCAGACTGCTGCGTCCGTCCTGACTGATAAAATGTCCGCGCTCCAGTCGGACCCCGGGAATAGGATTCAGGTAACGCAGTTTCTGCAACGCTAAAGCATCCAACTGTAGAGGGTCTCGACGGATTTCCCCTTTCAGCGCTACCCCCTGCGGTTGCAGCAGTTGCGCCAGTGCTTCAGCAACGAAAGCATCAATCTTAGCCGGGCTTAACCGCTCAGCAACCGTCTGCAAGTCCTTAGCATCAGCCAACTCCGGCAGATAATCGCCCAATTGTCGAAACAGCGGACCTGTCGCCAGTTCTCCCGGACCACTGAACGGATGAATGAATAGCTCTGCAGGCAAGGCCAGCCGCAGGCTGTCGGTCGCCGCGATCAACAGGTCGCTGTCTACCCCAGCTTCGGCGGTTAGATGGATCACAAGTTTTCGGGCAAAAGGCGCGCGCTGCAGCAGTTGAAAGTCGTTTGCCACCTGCGACTCGCCATCAGGCAGCATCGCGGAAATACTCTCTTCGACCTTCATCTGCGGAAGGTACCAGCCAGCGAAGCTCAACAGCAGCAACAGAGTTAGCACCAGCCAGCCGCGGCGCTGCTGCAACCGGCAATAACAGGCAGCAAATAATTTCATCGGAACACAGGTGTCTCAAAAGCATCAGGCGAGAGTTCGATGTTGATTTCAACATCAGTAAAACGGAGTAGAGTGCTGTCACCCTCCTTCTCAACCATCAACACTTCGGCGACATGCCGTCGGTCATCGGCAAACAGGATCTGCAGATAGTCGATAAAGCCAGCCTCTGCCGGATCATGGGGATAAAGCCGCAAACTTACAGGCTCGGAGGTTTGCAGCTCCATCCGATAACGTTGCTGTAGCCAGTCGATATCAACCCGAGCCCAGGCGAGCAATTGCTGGGCGATCATGCCCATAATCGGATCAGTTTCAGGCGAAAACCGTTGCTTTTCTCGGCTCAAACCATTCCAGCGCTCCCCCTTCTCTCCCTGCAATACAAATCCGGAGGCAACCGGGGTCAAGAGTTCCCAGCGCAACCAATCCGGCCTTTGATAGATAAAGCGCCCTTGTGAAAGCAGCTTTTCAGCAAAGATTGACAGGTGCTTTTCCTGAACAAAATGGCTCGACAGGGTTGCTGTTGCTGACGCCGCCAACTTTAATTCTGCCAGCAATGACGAGATGTCGGTCGACTCCGCAAGAACGGGGGGAACGATCAACAGCAGTGGAACCAGAGAGGTAAGTAATAAACGTTTCAGTTGCGACATTAGTTAATCCAGACTTTGATTTCGCCTCGGGCGATCAGTTCGGTTCCACGCCAGATCCGCCCTTCAGCAATGGCATAATCAGCGAGCTCTCCCAGGGTGCGAATTTCTATCCGCAGCCGCTCACCGGCTCGAGCGCTTTCTAGCGTAGTAATTTTTTTTACCCCGACCAGAAAACCCTGTCGGACCGGCTTATCTTCCAATCGGTCGAGATATCCCTTAAGGGCAGCATAGGCCTGGGCGATCAGTTCAATCATGACCACAGCCTCAAGCGTTCCATCCGCATCAACGAACGGGCATTCGGCGGCAACTTGCGCTTCGACGACCCCATTTTTACCCTCGATTTCCAGCAAACGATCGATCAGTCGCATCGGCAACCGGTGCGGGATCAAGTCCTCGGCAGCAAACGGCAGTTCCATCAGTCCTCCCCGACGATTTCGCTAATGGTCAGGCCGTTACATATCAAACGACCCCTTTGCGCATCTCTTCAAGAGCTATTACCATCCGTTGCTTGACCAGTTTGCGCAGTTGGGTATGGCCATTCTGTCCCTTGAAGTCGGCTGTATTTATCGGTGCCAGCGCCCGCAAACTAATCTGGCAGGGGTGCAACCATTTGCGCCCTGGCGGCAGCAACCGATTGGTGCCGTCGATACAGAGCGGCACAAGCGGCACCCCGGCGGCGATCGCTACTTTGAAGCCGCCGGAATAAAATCGCTGCAACTGGCCGTCACGGCTGCGATGTCCTTCAGGGAAAAACAGCACCGTGCCACCGGCAGCAAAAGCGCTGTTGCTGCTGTTCAAGATCTCGTCCCAACAACTCCCTTCGACATCCAGATAGCGGGCCAAACGCATAAACCCGCTGTACCAGAACATCCGGAACGGCCAGGACCGCACCGCAAAGGTGATGTCGTAGACTGGCAGCATGGCCATGCAGTAGGTATCGAAGAAAGAAAGATGATTGACCACCAGCAGATACGGTTTGCCGGTCTCAATCAGCTCCATCTGCTGACGACGAAACCGGACAAAAGGGTTCATCAACAGCATCCAACCGCGACCGTAAATCCAGATAAACCAGCGCATCACGCGATCTGTCGACCAGCGCAAAAACAACCAACCGACGGCAAAGGCAAAGGGGAACACCAAAATTCCAAACAGGGTCCAGAGCAGCAGCAGTCCGTAGCACCAGAGGTTCATCAGCACGAGCATCGCCAGATGAGGGGAGCGGCTTGTTACTGCTATTTTGTTGCTATCGTTCACTCGAGGTAACGTCCGGCTCAACTAAAGCCCGGAAACTTTTTCAAAGACAAAGCGGTGGATATCTCCCAGAGTGCGAATCGCCCGGACTGATTCTTCCTCACGGATTTTAAAATTGAATGTTCCCTCCAAAACAATCACCATGTCGACGGTATCAAGACTATCAAGCCCCAGATCTTCATAGATATTTGCCTCGGGAGTCATGTCGGCCCGCGCCAGCTCGAATTCTTCGGCCAGGCTAGAGTCGATCAGTTCAATTACTTCCTGTTCAGTCATGCTTATTGCTCCTTATGATGACGGTGGAATTGATACCGCCCATCGCGAAATTATTTTTCAAGATATACTTTGGCTGTATTTTCAGATTCTGCTGCAGATGGAACAATCCGGAACAGGCTTTATCGATTTGCTGTAGGTTGCGGGTTGCCGCGAGCTCACCGCGCCGCATCATATCAATGCTGGCAGATAATTCAATCGCACCGCTGGCCGCCATGGTGTGCCCAAGATGGCCTTTAAAACTACTGACCGGCACCTGGTCACCGACCAGCTGACGAATCGCCACTGCTTCGGCCACATCCCCCTGCAGGGTGCCGGTCGCATGGGCATTGACATAATCGAGCTCCACGGCAGATATTCCGGCATCCTCAACCGCCAGGCGCATACATTCATACATCGCCCCGACATCCGGGGTGGCGATGCTGGAGGTATCGGAAGTGGTGGCGAAACCAACGACCTCGGCAAGGATCGTCGCGCCCCGTGCTTCGGCAATGCTCTTTTTTTCCAGTAGCAGGATTCCGCTTCCCTCTCCGCAGACCATCCCATCCCGGGCTGCATCGAAAGGCCGCGGGGACTGCTCAGGCTGTTGGTTATAGCCGATCGATGCCGCATGCATGATGTCAAAAGTCGCCACGGTCAGCGGATGGAATTCATCGGCACCGCCGCAGAGTATGGCATCCTGACGACCGAAAGCGATCTGTTCGTAGGCATAGCCGATTGCCTGGCAACTGGTGGCACAGGCGGCCGAGGGTGCCATCACTCGACCGGTAATGCCGAGAGACTGGGCAACATTGGCTGCGCAGGAATGCCCCATAATCTGAAAGAAAAGCCCCGACTTCATCCGCTCAAGGCTGTAATCGGTAAAATAATCGGCAAAAAACTGTTCACTGGATGTTGTGCTGCCGAGAGTTGAGCCGATCACAACCCCGGTCCGTCCAGCAGAAAGCTGTTCAGCGGGAAAGGTCGCCATTTGCAACGCCTGCTGGCTGGCCAGGTAGGCGTAAATCGACATATTGGACATGGAGCGGCGCAGCTTGCGTGGAATCAGCTTCGGCTCGATCCCGGTAACGATCGCCGCTATGCGCGAACGCAGTCCACCGACCTTTTCCAACTCGGGCAGATTGCGCACCCCTGACTCGCCAGCTAACAAGGCATCGGTCAACAGCTCCAGGCTATGGCCTAAAGGGGAGATGATCCCAACTCCGGTAACGACAACTTTTTCTAGCGGCATTTCTTTATCTCTCCACGCAGCAGTCCATGTCCAAGCATTGAGCCACATGTCAGATACGCAGCCACCACCGCGCCTAGCAAGCCGGGCGCGGCAATCGCCTGTCCTGACAGGAACAGGCCGGGCAACCGGGTGGCCGGATGCGGGTTATGTTGACCGATATAGCGACCAACCCCGTACATTGCGCCATCAGGCGCAAGGGAATAATCGCGCAAAGTCAAAGGCGTTGATAGTTCGAGAAATTCCATTTCAGCAAGTTCCGGGCAACTCGCTGCGAACATCCGCTGCAGTCGCTCCGCCAACTGTTGCTTTTTCTCCAGATAGCCACAGGTTCGCCCCTTTCCGCCAGCAGAAAATCTGGCAACCTCTGCGTAAGCAGCGGGAACAATGCCGATCACACCTTTTTGCTCTCTGGCGACACCCTGCTCAGCTGCCGCCAGATAGAATCCGCGTTGTTCGAGCGGCAGGTCAAGACCAGGCGAAAAGGTTCCGGGTCGCGGCTGCACAAACAGATTACTGCGGTGCAACGACTCTACTGCACGATTGGCCTTGCCAAAAAAAACATAGGCGGAAGAGGTCTGGCGTAAATTTTTCAGCCGTTTCAAGTAAGCTGGCCGTAACACACCCTGCGGCAATAATTCTGGCAGCAGGGTCGGGTTGAGGCTTGCGACCACATTGTTAGCAAAAATCACTTCCCCGTTTGCCAGGCAGACCCCGGCAACTGCTCCGGCTGCCGTTCGCAGGCCGACCACTTGAGCCTGACAACGAACTTCGCCTCCCGCTTGGATTAACAGTTCCAGCAAGGCGTTGACCAAAGCCCGCCCTCCACCACTTATCCCATGCACCGAATGGTAATAAGAGCCGGCAACCTGTGCGTTGAGAGTCGAAGAAGCATCTACTGGATCGATCCCATAAAGCAAAGAATGCATAGAGAGCACTCCTTGCAATTCCGGGTAAGCTGAGAACTCCTGCAAACGGCTGGTCAGAGATTCACCATGCACCGATTCGATGCTGAAATCAGCAATATCGACATCCAAATCAAGATAAGGGAAACGACACCATTTTTGCTCGATCTCATCGATGTAGCGACCAATCCCATAGGCAGCTCCCGGAAATCGCTTTTTCAGTGCAGTCTTAAGGTTTTCAAAACCGACCGGCAAAGCAAAGGTTTCGCCGGTCGTTGAAAGCCGCAAACGATCAAATCCCTGCTCCGCAAAGGGAAACAGCTGCAATTTACGGTCCAGCCCTAGATGGCGGAACAGGGGTTGAAAAGCGCCACCATCACCCAAACCACCGGCATAATGAAACCCACTGTCGAAATAAATGCCACCACGGGAAAAGCCGCGCACCACCGGTGCCGGCTGAGCATGCTGTTCCAGCACCAGCACCCGCTGCCCGCTCCGCGCCAGCAACAGCGCGCAGGTCAGCCCGGAGAGGCCAGACCCGATGACAATGGAGTCGTATTGCATAGCCTCAGGAGTAGGCAAGAACAAGAGAGGAGTTGGTCCCACCAAAACCCGCAGAGTTACAGAGTACCTTTTGTGGTGCCTGGGGTATGGTTTCGCGGATGATATTCAAGCCAGCGGTTGCCCCATTCGGCTTCTTATAATTAATATTCGGGGCAATAAACTTCTGCTGCGCCATGATCGTTGCGTAAACCACTTGCGACGCCCCCGACATCCAGAGCTCGTGTCCGGTCATCGACTTCAATGATGAAATCGGCGGCGTCTTCATACCAAAAACCTTTCGGATATTGGTGGCCTCGGCCGCATCTCCGACCGGAGTCGAGGTGGCATGTGCGCAAAGGTAGTCGATCTCCCCGGCTGACAGACCGCTCTGATCGAGAGCTGAACACATCGCCCGGCTAAGCCCATTATCGCTCGGCACTGAAAGTTGTGCGCCATCCGAGGAGAAACCGTAGCCAAGCAGTTCACCGAGAATCTTCGCGCCACGTTGTTCAGCAAGATCATATCGTTCCAAAATCACCGTGGCTGCGCCGCCACTTGGCACCAGACCGTCGCGATCAGCATCAAAAGGGCGACAGGCCGCCGCGGGGTTATCGAGGCGTATGGAGAAGGCTCCAAGGCCATCAAAGCTGCACATCGATTGCCAGCTGATTTCCTGCGCACCACCACAGATCACCCGCTCCTGACGACCAAAGCGGATCAGATCGGCAGCCTGACCGACTGCATGTCCTCCGCTGGAACAAGCCGAGCTGAGGGTCCAGCAAGCACCCATGGTTTTGAGCAGGGTATTAAGATTCATGGTGACCGACGATGTCATGGAGCGAAACACCTGACCACTACCGATCGCTTTTGTTTCACCCCCCTCACGCAAGGCGTCGACCTGTTCAATGGCGGCGACACAACTGGAATCGCAGCCGTAAATCAAGCCGGTCTGTTCATTCTGCACACTGGCCTCGGTAAGCCCGGCCAGTTCGAGAGCAGCACAGGCCGAGGCGTAGGTCCAGATCGCGAAATCCGGCATCGTCTTGCGTTGTTTGCGGGAGAGGATTGAGACGTCGAAATTCTGAATCTGCCCGGTCAGAGGACTGCGAAAGCCAAGCTCTGTTCGCTGTTGATCACATACGATCCCGGAGCGTCCCTCACGCAAAGCTGTCCCGACAGACACCAAGTCGTTTCCCAGACATGAAACGATGCCGATTCCGGTAATGGCCACCCTATACAAACTGAAAATCCTTCATTGTTATATATGAGCCCCGCCGTTCACGGCGAAAACTTGTCCGGTAATATAGCTGGCCCGTTCTGAACAAAGAAAGCTGACGATTCCTGAGACATCTTCCGGCTTACCGAGCCGCCCGAGAGGAATCCTCGGCAGAATCTGCTCCTTAGGCAGATTATCAGTCATCTCGGTAGCAATAAAACCAGGAGAAACCGCATTTACCAGAATGTTACGCCGACCCACTTCGGCAGCCAGCGAGCGGGTTGCACCGATCAATCCGGCCTTAGCGGCAGAATAATTCACCTGCCCACCGATACCGGTTTCGCCGGAAGTGGAAACTATATTAACAATGCGGCCGCATCTCTTCTTTAGCATGCGAGCGACTACCAGCCGAGACACATTGAAGAAGCCGTTGAGATGGACAGCCAGAACATCTTCCCAATCGCCCTGACTCATCAAAGCCATGATGCCGTCACGAGCGAATCCGGCGTTGTTCACTAAAACAAAAGGGGCTTCCTTTTCTAGCAATGGCTCAAGAACAGCAGTGACAGCTGCGCCATCAGCAACATCAAAGGGAATGAGGGTGCATTTGCCGCCGGCACCATCAATTTTACCCGCAACCCGTTGAGCCGCCAGGTGATCACAACGGTAATTCAGCCAAATGTGAAATCCGTCTGCAGCAAGTTCACAGGCAATCGCAGCGCCAATTCCTTTGCTTGCCCCTGTCACCAGGGCAATCTTAGCTTCTTGCATCAAGTTATCTATTCCAATAATTAGTTTTCGTCCGGAAACGGCCCTTTTCCGCAATCTCTGCGTCAATCAGCGGATTTGATTGTGCGGCGTAAAGGAC